>NZ_JBEXVD010000003.1:0-418037 GCF_040638655.1 Streptomyces sp. NPDC005963 | reverse complement strand
TAGCCGAACGCCGAACGCCGAACGCCGAACGCCGAACGCCGAACGCCGAACGCCGAACGCCGAACGCCGAACGCCGAACGCCGAACGCCGAACGCCGAACGCCGGATTCCTGATTCGTCTCGGCGAGGGTGCGGAGCTCGGTGCCGGGTGCGTGCTGGCGAGGAGCGGGTTGACCGACGGCGCGATCGAGGTCAGGGCTGTTCGGGCCGCTCAGACGGGTGCTCATGCCGCCCCGATCCTCGTCCGTTTCATGATGCGGCTAGACCCTCCGTCACCTGGTTAACCATCGCTGATGGGGCTCTCGTCCGCTGCGCATTCAAGGTTCCGCCTTCGCCTCCGGGGACACTGCCGACCCCGCTTTGTAAGCGAGTTGTAAATATCCGTTGACGCGGAATGGAAGTCCCTGCTCTAACGGTCACCTGCCTCAAGGACCGCGATAACGATTCCGATTCGGAATGCTTATCTGACCCTTTGGCGGGGGACTGGGCGGCGGTGCCTCTCTAGGATTCCCCAGTACTCACGGGGCACTTGAGTTGCTGGCGAGGCACTCCCCCACGCGTCACCACGGGGCCATGCGCCACACGCGACCGGCGCCTCGCCCGAAGGGGAATGCTGTGTTTGCGAAGTTCGCTGCGTCCGCTGTCGGCAAGAGGGCGGCACGTCGTCTGGCGACGGTCGCCCTGGTGTCCGGATTCATTGCGACGGGGGGCATCGTCGCTGCGGGCGCTGCGGTCGCCGATGACAGCACTCAGCACCGGGGCGGGGCCGTGGCCACGCTCAACGGACTGACGACCTTCGACCGTGCCGTACTGCGGGTCAACGGCAAAGCCCATTCCGTCCCGGCGGGTGTCTTCGAGCTCGCCGTCGACGGTGGCGGTCGACTGAAGACGTACTGCATCGACCTCCACAACCCGACCCAGGACCAGGCGAAGTATCTGGAGACCTCCTGGAGCGAGACTTCGCTGGGCGTCAACAAGAACGCCGGCAAGATTCGTTGGATACTTCAGAACTCCTATCCCCAGGTCGACGATCTGGCCGAGCTGGCGAAGGATGCCGACACCGGTCCGCTCACCCAGAAGACGGCCGCGGCAGGTACCCAGGTGGCCATCTGGCGCTACTCGGACGGTGCCGACGTCGTGGCGGTCGACCCCGCCGCCGAGAAGCTCGCGGACTGGCTGCACCAGAAGGCCAAGCAGCTTCGGGAGCCGCAGGCGTCCCTCACGCTCGAACCGAGCGCCGTGTCCGGCAAGAGCGGCAGTCGCATCGGCCCCGTCACCGTTCGCACCGACGCGGACCGCGTCGCGATCGCCCCTCCCGCGGACACGGCCGTCAGCGGCGTCCAGATCACGGATCTTGCCGGGCAGCCCATCGCCTCGGCGGTCAACGGCAGCAAGGTCTACTTCGACGTGCCCGCCGGCGCCCCCGACGGAACGGCCGAGCTGACGGCTCAGGCGGCCACGTCCATACCTGTCGGCCGGGCGTTCGCCGCGTCGAGCAAGAGCCAGACGCAGATCCTCGCCGGTTCCAGCGAGTCCACGGTCTCCGCCACGGCCGTGGCGACCTGGGCGCAGTCCGGCGCGATACCCGCTGTCTCCGCGCGGAAGAACTGCGCCGATGGCGGCATCGACGTCACCGTGGGCAACCAGGGTGACGCACCGCTGACCGTGGACGTGGCGGGCACCACCCACACCGTCCCGGCCGGGGCGTCGAAGACCGTCACCGTCCCGGTGTTCGAGGACCAGCCCTACCAGTTCGTCGTCACGGGCCCCGGAGGCTTCTCGAAGACCTTCTCAGGGCTCCTGGACTGCAAGGTCACCGGTGCGCCGGACGTCGAGACAGCAGCACAGGCCCAGGGCGCACAGACCGGTCCGCCCACGACCGCCGGGCCCATGACCGGCGGACTGTCGACGACCCTGGAAGGCGACCTCGCCGCGACGGGCGGCTCCAACTACACCCCGGTGATCGCCGGGGTCGCCATCGCCTTCGTGGTGATCGGCGGCGGTGCCGTCTTCTTCCTGCGCAGGAAGAAGACCCCCGGGACCGGCGACCCCGACCCGAGCTGACCCGTCCCCCACAGGGCCGGACGACCGGTCGTCCGGAGCCGAGCCCGCCCGGGCTCCGCGCCCGTACGAGTACAGGTACAGGTACAGGTACGCAGGCATACGAGGGAACACAGCGGGTCACCCGATGGGGGCGGGGCGGTGACCCTCCGCACGCGGCGTACGCTCCGATGGCGGGCTGCGCCTTTGCACCGGCCGCACGTTCCGGTGCCGGGCGGCCAGCGTCGGAACCAGCGCTCCGGCCCCACCACAGCGGGACCGTGAGAAGGAATCCGTGCCGCCGGGCGCTCGGCACCCCGCCCGCCCCCGTCCCACCGACTACTCGTTTTCTTCCACAGGTGGACGTACGGCAAGATGGGGTGTATCTGCCCATCCACTTCTTGCCGGACGGTTTCTCTTGGCTGAGTACATCTACACGATGCGCAAGACGCGCAAGGCGCACGGCGACAAGGTCATCCTCGATGACGTGACGCTGAGCTTCCTGCCCGGCGCGAAGATCGGTGTGGTCGGCCCGAACGGCGCCGGTAAGTCCACCGTCTTGAAGATCATGGCCGGATTGGAGCAGCCCTCCAACGGTGATGCGTTCCTCTCGCCCGGCTACACGGTCGGCATCCTGCTCCAGGAACCGCCGTTGGACGAGTCGAAGACCGTCCTGGAGAACGTCCAGGGTGGTGTCGCCGAGATCAAGGGCAAGCTGGACCGGTTCAACGAGATCGCCGAGCAGATGGCGACGGACTACTCGGACGCCCTGCTCGACGAGATGGGCAAGCTCCAGGAGGAGTTGGACCACGCCAACGCCTGGGACCTCGACGCCCAGCTGGAGCAGGCGATGGACGCCCTCGGTTGCCCCCCCGGCGACTGGCCCGTCACCAACCTCTCCGGTGGTGAGAAGCGCCGCGTCGCCCTGTGCAAGCTGCTGCTGGAAGCCCCCGACCTGCTGCTGCTCGACGAGCCCACGAACCACCTCGACGCCGAGTCCGTGCAGTGGCTTGAGGCCCACCTCGCCCAGTACGCGGGCACCGTCGTCGCCATCACCCACGACCGGTACTTCCTCGACAACGTCGCCGGCTGGATCCTCGAACTCGACCGCGGCCGGGCCATCGGTTACGAGGGCAACTACTCCACCTACCTGGAGACCAAGCAGACCCGTCTCAAGGTCGAGGGCCAGAAGGACGCCAAGCGCGCCAAGCGGCTCAAGGAGGAGTTGGAGTGGGTCCGCTCCAACGCCAAGGGACGCCAGGCCAAGTCCAAGGCCCGTCTCGCTCGCTACGAGGAGATGGCGGCCGAGGCCGACAAGATGCGGAAGCTGGACTTCGAGGAGATCCAGATCCCGCCGGGCCCCCGGCTCGGCAGCGTCGTCGTGGAGGTCCAGAACCTGTCGAAGGGCTTCGGCGACAAGCTCCTCATCGACGACCTCAGCTTCACCCTGCCCCGCAACGGCATCGTCGGCATCATCGGCCCGAACGGCGCCGGCAAGACCACGCTGTTCAAGATGATCCAGGGGCTGGAGGAGCCCGACTCCGGCGCCATCAAGGTCGGCGAGACGGTCAAGATCTCCTACGTCGACCAGAGCCGCGCCAACATCGACCCCAAGAAGTCGCTGTGGGCCGTGGTCTCCGACGAACTCGACTACATCAACGTCGGCCAGGTCGAGATGCCGTCGCGCGCCTATGTCTCAGCCTTCGGCTTCAAGGGCCCGGACCAGCAGAAGCCCGCGGGCATCCTCTCGGGCGGTGAGCGCAACCGACTGAATCTCGCGCTCACCCTGAAGCAGGGCGGCAACCTCCTGCTCCTCGACGAGCCCACCAACGACCTCGACGTCGAAACGCTGTCCTCCTTGGAGAACGCGCTGCTGGAGTTCCCGGGTGCGGCCGTGGTCGTCTCCCACGACCGTTGGTTCCTGGACCGAGTGGCGACCCACATCCTGGCGTACGAGGGCGACTCGAAGTGGTTCTGGTTCGAGGGCAACTTCGACTCGTACGAGAAGAACAAGGTCGAGCGCCTCGGTGCGGACGCGGCCCGTCCGCACCGCGCCACGTACAAGAAGCTCACTCGGGGCTGAGGCGAGAACCCATGGCTCGGCACATCTACCGCTGTCCCCTTCGCTGGTCGGACATGGATGCCTTCGGGCACGTCAACAACGTCGTCTTCCTGAGGTATTTGGAAGAGGCGCGCATTGACTTCATGTTCCGGCTGGCGCCGGGTGATGGATCCCCCTCGTTCTCCGGGGGGTCCGTGGTCGCGCGGCACGAAATCGACTACATACGTCCGCTCGTCCATCGGCACGAACCGGTGATCGTCGAGTCATGGGTGACGCGCATCGGCGCGGCTTCCCTCACCATCACGTACGAGATCAAGGACGACGCTTCGGAGTCGCAGGCCCAGGGCGGTCCGGAGGACACCCCGCAGGTCTATGTACGGGCCTCGACCGTCGTCGTTCCGTACGACCTGGCGGCGGGCCGACCGCGTCGGCTCAGCGCGGAGGAGAAGTCGTTCCTCCAGAAGTACCTTCCGGAGGCGGATGCCGCGGCGGACACCGCGACGTCCGCCGCGGCCGACGAGGACGCCCTCGTCGGATGAGCGTGCCCGTGCGTGGTCTGTACTTCGCCGACGCGAGGGAGGCGGAGGACCTCACCGCCTTCCTCGCCCGACTGATCCACTACGACCGCGCGGCGGCCGTCCGGCTCCAAGCGGGCGGTTCCGACGGTCCCCAACCCCATCTCGCCGTCTTCGGCCGTCCGCCCTCGTTCGAGGTGCTGGCGATCCGTACCGCACGGCTGGGCGCCCCTGCCCAGTTGGACGTCACCGTCTCGGCGGGTGAGCTGCTGGAGAGCATCGCCGGCTCGGCGTTCACCGTGCCCGATGCGGTCACCGGCCCGCCGTGGGCCGGAGTGCTCCCCCCACGCGGAGGGTGGCGCAGGCTCGCCGGTCTTCCGTCGGTGGAGGCGATGAGGGAGGCGGTGGCCGCGGCCGTCGCCGAGTTCCGCCGTCGCGACGAGGAGTTGCCCGTCGAGCGGCGCAGTCGGACGGCACGCGATCAGATCGGCCGTGAGATCTGGTCCCGCACGGTCGGGGCCACACCGCTGCCGCTCCGGGCCGTCCATGCGGCCCAGTCCCTGGGCTTCCTGCGGCCGGGCGTCGGAGTCGCGCTGTTGTCAGCGGGGTCCTGGCTCCGACTGCGTACGCCCTTCGGGACCGTTGCGGTCCGGATGAACGGCATCGGCGGGCTGAACGTCACCCCCACCCGGGGGTGACGGTCGCCGGGAAGTGCGCCGCTCATGCTCGTGCCGCGGGCCCGTTCTTTGTGTGAAGCCGGTGGCCCTAGGGTCTTTCTTTTGGATCAGGCTGGATCAGGGAGCGGGGTCTGGTGCCGTGGATCGCAAGGCGGAGGAATGAATCACTGCGGAGCATTGGTGATTGACGACAACGCGGCGAGGCGCGGTGCCAGGGCACGCGAGCCCAGCAAGATCCGAAAGAAGGGCCCTAGCCTGGGGTGTTCACCATGGAGGCCGCCGCGTAGGTCAAGTAGCTCCACAGTTGCTGCTCGTGCTCCGGGGCCAGGTTCAGCTCGTCGACGGCGTCCCGCATATGCCTCAGCCAGGCGTCGTGCGCGGCCTGGTCCACCTTGAACGGCGCGTGGCGCATCCGCAGCCGGGGGTGGCCGCGGTTCTCGCTGTAGGTGCGCGGGCCGCCCCAGTACTGCATCAGGAAGAGCCTGAAGCGCTCCTCCGCGGGGCCGAGGTCCTCCTCCGGGTACATCGCCCGCAGCTCAGGGTCCCCGGCGACGCCCTGGTAGAAGCGGTGCACCAGGCGACGGAACGTCTCTTCGCCGCCGACCTGCTCGTAGAAGGTCTGCTCCTGAAGCGTGCCGCGCGGGATGTCGTTCACGTGGATGAGCCTCGCAATGTGTCTCTGACCGGCCCCGGGGGGTGACTGCCGGGGGTCCGGGGCGGGTTCCCCGGGAAAAGCCGCACACGTCCATCGTCTCAGACGGACCGGCCGAGGACCCGGGCCCTAGGACCTCCTCTCCGGGCACCGGACGGCCCCTCGGTGCCTACCGATGGGTATGTGGGCGCGGGTGCTCGCACAGTCGCCCCCGGCGGTGGACAGTGGAGGCATGGGGACGGGACTGGAACCGTACGGTGACCCCGCCGCCGAGGCGCGGGCGGCTCTGGTGCGGTTGATCACGGCGGGGGGCGGACTGACGGATCCCGCTTGGCTTCTGGCGTTCGAGGAGGTGCCGAGGCATCTGTTCGTGCCCTACTACTTTGTGAACCGCGCGGGCAGGTACGAGCGGCTCTGGGGTGAGGATCCCGACCCGGTGCGCAGGGCGCGCTGGCTGCGTGGGGCGTACTACGACGGCCCGCTGGCCACCCGGGTTCGTGACGGCGAGTTGATCTCTTCCAGCAGTCAGCCGTCTCTCATGGCAGGAATGCTGGAGGCGCTCCAGGTGCGGTACGGCGACTCCGTCCTGGAGATCGGCGCGGGCACCGGCTACAACGCGGCACTGCTCTGCCATCGGCTCGGTGAGTCCAAGGTGACCAGCATCGACATGGACGAGGAGATCACCGAAGCGGCCCGGGCACATCTCGCAGCGGCCGGATATCGCCCCACCGTGGTCACCGGTGACGGAGCGCGGGGCTGCCCCGAGCGGGCGCCGTTCGACCGGATCATCGCCACCTGCACCCTGCCGTCCGTACCTCCCGGCTGGCTGGCGCAGTGCAGCCCGGACGCCCGCATTCTGGCGCCCCTGTCCACCGGGCTGATCTCCCTCCGGGTGCGCGACGACGCTCATGGGCGCAGTGCGGAGGGACATTTCCTGCGGACGTCGGCGTTCTTCGTCGCCCTGCGCGGCGCGGGAGCGGTGCCGGAGCGACGGATCGGCGGACTGCCCCGCAGACAACTTGAGAACGATCTCTTCCGCTTCTTGCTCACCCTGACCGCCGGCAGCCTTGATCCGAGGGAGGCGCTCTCGCTGTGGGAGCGCGAGGGACGCCCGCAGCGCGACCGGTTCGGGGTCACCGTCACGGCCGATCACCAGTGGGCCTGGTTGGACGACCCAGGCGGCCCCTATGCCTGGCCCCTCGGGCGTACCGTCCCCGAGTAGTGGCACGACGGCCATGCCCGGTCCTCATGGGTGTCCCCCGTACCCACGACCCGGGCGGGCATGGGACGGGGGGGGACCGGAGAGCGTGGCCGGCGGGCTAGCCCCGGCGTACGGTGATCGTCGTCCAGGCGCCGACGTGCACGCGATCGCCGTCGTTCAGGGCCACCGGCACATACGGCTGGATCGGCTCTTCCCCGCCGTTGATCGTGGTGCCGTTGGTGGAGTTCTGGTCGACCACGGCCCACGAGCCGTCCTGCTGCTGCACCAGCACGGCGTGCTTGTGCGAGACGCCCGGGTCCTCCGGCGGCACCGACAGGTCGATGTCCGGGGCCTCGCCGGTGGACTGACGGCGCCGGCCGATGGTGATCTGGCTGCCCGAGAGCGGTAGGCGCTGCTCCGGCGAGTACGCGGGAACGGTGAGCCCGGTCGCGTCAGGACCGCTGCGCTGCATCATCGCCAGGAAGTACTCGCGGTCCGGCGCCACGACGGCGGTCCACCCTCCCTGGGGCTGGTAGGGCGGAGCGGACTGGTGCCGGCCGGGGTCGCCCTGCTCATGACCCGAGGACTGCATCTGCCGGCCCTGCTCGCCGTACTGCGAGGGGGCGCTGCCGTGGCTGGACGGGCCTGACTGCTGCTGGAAGAGCGAGAGGCCGGCCTGCATGCCCTGGTTCTGCGGTCCCGGGGAGCCCTGGGGCTGGGAGGGGGGCGGGATCATCCAGTCGTCGCCGCCCGGCTGGTGCGGCTGCTGGGGTATCGGGGGCGCGGGCTGCTGCTGGTAGGGCGGCGGGCTCTGGTGTCCGGGTCCCTGGTGTCCCGGCCCCTGCGGGAAACCGGGCGGCTGGGCGTAGCCGGAGTGCTGCCGGCCGGACGGGTCGTTCAGCGGCTCGGCGGGCCGGTTGAGCTGTGAGGGACGCGAGCCCTGGTAGTCGAAGGGGTCGTGCTGCTGCTGACCGTGGCCCTGCTGGGGAGGCTGTTGCCGCGGGGGCGGCTGGCTGGTGAACCCCGACGGCAGATTCAACCCGGACTGCTGTTGGGGCGGTGGCGCGAGGGGGGTGTAGGAGGTCGCCGTGTGCGTCAGGAAGTTGTACCGGCACTCTTCGCAGTACGGGGCCATCGCCTCGCGCGGGGTGCGGCACTGCGGACACAGCTCGGCCACGGCGGTGGCGTTCGGGTCGCCCTGGGGCGGGTAGCCGTACGACGGCGGTGGTGCGGCTCCTGGAGGAGCGCCGGGGGCCATGCGGTGGCCGCAGACCTCGCACCAGTCATCGGAACCCGACTGGTGTCCGTTCGGGCAGGTCGGCATGTCGGCGCTTCCCCCTCTCCTTGTCCGGCCCGAGGGCCGTCCCACTTCATGAGCTGATCGTGTGTGCCGTGGACGCGGAGCGCGCCGATCACTTCTTCACGCGCACCGTCTTGGTGGAGCGTGTTTCGAGAGTCATCTCATCGGCGTCCGCGACCCTGGCCTTCAGTCGCACAGTACCTGTCGCGACGTCGACCACGTCCACCACCTTCGAAAGGAGTTTCGCAGTGTCCTCGTTCCCCGAGGCGGCGGCGAGCTGCACCGCACGCCCCAGCTTGGCCGTCGCATCATCGATATGACCGGACTTGCGAGCATCAAGACCTTGTTGGATGACTTGTGCTAGTTCAGCCTGTCCTGTGTAGTGCGCCACCTGCGGGTTGATGGACGTCGACGCCGCCATGTCGTCTGTCCAGACCGCCCGTATCAGCCCCTGGGAGAGCACCTGGGGCGCGCTTCCGTCCGCGGACGGGATGATCAAGGACGCGCGAGCCGCCAGCATTTCCTGTCCGATGCTGGCCCGGGGCACTTCCACGCACACGTGATAATCGCGGGATTCGTCGCCCCACGAGCCGGTCGGGTAGTCCCCGGCGCGTGGACCGGCCTGGGTGCGCCGGGGGGTCAGGTCCTCGACCGTCGGAGCGACCTGTTTGACGAACTTGATCTCCACCCCGACCGGTGTCCACAGGCGCAGGGCCACATCGGCGATCCCCTTGCCCATCGCCTTCTCCATCATTCCGGTGAAGTCCTCGGCCAGTTGGGCCGGGTCCGCAACGATGTCCGCGGTGCCCAGGAGGGCGGATGCGATGCCGGTGACCTCCTTGACCTCCCAGTCGGTGCCCACGCCCCGCGCATCACAGGTGAACCGCCCGGCAGCGGCCTGGAGGGCCTTCTGCAACTCCTGCGGCGTCTCGTGCTCGTTGCGCCCGTCGGTCAGCAGGATTCCGTGTCGGATGGCGCTGTTGGCGGTGGTGAGCAGAGTGTCCGTCAGCCGCAACCAGGTCCCGATGGCCGTACCGCCGCCGGCCGAGAGCCGACGGAGGGAGTCCTTGGCCGCGGCCCGGCTGTCCGCACTCGCGACCGCCAGCCGTCCATCGCCCGGATAGACCTCCGTGGCCCGGTGCGTCCCCGCGACCACGGCGAACTCGACGCCGTCGCGCAGGGTGTCGATCGCCGCGGCGGTCGCATGACGGGCATTGCGCATCTTGGTCGGCGGATAGTCCATCGAACCCGAGCAGTCGACCATGATGACGACGGCCGCGCCCGATGACTGCCCGGGTATCGCGTCGGGCGTCGTCGAAGCACCTGTGAGGTGGACCCCCCGAGTGGTGCCGCCACCGGTCGAGGTGACGGTCACGATCGCGTTCACCTCCCGCCCGCCTTCGGGCAGGAACTCGTTCTGGTACACGTCGACGGAGAACTGAGGCACCTGGGACTTGGAGAAAACGGCCATCTGACGGCTCCTTGAACACTCCACTCGGGAGGGGTCGGTCGGCGGGACGGCCCCGTGGGCGCGGGAACCGGAGAGGGGCCTTCTCAGGGCCTCTCTTGTGGATCTTGCTGAGATCGCACGTCCTGGCAGGGGCCCCTGGTCATGCCGGTCCCGACGGAGGCCAGGCGGAACCGGAACCATGGGGTTCGACCGTGAACGGCACAACGGCCACGGTCACGTTGTCATGGCCTCCGCCGTCCAGCGCGTGCCCCACGAGCACCTGGGCGCTGTGGAGGGGACGGACGGAGGCATCCGGCGGAACGGCCCTGGCCATCTCATCGGCACCCTCCGCGTAGTTCCACAGACCGTCGGTGCAGACCACCACCACTCCGGAGCGATCCGGCTTGAAGGCCGCAGTGTGCGGGTCCAGTTCATAGGCGTCGGCCCCCAACCACCCGGTGATGGCGTGGGCGCGCCGGTCCGCGTACGCCTCTTCCTCGCTCATCAGTCCGGCGGCGACCATCTGGGCCGCCCAGGAGTCGTCCTCCGTCAGACGGGCGGCGGGAGTGCTGCGGTCGTCGGGCACCCAGTACACCCGGCTGTCACCGACCCAGCCGACGACCAGGAGGCCCGCCGCGCAGATCGCCCCGACGATCGTGCATGCGGGTGCGTTCAACTGGTTCGCGGGTGCCGGCTCCAACGGATCGACCGGAGGGTTCTGGTCGGCCAGGGCGTTGACGGCGCTGGCCGCGGCGACGATGGCGTCCCGCATGGCCTGCTGGGGGTGCGTGCCGCGGGGCAGACAGCCCATCAGCAACTCATTGGCCGCCTTTGACGCCGCCATCGACGCCTCGTCCGGACGGACCGCCGACGAGACACCGTCGCAGACGATCGCCGTGATCGCGGGGGAGCCGTCGGGGAGCGCGGTCGTGGAGATGGCGAACGCGTCCTCGTTGCGGTGGTGGCGCAGCCCGCGGTCGCTGACCGCGGCGACCGCACCCAGGTCGAGTTCCATGTGGTCACGTTCACGGGGCTGTGCGTGGCCGCAGTTCTCGCAGTAGCCGTCGGTGTCCACCCGACCGGCCCGACAGGCGACGCACACCTTGGCTGCGACCGGCGCGGCTGCCCGTGGATCGTGGATGCCTGCACCGACCGGGGGAGCGGACGGCGTGAAGTTCCCGCCGGGTGCACTTCCGTACGAAGGCACGGCCCCGGTGTCGTGGTGGTGCGCGCCGGTCGGGCCCGCGGCGACGGTGGGCAGTTGCGCCCCGCGGGAGTCCGTGCCGGGCAACTCTCCGGGGTGCTGCACCCGAGCGGGTGTCCCCGCACTGCCGGCGGCACTGGCAGGCGGCCAGGCGACCGGGGCGACCGGAACGCCCAGGACGAGCGTCGGCCGATCCCGCGCGATCTGCGCGGGGAAGGCGGAGAGGTCGTGTCCGCACGCCCCGCAGTAGCGGTCACCCTCCTCCAATGGTTCGGAGCAGCCGGGGCACGACGGCCCCGCGGCCGACTGATGCATCTGAGACGACATCGATCACACCCACGTCCGGGGGCGGAAGCGGTTGGCACGCTCCACCAGGTCCATCCGCTCCTCGCCCCGCTGGGCGAGCCGGGCGAGCACCCGGAACGAGCGTTCCAGCCCGAAGCGCAGTCCGCGTTCGTCCAGTTCGCTGCCGAGCAGTTGGGTCTGCGCCTGCTGCGCGACGGGCGCGCTGCCGGGCTGTGACGTGCTCGACGGGTCCGGTACGGGCTGCGATGCTCCGGGACTACCGGAGAGTACCCAGTCCAGCGCCGTGCCGAGTACCTCTGTGGACAACTGTTCACGTCGAACGGCGTCGAGACCGAACGTCTTCAAGGCTTCCACCTGTGCGGCAGCCGCCGCCAGATCGTCCATCAGGGGGTCCTGCGCGGCGCGCCGCCGCAACCTGGCCCTCACCGCGGCGACCCGTGCCGCCGTGTAGTGGATGGACGCCTCCGGCACCGACTCCAGTGTGCGTACGGCCCCGGCCCGGTCGCCGGAGGCGAGTTGTACGCGCGCCAAGCCGAAGGCGGCGCTCACATAGCTGGGATCGGTCGTCCACACCAGGCGGTAGTACTCCGCCGCGTTGTCCAACTGGCCGAGCACCTCGGCGCACACGCCCAGGGCGAGCTTGGGAGCCGGCTCGCCCGGGAACGCGTCGTACACGGCGTCGAAGGAGAGTGCAGCCGCCGCGTGGTCCCCGGTCACCAAGGAGGTCAGACCGCGGTACCAGACCACGCGCCAGTCGTCGGCGCGCTCGTCCTCCAGGGCCTGCAGGCCGGCCGTGGCGGAGTCGACGTCGCCCGTCTCCAACCGTGCGCGCAACTCGCGCAGACGGGTTTCCGGGGACGCGGTCGAGGTGCTGTGCAGTGCGGCGATCAACTCAGCGGGCGCCGACGTCATCAGTCCGGCCAGAAAGCCGGCGTGGGGATCGTTCGGATCCACGCGGGGGACCGGGAGGGCCAGTGCGAAGGCGCGCGTCTCCAGGGAGATGAGATGTGGTGTCAGCCGTGCTCCTGCCGTGGCTCCGACGGTGCCGAGGAGCGCAGTCGAACCGGCCGGGGGAGTCGCCACGACGCCCGGTGCCCCGGCCACCGTGCCCGGCGACTGCGGGGTGCCGGCAGCACCGCTGGTCCCGGGGCCCGGCTGACGGGGAACCGATGCCGGTGCGATGGCCTTGTTCGCCTGGTTCGCCTTGCCCCGGCTCCCGTTCCGTGCGCCGAGCGCCGACACGTCCTCGGTCAGCTCGGCGAACAGCTCCGAGTCCGTGACCCGCAGCTCGGGACCGAACAGGGTGGACAACGCCGGGCGGGCGCGGCCTGTCTGGATCGACACGACCTCGCGCAGCACCCCCGTCAACTGCTCGGCCATCTCCTGCGCGGAGGAGAACCGTCGAGCCGGGTCCGGGTCGGTCGCCCGCACCAGGAGCCGGTAGAACGACTCGTAGGTCCGGAAGACCTGGATGTGCTCCGGATCGGGCAGCGAGTCCACGAAGACGTTGGTGTAGCCCTGGAAGTCGAAGGTCAGCACCGCCAGCGTCCGGGCGACGGTGTAGAGGTCCGAGGCCACGGACGGCCCGACGTCGGCGACCTCCGGGGCCTGGTAGCCGACGGTGCCGTAGATCGCCGACTCCTCGTCGTCCATCCGCCGGACCGCGCCCATGTCGATGAGCTTGAGCTGGTCCTGCTGCTGGATCGCGTTGTCGACCTTGAAGTCGCAGTAGAGGAGGTTCCTGCTGTGCAGGTGGCCCAGTGCTTCCAACGCCTCGATGCCGTAGGCGCACGCCTGCTCCACGGGCAGGGGGTCCCGTTTGCCTTCGGCGTCCCGACGGTCGTTCGCCAACTCCTTGAGCGACTTCCCGCCCACGTACTCCATGACGATGTAGCCGTCGAGCGAGCCGTTGCGCTGATCGAGGTGCTCCACGAAGTTGTAGATGCGGACGATGTTGGAGTGCTCGATCTCGGCGAGGAAGCGGCGCTCCGAGATCGCCGCAGCCATCGCGTCCTGGTCACCGGTGTCGAGGAGGCCCTTCAGGACCACCCAACGGTCGGACACCGCTCGGTCCACCGCCAGATAGACCCAGCCCAGACCGCCGTGGGCCAGACAGCCGACCACCTCGTACTGTCCGCGCACGATGTCCCCCGGCGACAGCTTGGGGACGAACGAGTACAGATGTCCGCAGGAGGTACAGAAGCCCTCGGTGCGCCCCGAACGGTCACCGCGCGAACGACCCACCGGTGCACCGCACTCGGAGCGCGAACAGAACCGCTTCCGCTCGGGCACCTCGGGATTGCTCATCACGGCCGCACGAGGGTCCGGGCGCGGTACTTCCGGTACGACCACCAGGCCGGCGCCCAGCCGATTGCGCGCCGAGGAGCCGCTTGAGGTGCCCGAACTGCGCACCGAGACCGAGCGGGAGGACGTGTCCGCCCCGGTCAACGACCGGGACAGCCTCCCGGAGACCGAGCGGCGCGAGGTCGAGGAACGGGAAGAGGCCCGGGACGAACGGGAACTGTTCCGTACGGAGGTGCTGTCACGACCGCCGCCGGCCCCGCGACCGGTGGTGGAGCCTCCGCCGGCCGCGACCGGTGCGAGACCGCAGGTGTCGCAGTACAGCTCGCCGCCGCCCATGTCCTCGTAGTTGCCGTCGCAGTCGGGCCGCTGGCAATCGGTGGCCTCGTTCATGACTCCCCCCTGCGCACACTCATCTCATGCCTCCGCGGTCAGCGGGGCCCGACGGACCGGACTCCCGGTGCGTGAGTGCCTCCGCCGCCGCCTGCTGGTAGCGCAGGACTGCGTTCTCGGCCACCCGAAGATCGCACGGCGCGCTCCAGAGCATCCTGCGCGCCGCGTCGTACCGCTCGATGAGCAGTGGGTCCTCGGCGAAGCCGTTGCGGGCGACCTTCGCCTTGTAGGCGTCCAGCCGGCCGCGTAGTTCCGCGCGGACGGCGAGCGGTGCGGTGACGGCGGTCAATGACTCCCGCGCCCGCAGCAGTTCGTCCTCCGCCTCTCGCTCCAGGGACTCCAGCAGTGGGGAGAGCCGGTGCCACTGCGAGTGGCGCCGGTACTCGGCGGCGGTGGCGAGCCGTTCCTGAAGGGCGAGGGGCGGTCCGCTGACGGCGGGCACCTCGGACGCGGCTATTTTCGCGAGCACCTCACCCCGCGCCGAACGGGCCTCCGTCAGGGTGCGGTCCGCGCGGGAGAGCAGGTCCCGGAGTCGGATCAGCCGTTCCTCGGAGTCCTGGCGGACCCGCAACACCGCCTCGATCTCCCGTCGGATGTCCTCCAACGCCCGTGCGGCCCGGTCGTAGCGATGGGTGTCGGGTCGCCCGCCGCCGGGCGCCGAAGAACCGAGGGCGGAGCGCCAGAACGCCAACGGGTCGGAGATGACCTGGGCGCGCAGGGTCGTCAGCTCATGGGTGATGGACTCCAACTCGTCCCCCGAGGGGTGCTCACCGGGGCGCACGCCGACGGAGTGGGCGAGTGAGCGGGTGCGCTGGAGCTCGGCCGAGAGCAGGTCGATCCGGGCCGGGAGCGCCGACCAGACGGCGTCCGCCGTGACCACCATGTCCAGGGAGCGGGCGTAGAGGTCGTTCATCCGGGCCACGAGTTCTTCGAGGCTGAAGCGCTCCGAGAGTTTGGCGGAGCCGGTGATCGACGACGAGAGCTGTGCGGTCGCATTCGCGACGGTGACACTGGGGCCCCGCAACCGGTCGGTGAGTTCGACCAGGTCCTCCCGGCTCGACCAACGGCGCCTGGCCCGCAGCTCACGGGCCTCGGTCAGGGCGGAGCTGTACGCGTCGAAGTAGGTCCACAGCAGGGCGATGGACTGCTCGGTCGTAGCCCAACGGTCCTTCGTGACACCGGTCAGCTCGGCGCCTTCGAGGAGTCGGCGCCCCGCATGGTCCTGAAGCGCGAGCAATGAGGTCTCGATGGCCTCGTGTTCGGCTCCGAGCCGCGCCAGTGCACGGTCCACCTCGTCCCGGTCCATCGGCGGCCCGGGAGCGTGCCCGGAGCCGGCGAACGGTCCCGCGGCGCCCATCGATCACCTCTCTCGTCGGTCGGCCGTGCGTGTGTCACGGCTCCAGCACTTCCGCCCAGTCACCCCACCCCCTACCGGGTGGCGCGACTGCTGCGGATCCTTCGTTCTCCAGGTGCTCCACCGCCGTCGATTCCGTGCGGTGGTCATCGAGTCCTTCGGCCACCACATCGGATGCCGGGGTACCAGCGGACCGGTGGTAGGGGAGGCGACCGGGGGAACCCGAAGCCTCCCTCTGCGTCAGCCGCCCCGGTACTTGGGGGCGGGCGGCCCGGATATGCCGGGCAGGTCATCCGCCAACCACTCCCGGTACGAGCTCATCCAGGCACTCTGCCGGTACTCCTCCAACACCTGGTTCACCCGGCGGACCACGTCGTCCTTGCCGAGCTTGGTCGCCACTCCGTAGAACTCGGTGGTGAAGGGCTTCTTCCCCTTCAACTCAACGGTGGGGTCCTGCGCGGCCTGACCCGCGGCGAGTGCGTTGTCCGTGACGACCGCATCGACCAGGCCCTCTTGCAGCCGCACCAGACAGTCCAGCTGATTGGAGACCGTCAGGAAGTCCTCATCGGAGGGCTTGCCCTCGTTCTTGTCCCGGTAGATCGCTCCGAAGGAGTTCTTCTCCAACGCCTCGAAGGCGGTCGAGCCCTCGGCCGAGCAGACCTTCTTGCCCTTGAGCGAGTCGTCGTACCCGGTGATGCCGGAGGACTTGGGCGCAAGGACCTGCTGACCCGCCTGGAAGTAGGCGGTGGAGAAGGCGACCTGCTTGATCCTGGCGCAGTTGATCGTCATCGTACGCACGACGATGTCCACCGTGCCGTTGTTCAGCGCGGGTATGCGCTGGTTGGTCGGTATGGCGCGGAAGATCACGGCGTCCGGCTTGCCGAGGATGTCCGTGGCGATGGCCCGCGCCAGATCGATGTCGAAGCCCTTCAGCGAGCCCGTCGCAGGATCGCGGTAGCCCCAGCGGTAGCTGTTCTGGTCCACGCCGACGATCAACTTGCCGCGCTTCTTGATCGCCTGGATGTTCGCTCCGTCCGCGGACGACGGGGAGAGGGACGCCTCTGGGTCGGTGCAGGTGTCGGCCTTGGTCCGCTCGGTCATGGAGATGTTGTGGCCCACCACCGGCAGGGCGGAGCCGGCGCCCCGGGAGAGCGGCAGCAGTGTGCCCACGGCCGTCAGGACACAGGCGATGGCCATTCCCGCGACACCGCCCCATCCACGGAGGCTGAACCTGCCCCTGGACCGTGCAAGCACCCCCGGGCGGGCCTCCGCGCTCGGCGGACCCGCCATGCCCGGCCCCCCGCCGCTGTGCGCTTCCGCCGCGGCTCCCGACCCGCTCCCCGACGTGGTCTCGTCGTCCGGCATCCCGCCCCCTCTCACCGGTACTCCGAAAGCCTGCGGTTGATGCCGATGACAGCGCCCGCCGCGCCCAGTACACCCAGGGCGGCTGCGCCGAGGGGGAGCCCGCTCAGGGCGTCCCGCCCGTCGCTCGCCGCCCGGGTGAACTCGCGCTGCTCGTGCGCTAGCGCCTTGGCGAGGGCCGCGTCCACCCGGTCGAACGACTCCCCGGTCGAGTCCTTGGCACCGATGACCTTGCCCAATGCGCCCTCGTAGTCGCCCGACTTGTCGGTGGTGCTCGCCGCCCGGTGCCGGGCCTGCCACTCGGCGACGCTCGTCGTCGCGGCCTCGACCGGCTCGCGCCCCTCGCTGTCGTCCGCGAGTGACTTCGCCCGGCTCAGCCCGTCGTTCAGCCGGACCATTCCCTCGCCGTACTCGGACTCGTACTTGTCGCGCTTGCCGTCGTCGGTGAGGACCGCCCCCCGGGCGACCAGGGTGAGGTTCTCGTTGGCCCGGGCTTTGAGCGAGCTGATCCGGGCGTCGTTGAGCACCTTCAGGGAGCGCTGGCCGTGCTCGCGGGCCTCGTTCAACTGGGCGCGGGCCACCGAGTGCCCCACTGTGAGCCACAGCAGCACCACGGCGGCGGCTGCCGTGGCGGCCAGCAGCCCCTGGTTGAACACCCGGTTGGTCCGACGGTAGAGCCGGTGCTGGGTCCAGGCGAGCGCACCGAGGGCCACCAGCCCGAGCGAGAGCGAGAGGATCGGCCAGAAACGGGCGTCCTCGTCGTCCCTGTCCAGACGGGCGCTCTCGGCGTCGTACAGCTTCTGGGCGGCGGGGAGCAGTACCTTGCTCATCTGCTCGTTGGCGAACCGCAGATACGCGCCGCCGAGGGGCAGCCCCTGCCGGTTGTAGGCGCGCGCCGTCTCCACGCGGCCGGTGTAGAGCGGAAGCTGTTCGTTCAACGTGGCTATCTGACGGCCCGACTCACTGGCGCTGTCCGTGTGGGTCGCCGCTTTGATGAGCAGTTGGGAGGCGACGGAGATGTCCTTCTCGTACCGCTCGCGCACTCCGGCGGGCTCGGCGCCCGAGCCGGCGAGGAAGCCGCTCGAAGCGGCCGTGTCCGCGTCCGCCAGGGAGCGGTAGACGGAGGCCGCGTCCGCGCTCAACGGTTGGCTGCGGCTGACGACGTCGTCGGCCGCAGCGGCGCGGTCGGTGATCTCGAAGGCCGTGACGGTGCCGAAGACGACCACCAGCGCCGCCAGGACGGCACCCATGATCCTCAGCCGTCCGGGCTCGGTGGTCGCCGCCGAACGCAGCCGATCCTTCGCCTCGGCCACCGGACCACGAGAAGCCGACGCCCCACCGGACGGCACGGGCCCCGCGCTGCTTCCGGGCGGCTGCGCCGGCAGCGACGCCGGAGCCGGCTGGACGGGCAAGCGCTGCCCGGTCTGCGGCTGTGTCACCTGACCTCCCCCTCGGTCGCTGACATCGGCCCGCTCCCCAGCGGGTCGGAGAGTGTTCCCCGGCCAGCAGTATGGCCGCGATGACGGACAATCACAGCTAGATTGACTGGATCTTGTGTATGTGGCAATGGATCGTCGCGATACGGACCGGGGCTCCTCACCCTGAATACGCTCCAGAGCGGTGATCGGTTCCCTCCCGGCAGCGGGCGTCCGGGCGCGTAGCGTGCGGTCACCCTACTGAGCGACACGTCGGACCTTGAGGTTCGTTCCCACTACCCCGCCCCCACAGCCCCAACCGCCCCCACGCCCTCACCAGTCCCGGTGAACCGGTCGGAGTGCGGGCTACGGATGGGACATCGGGTCAGGTGCGGCGGCCCGGTCCGCTAGCCCAGCCATCGGGCACGACGCGACGTCGGTCGGGCGCTCGGTCCGACGTGACCGGGCACCCGACCTGACTCGACGTCCGTACGCTAGGCGGACGGCTGTCTACCCACCCCTCCTACGCGTACGACACGTGCTCCACCTACGACACGTAGTGCGCCCGCAGTTTCGCCCGTGCAGTTGCAGGCGCGCCCAGCCGGTCCAACCCCAGCAGTGCGGCGCCCAACACCGGCGGTGCGGTCACCACGCGGATCACCGCCTTCGGCGCCTTCTCGGCCAGCAGTGCGGCGATCTGCCCGTCCAACTCCGGATGGCGGGCCGCGACCACGGATCCACCCAGCAGAACCGGCACCTCCTCTTCCAGCAGTCCCAACTTGCCCAGGGCCACCGTCGACATGACGACGATCTCCTCAGCCTGCCGGCGCACCAGCGAGCGCGCCACGGGATCGCCCCCCGCGCTGGTCGCGAAGAGCACCGGGACCACCTCGTGCCTGCGCCCGGCGGGGATGTGCTTCCGGTGCAACGCCTCGATCAGTGCATACATGGAGTCCAGCCCGAAGTGGGCCGGAAGGGTCTGGGCCAGCGCGGTCGCCTCGCCGCGCCCGTCCTCGGCCCGGGCCGCGTGCCACATCGCCTCGTCCGACAGGCCCCCGCCGCCGCCCCAGTCACCGGAGATCTTTCCGATCGCGGGGAAGCGCACCGTCCGGCCGTCCGGCAGCATTCCGGCACAGTTGATGCCGGCGCCGCACACCACGGCCACGCCCCGCGGCTCGTCCACCCCCGCCCGCAGCACCGCGAAGGTGTCGTTGCGGACCGTGGCGGTGCGGGCCCAGCCGCGGCGGAGGATGGCCGCGGCCAACTCCTCCTCCTCCACCGGTAGATCGGCGTTGGCCAGACAGGCGGAGACGTGCTCGACCGGGCCGAGTGCCGCGCCCTGCGCATGGGCGGCGGCCAGGGCGCCGTCGACCGCGGCGCCCAGCACGTCGAGCGCCGCTTCGACACCCACCCGGGGCGGCTGGAAGCCGCCGCCCCGTGCGGTCGCGAGGACGGAGCCGTCCGCCGCGACCAGGGCGACGTCCGTCTTGCTGTTGCCCGCGTCGATGGCGAGGACGGATCCGGTCGCGCTCATCGGCCCCGCAGCGATCACGCCCACGTCAGGTGCTCGCGGTTGTGCGCGATGAGCTTGTCGGTGAGCGCCTCGGCGTATTCGTACTGTCCGATCAACGGATGGGACAAGAGCGTGGAGAAGACGCGTTCGCGACCCCCGTGCAGCGCCGCATCCAGGGCCAGTTGCTCATAGGCCGTGACCTGGGCGATCAGTCCCGCGTACAGGGGGTCGAGCTCCGGTACGGGCAGCGGGGTGGCGCCCTCGGAACCGACGGCCGCCTGCACTTCGATCACGGCGTCGTCCGGCAGGAAGGGCAGCGTGCCGTTGTTGAGGGTGTTCACCACCTGGTGGGGGCTGCCGCCACCGCCGAGGAGGGCCGCGGCGAGATCGACGGCGGCCTCCGAGTAGAAGGCCCCGCCGCGCTTGGCGAGCAGTTCCGGCTTGGTGTCCAGCGCCGGGTCCGCGTACATCCGCAGGAGTTCGCTCTCCATGGCGGCGACTTCCGCGGCCCGGGAGGGCTTCGTGGCGAGTTCCCTCACGACCTCGTCATGAGCGTAGAAGTAGCGCAGGTAGTAGGACGGTACGACGCCCAGCCGGTCGAGCAGGGCACGCGGCAGCTGGATGTTCCCGGCGATGGACTCGCCGTGCTCGGCCAGCAGCTTGGGCAGCACGTCCTCGCCCCGGGGACCGCCGATGCGTACGCCGGTCTCCCAGGTCAGATGGTTGAGGCCGACGTGGTCCAGATGGATGTCGGACGGGGTGGTGTCCAACAGCGCGGCGAACTTGCGCTGGAAGCCGATGGCGACGTTGCACAGCCCCACGGCCTTGTGTCCTGCCTGGAGGAGCGCCCGGGTGACGATGCCGACGGGATTGGTGAAGTCGATGATCCAGGCGTTGGGGTTGGTGCGCCGTACGCGCTCGGCGATGTCCAGCACCACGGGCACGGTCCGCAGCGCCTTGGCGAGACCGCCCGCACCGGTGGTCTCCTGACCGATGCACCCGCACTCCAGCGGCCAGGTCTCGTCCTGTTGACGTGCTGCCTGTCCGCCGACGCGGAGCTGGAGCAGCACCGCGTCGGCGTCGGCGACGCCCGCGTCCGTGTCGGTGGTGGTAACGATCTTCCCGTCGTGCCCCTGCCGAGCGAAGATGCGCCGGGCGAGACCGCCGACGAGTTCGAGACGTTCGGCGTCGGGGTCGATCAGGACGAGCTCGCTGACGGGCAGGGTGTCCCTCAGCCTGGCGAAGCCGTCGATCAACTCGGGGGTATAGGTGGACCCGCCACCAACGACTGCGAGCTTCATCAAATTCCTAGCCTTTCACTCCGGTCAGTGTGACACCCTCGACGAACGCTTTCTGGGCGAAGAAAAACACGAGGATCACGGGGGCCATGACCATGACGGTCGCAGCCATCGTGAGATTCCAGTCGGTGTGGTGCGCTCCCTTGAACGATTCCAGACCGTAACTGAGGGTCCATGCGCCCGGGTTCTCGGACGCGTAGATCTGGGGGCCGAAGTAGTCGTTCCAGGCGAAGAAGAACTGGAACAGCGCCACCGCGGCGATTCCGGGTTTGGCCATCGGCAGGATCACCTTCAACAGGATGCGCAGTTCGCCGCAGCCGTCCACGCGTGCCGCATCCAGATACTCACCGGGAATGGTCAGCAGGAACTGGCGCAACAGGAAGATGGCGAACGCGTCCCCGAACGCCATGGGGATGATCAGCGGCCATAGGCTTCCCGCGAGGTCCAGTTCCTTCGCCCAGAACAGGTACATCGGCACGATGATGACCTGGGGCGGCAGCATCATCATGGAGATGACGAGCATCATGGCCAGTCGCTGGCCACGGAACCGGAACTTGGCGAGTGCATACGCCACCGGGATCGAGGAGACGACCGTCAAGACGGTGCCCACACCCGCGTAGACCAGGGTGTTCCGCCACCAGGTCAGGAAGCCCGGGGTGTCGAGGACCTTGGTGTAGTTCCCCCATTCCCACGTGGTGGGAACGAGATCGCGGGTCAGCGTCTGTTGACTGCCCATCAGCGAGGTCAGCACGACGAAGACGAAGGGGAGCACGAAGAACAGAGCGGCGGCGACTCCCAGCGAATGCACCGCAATCCAGTGCAGCAGTGCCTTGCGGCGTGCCGTGCGGTGCGCCGGTGTCAGGGGTTCCTTTGCGGACCCGGGGGACCGCTCCTTGAGGGAGAGGGCCATGGCTCAATCACCCACCCGAATGAGTCCGCCCCTGCTGCGCATCAAGAACGCGGTGAAGAGCATCGACAGTCCAAACAGTACGAGTGCGATCACGGCTGCCGCTCCGTAGTCGAAGCGCTGGAATCCGGCGTTGTAGATGATCTGCGGCAGGGTCAGCGTGGACTTGTCCGGATATCCGGGCTCGAATTGCTGCCCACTGCCGCCGATCACTCCGGATGCGACCTTTCCGGCCACCAGCGGTTGGGTGTAGTACTGCATCGCCTGGATCACCCCGGTGACCACTGCGAACAGGATGATCGGGGAGATGTTCGGCAGGGTGATGAAACGGAACTGTTGCCAGGGGGAGGCGCCGTCCAGCTTCGAGGCCTCGTACTGCTCCTTGGGCACATCGAGCAGCGACGCCATGAAGATCACCATCAGATCGCCGATTCCCCAGACGGCGAGGATGGTGAGGGCGGGCTTGGACCACGCGGGGTCGGTGAACCAACCGGGGGCCGATATCCCGAAGGATTCCAGAATGGAGTTCACCGGGCCGGTACCGGGGTTGAGCAGGAACACGAACGCCAGCGTCGCGGCGACCGGCGGGGCGAGATAGGGCAGGTAGTAGAGGGTGCGGAAGACTCCGGCACCCGTCTTGATCTTGGTGATGAGCAGACCGATGCCGAGCCCGAACGCGACGCGGCAGGTGACGGCCACCAGTACGAGCCAGAGCGTGTTCTGCACGGCGGGCCAGAACAGCGGATAGTCGTTGAAGACGTAGGTCCAATTGTCCAGACCGTCGAACACGGGTGGACGGATTCCGTCGTACTTCATGAAGGAGAAGTACACGGTCGAGATCAGCGGATAGGCGAAGAAGACGCTGAAGCCGATCAGCCAGGGCGACAGGAAGGCCGCGGTTCGAAGCGCCGCTCGGCGGCGCTTCGAACGCAGGGTGTACGTGGTCATCGCGGTGTCGTCCCGCTCACTTCAGCTTCGCGATGTCGGTGTCGATCTGCCGGGCGGCCTTTTCCAAGCCGGCCTGGAGGTCTTTCACCTTCCCCGCCTCGTACTGGTAGGCGAGGTCCTGGAGCGTCGTGTGATAGGCGCCGCCGTCGATGTTGGCAGGGCTGGTGTTGGACTTGGGGTGCTGCGCGATGTCGATGAACGTCTGGAAATCGGCGTCGTGCTTCAGATCGGGGGACTTCAGCGCCTCGATCGTCGATGGCACGTTGCGGATTCCATTAGAGAAGGCGACCACGGCGTCGGTGTCCGTGGTCATGTACTTCACCAGTTCCCACGCGGTGTTCTTCTTCTTACTCGTGGAGGCGATGCCAATGATCGTGCCGGCGAGATATCCCTTGCCGTAGTCGGCGACCTGGTCATCGGCGACCGGGAGCGGTGCCGTGCCGATGCGGAACTTGACGCCGGCGTCCTTGGCCATGCCGAGCCGCCATTCGCCGTCGAGCTGCATGGCGACCTGGCCGGTGTGGAAGGGGTGCTTCGCGCCCCATTCGTCACCGAAGGTGTTGCGGTACTTCTCCAGTTTTGCGAAACCGCCCAGTTTGTCGACGAGACCCTTCTGGTAGGTCATCATCCGTGCGAAAGCAGGGTCCTTGGCGACGTTCGACTTGCCCTCGGCATCGAAGTAGGTCGCGGACCACTGGGATAGGTAATGCGAGTTGGTGGTCTCGTATCCGTGGTAATTCGGCATGAAGCCGAGCTGTTCGTAGCCCGCGCCCTTGGGCTTGGTCAGCTTCTGCGCCACCTTCTCGAACTCGCTCCAGGTCTTGGGCAGAGCGGTGATGCCGGCCGCGTCGAAGGCGTCCTTGTTGTAGTAGAGGCCGTAGGCGTCGCTCAGGAGGGGCAGCGAGCACTGGTTGCCCTCGAACTGCGTGTAGTCGAGGAGAGGCTTGTAGAAGACCTTCTTCGGGTCGATGTTCGACTTCTTGAGGTATTCGTTGAGGTCGACGAACGCACCGGACGAGCAGAATTGGCCGACCGTGGTGGTCGAGAAGGACGAGACGACGTCCGGGGCGCTGGAACCGCCCGCGCGCAGCGCTTGGTTGATCTTGTCGTCGGTCATATTGCCGACGATCTTCACCTTGATGTTCTTGTGGGTCGCCTCGAAGCGCTTGACGTTCTCCTGGACCGCCTTGACTTCGCTGGGGGCCGACCAGCCGTGCCAGAACGTCAGGGTGGTGTTGGCCTTCGGATCGTCCTGGGTCTCGCCCTCGGACGAGCCCGTGCAGGCGGAGGCCATGAGGGCTATCACCGCCGTCGCGGCGACGGTCGTTGCTGCTTTGCGCGTGCGTATGGACATGGCGTTGTCTCCCTGTGTGGGGTGAGGGACGAGTGGTGCCTGTCTGTGCTGGCTGTGGCGCGTGTGTTTCCTTGTGGTGCTGGTGTGCTGCCGGCGGACCCGATGGGTGGGGAGGCCCCTCGGGCGGATGGCGCCGGAGTGGGGGGAGTTACGAGTGGTGTGCTGTGTGGAACCTCAGCGCGAGGTGTCGAAGACCTCGTCCCGAGTGGTGGTCAGGGCGCTTTCCAACGCTCCCCGCAGGACCGGGCGTTCCCTCACCGCTCCCAGCACCAGCCGGGGCCGGGAGGCGGCGAGTTCGGTCAGCTCCGCGTGCACCCGGGCCCGCAGCGGTTCGCCGCCGGAGGCGATGGCCTCGCCCGAGAGCACGATCAGTTCGGGGTCGAAGAGGGCGACCATGGAGGCGAGGCCGGTGGCGAGCGCCGTGGCATACGCGTCGAGGAACTTGCGGTACGGACCCGAGCGGGCCTCGGCCGCCCGCGCCACGAGGGCGCTGGCCACCTCGGTGTAGCGGCCCTGTCCGATGCCCTTAACGCCGACCTCCCGGGCCAGCCCGGGCAGCGCCTGTGCACCGGCCAACTCCTGGAAGCCGCCGCCGTTGGTCTTGGCGACCCGGCGCATCAACGGCATCCCGGGCACCGGGAGGAAGCCCACCTCTCCCGCGCCGCCGGTGAAGCCCCGGTGGAGCCGGCCGTTGATGACGACGGCCCCGCCCAAGCCCTCCTCGTTCCACAGGAGGAGGAAGTCCTCGTTGCCCCGGCCCGCTCCGAGCCTCTGTTCGGCCACGGCAACAAGATTGACGTCGTTCTCGTACTCGACGGGCATCGGAAGTTCGGCGGCCAACTCGTCGAGGAGCGCGGGGGAGTGCCAGCCCGGGAGGTGGGAGGCGTACCGCAGTCGACCGGTGGACGGGTCGAAGGCGCCCGGGGTGCCGATGACGGCCCGATGGATGTCGTTGCGGGTCAAGCCCGCGTCCTTCACCGCCCCGTCGAGCGCCTCGGCCACCTGGCGCACGACGCTCACGGCGCGGCGGCCCGGGGTGGGGAGTTCGTACTCGCTGATGACCGTGCCGGTGAGATCGGCGACGGCGGCCCGGATGCGCAGCGGCGTGACGTCGAGGGCCGCGGCGAATGCGGCGCGTCCGTTGATCGCGTACAGCTGTGCGCTCGGGCCGGGGCTGCCGACGGTGGTGCCGGTGGTGATGACGAGCCCGGCGGCTTCGAGTCGGGCGAGCAACTGGGACGCGGTGGGCTTGGAGAGCCCGGTGAGCTTGCCGATCTTGGTGCGGGAGAGGGGTCCGTGTTCGAGCAGGAGGTCCAGCGCGGCGCGGTCGTTCATGGCGCGCAGGACCCGCGGTGTTCCGGGGGTGGTTCCGGGAGGACCGGCCACGGCGGATGCACCTTTCCCTTCGGCTGCCGATGTGCGCAGGGATTGTTAGTAAAGTTTCCTATCCGCTGAGGAAACTAAGTGCTCGCCGGGGACGCGTCAATGCCTCGTGCGCGGGGCTATCAATCCGTTACCTCGCACCCTCGGGGGTCTGCAATTCTGACAGGTACCTGACCGATCGGGGTGGCTGGGCCCTGAATCCAGGGGTACGGAACGTGGGCGAGGCCCTCCGTCAGAGGGCGGCGGTCCGGGCCTACCAGAGTGGGGCCAGGGGTGCGGAAGACGTCTGCGAGCCCTGTGAGCAGGCCGGCTCCATGATCCCGTGCGCCTGCGCACCCGGTCGTGAAACGGTCGTCCGCGGGCCCTTCGACGCGGGTGACCGCCGTGTGGTGACTACTTCGTCAGATTGGTCGGCGGCTGGAGCGGTGCCGCGGCCATGGACTGCGGCGAGGCAGGGTTCGCCAGGGCCGAGGGCGGAGCCACGGTAGCCGCCGGATCGGGGCCCGACACTTCCTCCGCGATCTGGGGCAGACCACCGACGATCCGGATGCCCGCCGCGTCGAACGCCTGCTTGATGCGCCAGCGCAGCTCCCGTTCCACGCCGAGCGCCTTGCCCGGCATGGTCTTGGCTGCCACCCGGATCGTCATGGAGTCCAGCAGCACCTCGGTCAGCCCCAGGGTCTCGACCGGTCCCCACAACTGCTCGTTCCACGGCTCCGACTTCGCAAGCCCCTCAGCCACCTCGCCGATGACCGAGCGCACCCGCTCCAGATCCTCCGAAGGGCGGACCGTGACGTCGACGGTCGAGGTCGCCCACCCCTGGCTGAGGTTTCCGATGCGCTTGATCTCACCGTTGCGCACGTACCAGATCTCGCCGTCGTCGCCGCGCAGCTTGGTGACCCGCAGTCCCACCTCGATCACCTCGCCCGACGCCACTCCCGCATCCACGGAGTCACCCACCCCGTACTGGTCCTCCATGATCATGAAGACCCCGGACAGGAAGTCCGTCACCAGGTTGCGCGCGCCGAATCCGATGGCCACGCCCGCCACACCGGCCGACGCCAGCAGCGGGGCGAGGTCGATCTTGAAGGCGCCGAGGATCATCAGGCCCGCGGTGCCGAGGATCAGGAAGGACGCCACCGACCGCAGGACGGAACCGATGGCCTCCGAGCGCTGTCGCCGACGTTCGGCATTGACCAGCAGCCCGCCGATCGTCGTGCCCTCCACGGCATCGGCGGAACGGTTCATCCGCGCTATCAACCGGGTCAGTGCCCTGCGCACGAACATGCGCAGGACGAAGGCGATGATGAGGATCAGCGCGATACGCAGGCTGGTGTTCAGCCAGGTGGACCAGTTCTGCTCCACCCAGCCCGCAGCGTCCTCCGCGTGCTTGGCCGCCTCGTCGAAGGAAACCGGTGCCGACGGCGGGGCCGAGGGATCGGCGGCCAACAGAGCGGGCAGCGTGAGCGCGGTCACGTGGGGGGACCTCCTGGGCAGGACGATGGGCTGACCAACCACCCTAACGGGGCATCCCGGCGGTCCCGCTGTGATGTTCGAGGGAGAGACGGGGCTCACCTGGGGATGAATCGTGCAGGCCAGTCGTTGCGCAGGTAGTCCTCTTCGGGTGTGGTTCAAAACACTCCGAGCCCGTTACGGCTACGTGGTGGCGCTCGGACCTGGCCTGAGGAGAGACTGAGAGCAGATCGTCCCGGCGCGAGCCACGCGCCGCCGGCGTACAAGGAGGCAGCCACAGTGCCGCATGTCCTGGTCCTCAATGCGTCGTACGAGCCGCTCGGCGTCGTACCGCTCCGCCGCGCGCTCGTCCTCGTCCTGGAGAACAAGGCCCTCTGCCTAGAGGAGTCCGGCGCCTTTATGCACAGCGCGACCCGTGTCATCGCCGCACCCAGCGTCGTTCGGCTGAAGCGGTTCGTCCGGGTGCCCTACCGGGGCCCCGTTCCTCTCACCCGCAAAGCGCTCTTCGCCCGCGACGGAGGGCGCTGCATGTACTGCGGTGGCGTCGCAACCAGCGTCGACCACGTCATTCCCCGCAGCCGCGGTGGACAACACGTCTGGGACAACGTGGTGGCGGCTTGCCGCCGCTGCAACCACGTCAAGGCCGATCGGCATCTGCGCGAGCTGGGCTGGCGGCTGCGCCATCAGCCCGAGCCGCCGAGCGGGCTGGCGTGGCGCATCATCGGCACGGGCCATCGGGATCCGCGCTGGCTGCCCTATCTGCAACCGTACGGAGCTGAGGATGCAATGGCTCGGATAGACGGCATCTCTGCCTGAATCCGGAGCCATTTTTTGTGGCCCGACTCCCTCGGGGAGATCGGTGTCCCACCCGGTCGGTGGTCCTCCGCCGACCGGGGTCTTGTGCTGTGCGACCCCACAGACCCCGGGCGGGGCGCTCCACAGGCCGCCCGTGCCCGTGGCGCCCCTGGTCCGCGGTCAGCCCAGGCATCCGCCGAAGCGCACGACCACCGGTCCCGGTGTTCCCCGAGGCGGGGCCGGACCGATACCGCAGGCGGTTCACGGCCGGGCGACGGCGTACGCCTCCACCGACCACAGCGAGTATCCGAACCGCGTACCCCGCTGATCCCCCTGGACCCGGATGAAGCGCACCTCTTCCCGGGTGTCCATGCGCACCGCCTCCCGGCCGCCCCGTCCGTCGCTCACCGTCGCGGCCGTACGCCAGGTACGGCCGTCCGTGGAGACCTGGATGCGGTACTTGGCGGCGAAGGCGTCCTGCCAGTGCAGCACCACCTGACCCACCCGGGCCGGCGTCGCCAGCTGGACCTGCCACCAGGCGCCGTCCTCGGCCGGGGACGACCAGCGGGTCCTCGGGTCGCCGTCGGCGGCGGCAGCCGCGGGGAAGTCCGCGGTCTCGTCCGCCGACGAGAGCGCCGCTGCTCCCGGGGCGCGTACGAGATCGGGCCCGGCGGTCGCGGGGAAGGCCCGTACGGTCAGGGTCTGCACCTGGCCCGCGAAGGAGAGCGGCACCCGGTACTCGCCCGGTGCGGCGTCCTTGGGCACGGAGACGGTCACGGCCACCCGGGTCCGCACCCCCCGGGGCACGGACGTCTGCCGCGGGACCGTCACCTTGATCCCCTCGGGAGCCTGCGCGGTCAGGGCCCCCCGGACATCACCGGGGCGGTGCGGTGTCAGTTGGACGAAGGCCTGCTGGGGCGGACCCCCGATCTCGGCGTCCAACCGGTCCCGTACGAGTTCCAGACCTGCGGCGGCCTCGTCGGAGAACCAGGGCACCAGTCCGCGCACGGCCACCGGGGCACCACCCTGCGGAATGACCCGGACCGCGTCGGCCACCAACCCCCGCGCGTCCACCTGGGTCCAGCCGTCGGACGAGAGGGCGCCGATGGGGCGCCAACCCTCACCCGGCACATGGGCCTCCAGCCAACCGGGGCCCGTATCGAGCTCGGCCATGGCCACGACGGCGGTGAGCGGGCGGGCGCGCCCGAACTTCACACCGTCCTGCCCCGCGCTCGGCTTGAACCGGTCGGTGCCGGTCCAGGTTGCGCCCTCCTTCGCGGCCCGGTCCAAGAAGGGGTCCAGCACGCCCTTGCCCACGACGGCCTTGCTCGTCGTCAGTTCCTTGCGGAGGGACTCCAGCGCGAGCGATGCCCGCCAGGCCCGCGGTCCGTCGCCGAGCTGCTGCGCCTGCAACATGTCCACGGCGAGTTCACCCGCCCTGCCGTACCGAGCGAGCTGTTCCAACCACGGCCGCACCTCGTCGTCGAGGCGTCCCTCGGCAGGTCCCTTCAGGGATTCCTGTACCTGGCGCATCACGGTGAACTTGGCCCGTAGATCGGCCGCTGCCCGGTTGCGGGCCGCCGTGTCCGTCCCCGTACGAGCGCTCCAGAAGGCTTCGAAGAGGGGTTCGAGATAGCCCGACTCCGATGGGTTCAGTATTGAGGAGGAGTGGTTGCCGGCGAGGGCTGCGAGGGCCTCCCTGGTGCGCGGGTCACCGCCGGCCAGGTCCGATATCGCGGCCTGCCAGGACTCGTCGGGCCGGTATCCACGCGGATTCCAGGCGAAGTCCGCCGCGGTGAACAGCGGGATGCGCGACGCCGCGGCCTGCTCCATCGCATTGGCGAGCAGTGCACTGGAGCCGGCGGCTACCGCGGGCTCGCGACCGGTGTAGGGGCCGAGGAAGATGCGGTCCTGCGCATAGTCGTTGACGGGGTAGTTGTCCATCGTGACCAGCGGATGCCGGAACGCCACGCGCGCTCCCGCCAACTCCCGGCCGGTGATCGTCCGCGGCACCACGCCCACACCCGTCCAGGCCACGTGCACCCGGCCGTCCAACTCGTCGGCGAGCGTGCTCCGATACGCGGTGACGCCCTCCTGGTAGAACTCGGTGGGCATCAGCGACAGCGGCTCGGCCTCCGGATAGCGCTCGGAGAGGTGTCGGGCGATCGCATCGGCCACCCGGGCGTGTGCCGTCGCCGCGGCCTTCGCTCCCGAGCCGTACACCTCGATGTCCTTGTCACAGTGCCACTCGCTGTAGCTGACATCCTGGAACTGGAGTTGGAAGGCGCGCACGCCGAGCGCCCACATGGCGTCGACCTTGCGGATCAGCGCCTTGACGTCACGGTCGTCGGCCAGACACATCGCCTGTGCGGGGGCGACCGCCCAGGCGAGCGTCACATGGTTGCGACGGGCGCTCTCGGCCAATTGGCGAAACTCTGCACGCTGAGCGGCGGGGTAGGGGTCTCGCCAGCGCGCCTGGCGGAAGGGATCGTCTCCGGGCGCGTAGAGATAGCGGTTCTGCTTGGTGCGACCCATGAAGTCGATCTGCGCCAGACGTTCCTGATGGCTCCACGGCTCGCCGTAGAAGCCCTCCGTCATGCCACGCACTGCCGTGCCCGGCCAGTCCCGCACGACCGCCCCGGCTATGGTCGCCCCGCCCCCGGCCGTCTTGGTCCTCAGCTGACGCAGTGTCTGCACGCCGTGGAACAGACCGCTCTGGCCGACGCCGTCGATCGCGATCGTTCCCCGGCCCTTGACCTGCCCGACCGCGATTCGATATCCGCCGGACGGTAGATCCGCCCGCTGGGGCGCACGCAGCGCCCCCAACGCGTCCTGGGCACCGGGGCCGCCGAGGTGGACGACGGGCCCACGGCCGGGCAGGGCGGTGTAGAGCGTCTGGACACCGGATTCGCGCAACAGGGCGTGGACCGAGGCCGTCGCGTACGGGTCGGCGCCCGGGGCCGCTATGACGGTGGCTTCGGTGCCCAGGACGACGGGCGTGCTCGCCGCACGCATCGACTGGGGGCGCGGCCATACGGAGGGCAGGCCCGTGTCGCCCTTCGGTTCCTCGGCGTTGGTGGCGGGCGTGCCCGGATCGGTGGGGGCGGCCACCGCTCCCTGCGCACCACCGAGGAGACCACCCATCACTGCGACTGCGACGGCGGTGGCCGTACGTCTGCTGCGCGTGAGTCGCAACGCTGGTCCCCCTCGTTCTGAGGCCGTTCTGAGGCGCCATCGATCCCCCGATGTCACCGTTTGGTCTCGAAGCCCACCACCCGTGCGGGGAGGGTGTCAATGCGTGTGGCCGTTGTGTGCCTTTTGCCTGCCGAGGTGGGTGGTCCTGAGCCCTGAAGCGGGTCCTCCGGGGGTGGGAGGAGAGGGGTGGGCGGGGTGGCTACGGGCCGTGGGGGAAGGGCGTGTCGACGGGTCCGTGTGCAGCGATCGGGAGCGGCGACGGGACTCCGGGCCGAGCACCACGACGGCCTTGCGGAGCGATGCGGAGAGCCGGATCAGGAAGGGCCGCGAGATCGGGAACCATGTGTGACGAAGGACACGTTGATCGAACGTAAGCGTCTCAAGCGGAGCCCGCGGGGTAGGGCTCGAAGGACTCGTTACCGCCAGTATCGACTGATGGGAGTGTTCGTCATGGCCGCATCCGCCCACCTTCTGCTCTCCGCACTCGCGCCCGCGCCCACCCTGCCCGAGCAGCTCCAGGCCGTGGAACGCGCCTCGGAAGGACACCGATCGAGCGCGCCCCGCACGGCGCACGGCCACGGCGGCAAACCCTCCGGATCCGGCGGCCTGGCTGGCAAACCCTTGGGGCAGCGCCCCCTCCTCGGCATACCCTCCGGGCCCGCCCCCGGCCCGTACCTCAGTGAACTGCCCGGCCCCGGGCCCCTGACCAGCGAACCTCCGCTGCCCGACGCGGCGCCGCTCACCAGCGAACCGCCCCTCGCCTCCCTGACCCCGCTCACCAGCGAACCGACCGCCGCGGCGATCACGGGAGGAGCTCAGTCCCCAGGAGTCTGAAGGAGTCCCCATGGCCCTAGCGGCCCTAGCCAGGCTCGCGGCGCTGCACGGCGTTGCGACCCACTCGCACGGTGCGGGTGGGGCGGTGCCCGTTCCCGAGGCCACGGTCGTCGCGGTCCTGGCCGCCCTCGATGTCGATGCGGCGGACACCACCGCGATCCGTCGCGCCCTGGATCGTGCAGAGTCCGCCGCGGCCGACCGACTCCTGCCGCCCACGGTGGTTCTCTGGCGGGCAATTGCCGCACCCGGCTCCGGTGCGGCCTCGATCGGACCGCCCCCCGCCCTGGCCCATCTGCCGGAGGGCACCAGTCTGTGGATCACACTGGAGGGAGAGCCGAGCACCACGGCCCGAGGGCCCGCCCCCGCGTGGGACGGCCTGCCCTGTGGTGTGCACCGGCTTCGAGCCGAGACGTCAGACGGGCGCAGCGAACACGCCTGTCTCATCGTCGCCCCTGACCGCGCTCCCGCCGTTCCGTCGCACTCCCACGGATTCCTCGTCCAGCTGTACTCCCTGCTCTCCGAGCGTTCCTGGGGCATGGGGGACGTGGGGGACCTCGCCGAGCTCGCGCGTTGGTCGGCCCTCTCCTCGGGCGCGGACTTCATCCAGGTCAACCCGCTCCACTCGGGGGTCCCCGCCGCGCCGGGGGCCCTCGCCGACCCTTCTCCTTACCGTCCGTCATCGCGGCTGTTCCCCGACCCGGTCCATCTGCGGATCGAGGACGTACCGGAGTACGCGTACGTCGTCGGCGCGGAGCGGGCCCGGCTCGACCGCCTGGGCGAGAAGGCCGCCCGACTGCGGGAATCGGTCCTGGACAAGGGCGCCCTGATCGATCGCGATGCCGTGTGGGCACTCAAACGCTCCGCACTGGAAGTGGTGTTCCGGGTCCCGCTGGGACCGGGGCGCACCGCCGACTACTGCGCCTTCCTCGCCGAGCGGGGCCGAGCGCTGGACGAACACGCCACCTGGTGCGCCCTCGCCGAAGTGCACGGCCCCGACTGGCGCCGCTGGCCGAAGGAGCTCCGCGATCCGTGCTCGGCCGCCACCCGCCGCGCCCGGGGCGAGCTGAGGGACAGGGTCGAGTTCCACTCCCGGGCCGCCTGGGCCATCGACCGTCAGCTGATCGCCACCGCCCGGGCGGCCCGCGATGCCGGCATGACGATCGGGGTGGTCCACGACCTCGCAGTCGGCGTCCACCCGGGCGGCGCCGACGTCTGGGCCCGGAGCGGGCTCTTCGCCACGGGCATGTCGGTCGGCGCACCGCCGGACGCGTTCAACGCACGGGGCCAGGGTTGGGGGCTGCCGCCCTGGCGGCCGGACGCCCTGGCCGCATCCGGGTACGCGCCCTACCGCGAACTGCTGCGCGGGCTCCTCCGGTATGCGGGCGGGGTGCGGATCGACCATGTGATGGGGCTCTTCCGGCTCTGGTGGATCCCCGACGGCAGCCCACCCACGGACGGCACCTATGTGCAGTACGACGCCGAGGCGATGCTCGCCGTCCTCGTCCTGGAGGCGGACCGCGCGGGTGCCGTGGTCATCGGCGAGGACCTCGGCACGGTCGGAAAAGGGGTGCGGGAGGCCCTGGCGCACCGAGGGGTGTTGGGCACGTCCGTGCTCTGGTTCGAGCGCGACTGGGCGGGCGATGGGCATCGACTGCCGCCGCACGCGTGGCGCGAAGGGTGTTTGGCCACCGCTACGACACACGATCTGCCGTCCACCGCGGCCCGTCTCACCGGCACCCAGGTGGAGCTGCGCGCTCGGCTCGGACTGCTCACCGAGCCGGTGGAGCGGGAGCGCTCGCGCGAGCGGACCGATGTCCACGGATGGTTGCGCCTCTTCCAGGGCCTGGGGCTACTGCCAGAGGGCGCAGAGGGCGGAGAGGATGAGGAGGAGCAGATCCGCGCCGCCTATCGCTTTCTCCTACGGACCCCCGCCCGGCTCGTCGGCATCTGGCTGCCGGACGCGGTGGGGGACCGCCGCCCGCAGAACCTGCCCGGCACCTGCGACGAGTATCCGAACTGGCGGCTCCCCGTGGCGGACGCCGAAGGCCGCCCCGTCACCCTGGAGGCATGGGCCGCATCGCCTCGGACTCATGCACTGATGGAGGTTTTCAACGGCCGTCGAACACGCTGAGCACCGGTCGCGATGCCCCGTACGGCACCCCGGGCGCGCGGCCGGATCGGCCGTTCGCTACGTTGGCCCCGTGGACAAGAAGAACGCTATGCGCGCCGGAACCGTCATGGCCGGGACGACGCTGATGATGCTGCTCCTGTCGTCGCCCGCGCTCGCCCTGACGCGCGACGACGGCGATGACCCGGCCCCGCGGCTGAGCGTGGTCGAGACCCTCGGCCTCTTCGTCGTCGCCCCGCTGGTCATCTTCCTGGTGATCGCCGGACTGGTCATCGTGCTCGACAAGTCGCGGAAGCCGCAGGTCTGACCGGCGGCTGCGCCACAGAATCTCCTCGGGCGCTCCGGGACGTGCGTTTCTGACCGCGCATACCCCAGGGCGCCTTTGGCGTGCCCGACCGGTGCCGCCCGGACCGGGGTGCCCGACCGGTGCGGCCCAGACCGGGTGTGCCCGACCGGTGCCGCCCGGACCGGTGTGCGCGACGGATCCGCGGCACGGTGAGCCCCGGCGTACGGAACCGAGGCGTCCGGCCCCGGGCAGACAACGCGCCCAGGTCCTGTCTGCCCGACCGGTGCCCAGCCCCGGCGTCGTCAGCGGGCACGGGTGGTCGTGCCCCGGTTGTTCCCTACTCGTGCACCGCGAGCAGCTTGCGCAGCAGCGCTCCCAACTCCTCGGCCTCCGCCGGCTCCAGGGCCGCTCCGAACATTTCGTGTTGGCGAGCGAGCCCTGCCGTGACGGCCTGATCGGCCAGTTCCAGTCCGCGGTCGGTGAGCGTCACCCGTAGGGCGCGCCGGTCGTCGGGGCAGGGGCTGCGGGTGACCAACCCGGCCCTTTCCAAACGGTCGAGCCGCCCCGTCATCCCTCCGGTGGTCAACATCAACGTGGCGGACAGATCCCGGGGGGAGAGGGTGTACGGCTCGCCCGCGCGTCGCAGGGTCGCGAGCACGTCGAACTCGCCCCGGGAAACGCCGAAGCGCGCGTACTCCTTCTCGACCAGCTCGCCCATGGCCCGCGCGATCCGATAGATCCGGCCGTAGACGGCCATGGGCACGGTGTCGAGGTCCGGGCGCACCAGAGCCCACTGTCCGGTGATCGCGTCCACCGCATCCGTGCGGGGACTGTGAGCGCTCAGCGACGCCTCGGATCCGCTCGGTGTCCCTGCTGGCGTGGCCCGTACCCGGCCGGTGCTGCCCGCGGCTGAAGCGCTCTCGGACGGAGGGCTCTGAGAGGCGTGTGGCGGAGGCAACGATTCCATGGGAACAGTATCCGGCCGGCTTGGGTTGAGGGCAATTAAGTAACTCGCGACTAAGTAGCTTACGCGTAAGCTATATATCCGTCTGCTGGAGAGGGACCCCATGAACCGCGCCGCCGTCGTCGCCCTCACTGCGCTCGCCCCGGTCTCCTGGGGATCCACCTATGTGGTCACGACCGAATTCCTTCCTCCCGATCGGCCCCTGTTCACCGCACTCCTCAGGGCGCTGCCCGCGGGTCTCCTGTTGCTCGCCTTCACCAGGGTCCTGCCGCGCGGGGCCTGGTGGTGGAAGGCGGCGGTGTTGGGTGCGCTCAACATCGGAGCGTTCTTCCCGCTGCTCTTCCTGGCCGCCTATCGGCTTCCTGGCGGGGTCGCCGCCGTCGTCGGATCGGTGGGGCCCCTGTTCGCGGTGGGCCTCGCGGCACTGCTGCTCAGCGAGCGGCCCACCGTCCGAACCCTGCTCACCGCGATAGCGGCGACCTTCGGGGTGAGCCTGGTGGTGCTCCAGGCGGGGGCGGCCTTCGATCTCGTGGGGGTGCTCGCCGGGCTGGCCGGCGCCGCCTCGATGTCCGCCGGGGTGGTCCTCACCAAGCGGTGGGGGCGGCCGGCAGGGGTAGGGCCGCTGGCCATGACCGGATGGCAGCTCACCGCGGGCGGGGTGCTGATCGCACCGCTCGCCCTGCTGGTCGAGGGGGCGCCGCCGGCATTCGACGCACGCGGACTGGTCGGCTACCTCTATCTGGCCCTGATCAACACCGCCCTGGCCTACTGGCTCTGGTTCCGGGGCATCGAGCGCCTGTCGGCCACGTCGGCGACGTTGCTCGGCCCGCTGTCGCCCCTCACCGCGACCGTCATCGGATGGGCCGCGCTGGGGCAGTCGCTCACCCCGGTGCAACTCGTCGGCATGGTGGTGGCGTTCGGCGCCACGCTGTTGGGGCAGGGCAACCCACGGCGCACCACGGTGGAAATGACCGCCCTCGACCCGATCGGTCCGCCGGCTGCCCGTTCCATCCCCGCCGATCGCCGCCCGCCCGTAACGGACGGGCGCCTCCCCGAAGAAGCCCAGCAAGTCCAGCAAGTCCAGCAAGTCCAGCAAGCCGCAGTAGCCCAGCAAGCCGAGCCGGAGCATTCGTACGACCCCACAGCGACCACCACGGCGGTCCCCGAACCGAGGCGATGAAGTCCAGGGCGGGCACGGGTGCCACCGCCACAACAGCGGTACCAGCACCACACACGCGGCCACCCGGGCGTCCTGAACGTCAACCGGCCCGGACACCCGGTGGGCCGGGGCGGGCCCGGCCGTACGGCGTCGACGCACGGCCGAGGGCCGGTGCTACCCGGTGTTGCAGTGACCCTGGGTACCACCGGCCCTCGGCACGGTCGGTCTTCGGTGCGCGACGCTCACGCCGGCGGATCGTTCCCCGTCAGGACGCCTCGGTCGCCGCAGACGACACCGCCAGGGTCTGCAAGTACCGCATCAACGTCATCAGCACGTCCCGACTGGACCCCCGCAACCGGGCGTCGCACTCCACGAGCGGCACCGAGTCGGGCAGGTCCAGCGCGCCCCGGATCTCGTCGAGCGGGTAGTGGGGCGCGTCCGGGAAGGAATTGACGGCCACGACGAACGGAACCCGACGCTCCTCCAACCGTCCGATGACATCGAAACTGACCTCCAGCCGACGGGTGTCGACCAGGACGACCGCACCCAACGCCCCTTCGAACAGCCCGCGCCACAGGAACCAGAACCGCTGCTGTCCGGGAGTGCCGAACAGGTACAGCACCAACTCCTCGTTGATGCTGATCCGGCCGAAGTCCATGGCGACGGTCGTCGACGTCTTGCGCTCCACGCCCTGGGTGTCGTCGACGCCGACCCCCGCCTGGGTCATGGTCTCTTCCGTGGTCAGCGGTCGGATCTCGGACACCGAGCCGACCAGAGTGGTCTTGCCCACCCCGAAACCGCCCACGATGACCACTTTGACCGCAGCGGTGGCGGTCTCCGGCAACACGTCCTCGCTGCGCGGCCCGAGGGTCTGCTCAGAGCTTCTGAAGTCCATCGATCACTGCCTCAATCAATGCGCGGTCGGGAAGTAGGGCCGGTTGGACCGGCGCGCGTGCCATCACCCGATTGTCGATCAGGAGATCGCTGAGCAGAACGGTGACCACGCTCACCGGGAGTCCCAGGTAGGCGGAGATCTCGGCGACCGACAGGGGCGCCTGGCACAGTCGGATGATGGCGGCTTGCTCCGGCTGCATTCCGTGCCGGGGGCCCGACTTGGCCACGATCAGCGTGACCAGGTCGAGCGTTGCCGGCACGGACGCACCACTGCGCCCGCCGGTGATGACATACAGCCGCTCGGGACTGCTGTCTTCCCAGTCCCCCGCTTTGCTCACGCGGACTGCCTGTCCTGACGCGGCGGTGTGCTCAGGTGCTCGCCGATGCGCAGCACGAGGTCGCGCATCTGCTGGCCCATCAGTCCGGCGTCGACGCCCTCATCGGCCAGGACGGCCAGGAACGCGCCCGCGCCCGCCGCCATCAAGTAGAAGAAGCCGCCGGTCATCTCGATGACGACCAGGTGCATCCGGCCGTCGCTGCCCGGGAGTTCGGCGGCGACGGCGCCGGCCAGGCTCTGGAGTCCCGCGCAGGCGGCGGCCAGTCGGTCGGCGGTGTCGTTGTCGGCGCCGTACTGGGCCATCCGGAGACCGTCCGCTGACAACACGACCACATGCCGGGTCTGCGGTACGCCTTCCGCCAAGTCCTTGAGCATCCAGTCCATGTTGGTCTGGTTGGACTGCTGCTGAATCATGGCTGCGTACTCCCCTTGTTCGTCTGATTGGCCTCACCGGCCAGGCCGTTCTGGAACGCCGCGAGCCACATGCCGGGCTGTACCGCGGGTATGGACTCCGACTCCTGCTCCGAGGCGGCCGGCGCCGCGCTCGGGGCCTTGCGCCTGCGCTGGGGCAGCCCGGTCGCCGTCCGTTCCGTGATGACCGGGAGTTCTTCTTCGGTCGTGGTGAAGTCCGCCATGGTGGGCCCGGTTGCCTGTCGGATGACGCGTACGGGCCGTTCCGCGGGAAGTGGTGCGCTGGTGGGGCGAGGGCCCGAGGTGGCACCGATGCCGTGCGCCAGTCCGGTGGCCGAGGAGATGGTGGTGATCAGGTCCTTGGGTACGACCAGCACCGCGCGCACCCCTCCGTACGCGGACGAGCGCAGCGAGACCTGGAAGCCGTATGCCTGGGAGAGCCGGCCGACCACGGCGAGACCGAGGCGGGGCGTCTCTCCGAGGTCGTTGACATCGATGCCCTCCTGCGCTTGGCGCAGCATCCGTTCGGCCCGCTGGCGGGCCTCCTCGCTCATGCTGACCCCGCCGTCTTCGATCTCCACGGCGATGCCGGAGTTCACGTCGAGGGCGGTGAGATGGACCTTGGTCTGGGGCGGCGAGTAGCGGGTGGCGTTGTCGAGCAGTTCGGCGAGTGCGTGGATCAACGGCTCGACGGCGGTTCCGACGACGGCGACCTCGGCGACCGAGTGCAGTTCGACCCGCTGGTAGTCGGTGATGCGCGACATCGCGCCACGCATCACGCTGTACAGGGGGACGGCCCTGCTCCACTGGCGGCCGGGGCGCGCACCGCCGAGCACCGCGATGGAGTCGGCGAGCCGACCGATCAGGGCGGTGCCGTGGTCGATCTGCAACAGATCGCCGAAGACCTCGGGGTTCTTGCCGTGCCGGTCCTCCATCTCCCGCAGCTGCTGTGCCTGCTGGTGGACGATGGCTTGGACTCGACGGGCGATGTTTACGAAGGCGCGTTGGGCCGACTCGCGGAGGTCCTCCTCCTTGACGACCGCGTCGAGGACCGAGCTGAGCACGGCCTGGTGTTCGGCCGAGGTATGGAGGGAATCGAGGATGTCCTCCGGGAACTCGCCCTTGCGCAGTCGCTGGACGACCAGGGGCAGCAGTTCGACCACCAGACGTGTGGTCTCGGCCTGCTCCCTCGCCAGCGCGGCCTCGCGCTGGGAGAGCCGCACGCTCAGCAGGGTCACCCGTCGGCCGCGGCGCACCGTTTCCGCACAAGAGATGGCGATCGCGACCACAGCGATCACATCGACCCAGATCACAGCGGTGCGCGCCGAGGAGGAGACCAGGGCTGCTGCGGTTGCCGCGGCGGCGGCGGTGATGACGACGGGCACGAGCCACACAAGGGAAGCTGCGGGCCGCGGATTTCCGGTCGACGTTTCCTGTCGAACCATCAGCACCCTCAAACCATCGGAACGGAAATGATCAAAATGACATCAGTCGGGGAGCATATCCCCGTGCGGTTACGGGTGGTGACGGCGGGTCAGCATATTTGGCGGGATGTATGCGCTCGAATTTGGCGAAGACGCCCGTGTCGTGGGCTCCAAGCCTTGGATGGGCGATTTTAGGCCAACTTATGGGCAGAGTCGGGGGGAAAGCCACCCCCTGTGCGCGGAAGAAACCGCTCCCATGGCCCGCCACCTGCACGGACAGCTACCGGATGGGCGTGCGATGGAAACCCCGGCGAGTGAAATCGGTCGGCCCGGGTGCGTCTGCGACCCCTTCAGACGCACCGAAGGGCCGTGGCCCGGGGTGGATCCCCGGGCCACGGCCCTTCACCAGACGGTGAGGCGTCAGGAAGCCGCGGCTCCATCCGCCGTCTGCGCCTTCAGCGCCCGCTCCACACCCGCCCGCGACTCGGACATCAACCGCCGCAGCGCGGCGTTCGGCTGCGCCGACTCCAGCCAGGCGTCCGTGGCGTCCAACGTGGCCCGCGAGACCTGGAGCGAGGGGTAGAGCCCCACCGCGATCTGCTGGGCCATCTCATGGCTGCGGGACTCCCAGACCCCCTTGACCGCCGTGAAGAACTTCGCGGCGTACGGGGCGAGCAGCTCGCGCTGATCGGTCTGGATGAAGCCGTGGATCACCGACTCCTGCATGGAGTTGGGCAGGCTGTCGCCCTCCACCACGGACGCCCACGCCTCTGCCTTGGCCGCCTCGGTCGGTCGCGCCGCCCGCGCGGTGGCGGCGTGGCGCTCGCCCGCCGCCGTCTTGTCCCGCTCGTACTCGGCGGCGATGTCGTCCTCGTCGAGCACTCCGGTGGCGGCCAGCCGCTCGACCAGCGCCCACCGCAGTTCGGTGTCGACCGCCAGGCCCTCGATGGTCTCGCTGCCCTCCAGCAGCGCCCGCAGCAGGTCAAGCTGTTGGGGCGTACGGGCGGTCGCCGCGAAGGCCCGCGCCCACGCCAACTGGTGGTCACTGCCCCCCTCGGCGGCCCGGAGGTGGGCCAGGGTGGCGTCGGTCCACTGGGTGAGGCCCGTCTCCCGCCACTCGGGAGCCGCGTAGAGGTCGATCGCCAGCTTCGCCTGCCGGTGCAGCGACTGCACCACGCCGATGTCGGACTCCTTGCCGATGCCCGACAGGACCAGCGACAGGTAGTCGCGGGTGGCCAGTTCGCCGTCGCGGGTCATGTCCCACGCCGACGCCCAGCACAGGGCGCGCGGCAGCGATGCGGTGAAGTCGCCCAGGTGCTCGGTGACCACCTTCAGGGACTGCTCGTCGAGCCGGACCTTCGCGTACGACAGGTCATCGTCGTTGAGCAGCACCACCGCGGGTCGCGGGGTGTTGTCGGGGAACGGGACCGGCGTCAGCTCCCCGTCGACGTCCAGCTCGATGCGGTCGGTCCGGACCAGCTTGCCGTCCGCGTCGAGGTCGTAGCAGCCGATCGCGATGCGGTGCGGGCGAAGCGTCGGCTCGCCCTTGGCACCCACGGGCAGTGCCGGCGCCTCCTGGCGGACCGCGAAGGACGTCACGTGCCCCGCGCCGTCCACCTCGATCTCCGGCCGCAGGATGTTGATCCCCGCCGTTTGGAGCCACTTCTGTGACCAGGTGGTCAGATCGCGGCCCGAGGTCTTCTCCAGCGCGCCGAGCAGATCGCTCAGCCGGGTGTTGCCGAAGGCGTGCGCCTTGAAGTACGCCTGCACCCCGCGGAAGAACTCGTCCTCGCCGACGTACGCCACCAGCTGCTTCAGTACGGAAGCGCCCTTGGCATAGGTGATGCCGTCGAAGTTGACGAGGACGTCGTCGAGGTCGCGGATCTCCGCCATGATCGGATGGGTGGACGGCAGCTGGTCCTGCCGGTACGCCCAGGTCTTCATGGAATTGGCAAACGTGGTCCACGAGTGCGGCCAGCGCGAGCCGGGCGCCGCGGCCTGGCAGGCGATGGAGGTGTAGGTGGCGAACGACTCGTTGAGCCAGAGGTCGTTCCACCACTCCATGGTGACCAGGTCGCCGAACCACATGTGCGCCAGCTCGTGCAGGATGGTCTCCGCCCGCACCTCGTACGCCGCGTCCGTCACCTTGGAACGGAAGACGTACTGGTCGCGAATGGTGACCGCGCCCGCGTTCTCCATGGCGCCCGCGTTGAACTCCGGCACGAAGAGCTGGTCGTACTTGGCGAACGGGTACGCGTAGTCGAACTTCTCCTGGAACCAGTCGAAGCCCTGCCGGGTGACCTCGAAGATCGCGTCCGCGTCCAGGTACTCGGCGAGCGAGGGACGGCAGTAGATGCCGAGCGGGACGGACTGCCCGTCCTTCTCGTACGAGCTGTGCACCGCGTGGTACGGGCCGACGATCAGGGCCGTGATGTACGTGGAGATCCGCGGCGTCGGCTCGAAGGTCCAGACGTCGTTCTCGGGACCCGCCGGCACGGGCGTCGGAGAGTTGGAGATCACCGTCCACCCCTGGGGGGCCTTCACGGTGAACTGGAAGGTCGCCTTCAGATCGGGCTGCTCGAAGTTGGCGAACACCCGACGGGCGTCCGGCACCTCGAACTGCGTGTACAGGTACGCCTGCTGGTCGACCGGGTCGACGAAGCGGTGCAGACCCTCGCCCGTGTTCGTGTAGGCGCAGTCCGCCACCACGCGCAGTTCGTTCGGCCCCTCGTGGAGGTGCTTCAGCTCGATCCGCGAATCACGGAAGACGGACGCCACATCGAGCGACCTGCCGTTCAGCACGACCTCGTGCACCGCGGGGGCGACCAGGTCGATGAAGGTCTCCGCATGTGCCTCGGCGGAGTCAAAGCGCACGGTGGTCACTGACCGATAGGTGCCACCCTCCTGCGCCCCGCTCAGATCGAGGTCGACCTCGTACGCATGGGTGGTGAGCAGGCGCGCCCGCTGCTGCGCCTCTTCGCGGGTCAGATTCGTGCCAGGCACGCTGGTGTCTCCTTGCATTTCTGAAGTTTTTCGTGACGTTTGCCGTCATCCTTCCATGCGGGGGCGCTCTACAGGCCGGAGTTTCCCGCCGCTGGCCGTGGAGCACCTGACCTGGGCGAACGATCTCCTCCGACCGGCTCGGCCCCGTGCCGCCCAGGTGGCTGCCCAGCCCGCACGACGACCTGCCCGACCGGGGCGGCTGAGCCCCCGATCGCCCGGCCCGAAGCTCCGGGCGACATGCGAAAGGCCCCGCCCGGGGCACCGGACGGGGCCTTGCTCCAAACGACGAACGACCTAGCCGCGAAGTTCCTCGGCGACCAGTTCCGCGATCTGCACCGCGTTGAGCGCGGCGCCCTTGCGGAGGTTGTCGTTCGACAGGAACAGGGAGAGGCCGTGCTCCACGGTCTCGTCCACCCGGATGCGACCCACGTACGAGGCGTCCCTGCCGGCGGCCTGGAGCGGTGTGGGGATCTCGGAGAGCTCGACGCCGGGGGCGTCCTTGAGCAGTTCCCGGGCGCGCTCGACGCTCAGCGGACGGTCGAAGCGGGCGTTGACCTGGAGCGAGTGGCCCGAGAACACGGGGACGCGCACACAGGTGCCGGACACCTTGAGCTCCGGCAGCTCCAGGATCTTGCGGGATTCGTTGCGGAGCTTCTGCTCCTCGTCGGTCTCGAACGAGCCGTCGTCGACGAGGTTGCCCGCGAGCGGGACCACGTTGAAGGCGATGGGGCGCTGGTAGACCGCGGGCTCGGGGAAGTCGACCGCTTCGCCGTCGTGGGTGAGCTCGGCGGCCCTGTCGATGGTCTGCTTCACCTGGCCGTCGAGCTCCGCGACCCCGGCGAGCCCGGAGCCGGACACGGCCTGGTAGGTGGTGGCGATCAGGGCGCTCAGCCCGGCTTCCAGGGCGAGCGGCTTGAGCACCGGCATGGCGGCCATGGTGGTGCAGTTCGGGTTGGCGATGATGCCCTTGGGCCGGTCCTTGATCGCGTGCGGGTTCACCTCGGAGACGACCAGCGGAACCTCGGGGTCGAGCCGCCAGGCGGACGAGTTGTCGATCACGACCACGCCTTGGCCCGCGACCTTCTCCGCCAGCGCACGGGAGGTGGCGCCGCCCGCGGAGAACAGGGCGATGTCCAGCCCGGAGTAGTCGGCGGTGGAGGCGTCCTCGACGGTGATCTCCCGACCCTCCCACGTGATGGTGGAACCGGCCGACCGGGCGGAGGCGAACAGCCGCAACTCGTCGACGGGGAACTTCCGCTCGGCGAGGATCCTGCGCATGACTGTGCCGACCTGACCGGTGGCTCCGACGATACCGACCCTCACGGACGTCTCCTTCTTGCCTGCTTGCCTGTTCAAGGTGTCTGTGGCCACGGGGACCAAGTCCATGATGCGTATGTCCACGGCCCGGTTGTCCAGTCCATTGTCCAATGGTTGGGACGTGTGACGTAGGCCATGCCGCCCGGGCCCCTGAGCGGCGCACGACGAAGGCGCAGGGGATGGCGAAGGGGCGAGGCGCGGCGAAGGGGCGGGGCACGGTGAAGGGGCGGGCCTCCGGTCTTCCGGACGCCCGCCCCTCACATCACCTCGTGGAACCCTCGGTTACGGAGTGACCTTCTCGATCACCACGTTCCCCGCTCCGGCCGCTGCGCCGTTGGTGTTCACCAGCTGGGCCTGTCCGAAGAACTTGCGTCCCTCGGGCGCCCCACTGTTGACCACGACCTCGGCCGAGACCTGCGCCGTGCCGCCGGTGCCCAGCGTGATCTGCTGGCTGCCGTCGACCTTCAGCTCGCCCAGCGAGGGGGCGTAGTAGGCGTCCCGGTAGTCGTACTCGACCCCGGCGGTGCCGGGAACCGAGTAGCCGTCGACCACGATGTCGTACACGCCGGGGGCGGGCTTGAGCAGCGTGACGGCTTCCTCGGAGTCGCCGTCCGCGGACTGGGCGACCACCGCGGCACCGCGGCGGACGATCAGGTCGAGGTCGGCTGCCGTGTTGGAGACCTTGCCGATCGCCACCTCGAAGCGCTCCACGCCCTCGCCGATGGTGACGCGGGTCGTCTTCTGCTCGTGGTTGAGGATCGTCGGCCGGGCGGTGACCTCGGTGCCCAGCGGACCGCCGACCAGCTTGCCCGTGAGGGCGGCGAGATCGTTGTTGACCTTCCACTCGACGGGGGTCGGGGTGCCGACCTTCGCCTCGGGGACCGTCTTGACGGCCGGGTCGAACGTGGCGCCCAGCAGGGTCACGTCCAGCTCGTAGGGGTTGTCCAGCAGCGGCGAGGTCCGCCGCGACTCGACCTCGATCTCCCAGACGCCCGGCTGGGGGTTCGCGTACGAGCGGACGTCGGGCCGGCAGGTGTTCGCCGGGTTGTTGTAGTTCGGGTAGCAGAAGATCGTGGAGCTGTTCTCCATCTGCACGCCGTACGGGTGGATCGAGATGAACCGGGTCTGGCTGCCGGTCGCCAGACCGCCGAGGGCGACCTCAAGCGACTTGGCGCCCTGCGGCACGGTCACGAAGTAGGACTTGTGGCTGTTGCGCTGCACCGTGTCGGCGTACGACAGCTTGTGCGAAGGACCGGTGACCGGGGTGGAGACCACCACGGTGGACAGGACCTGCTTGTCCACGCCTTCGGTGCGTGGGTCGTCCAGTTCCAGGATGGCGCTGTGGACGCCGCCGGCCTTGGGACGGGCCTGGACGGTGACGGTGACGGGCTGGTTCAGCGGCAGCCGGACCCGGTCGCCGCCGAGCAGGCGGAAGACCTTGCCGTCGTTGTACTTCCACTCCAGGTTGTGCCAGAGCGCGCCCTGGGGACCGGTGGTCCGGGTGACGGTGATGTCGTACGTCTTCGACTGGCCGGCCTTCAGACCGCCCTCGCGGTCGTACAGACCGGTGCCGAAGCCGGGGGTCTTCAGCGCGAAGTCGATCGAGGTGTCGACCGGGGCCTTGACGCTGTACTCGTGTGCCGTCGCCCCGTTCTGGATCGACTCCCAGGCGCCGACGACGTTGACCATGCCGGCGCCCTGCTCGTGCGCCTTCACACCGGAGATCTTCTTCGCGGTGCTGGTGAGCGCGGTGCGCAGCTTCGCCGGGGTCAGTTCGACACCGCGCTGCTTGGCCGCCGACAGCAGCAGCGAGGCGGCGCCCGCGGCCTGCGGCGAGGACATCGAGGTGCCCTGCATCATCGAGTAGCCGGGCGGCAGCGCGTAGCCGGCCTCGGCGACCGGGCCGCCGGCCGTCCACGTCTGCGTGGTGTTGATGGCCGCACCGGGGGCGGTGATGGTCGGCGTGAAACCGCCGTCCTCACGCGGGCCGCGGGAGGAGAACGGGATCAGCGCGCTCTTCTTGGTGACGACCGAGCCGTAGTTCGACGCCCAGGTCTCCTTGGTGATGGAGGCCGCGACCGAGATCGCCTTGTGGGCGACGCCCGGGTCACCGACGGTGTTGACGCCGGGGCCGTCGTTGCCGGCCGAGATGACCAGCTGGACGCCGTAGAGGTCGATCAGACGGTTGTACATCTCGGCACGGGCGTTGGCGCCGTCGTTGAGCGCGGGCAGCCCACCGATGGAGATGTTGACGATGTCGACGCCGCGCTCGATGACCAGATCGGCCAGGCCCTCGGTCAGCGCGATGTTGGTGCAGCCGCCCGTCCAGGTGCAGGCGCGCGACGAGACCAGCTTGGCGCCGGGCGCCGCGCCGCTCATCTTGCCGCCGAACAGACCGTTGGCGGCGGTGATGCCGGCCACGTGGGTGCCGTGCGAGCCCTCGATGATGCCGAAGTTGACGTAGTCGGCGACGACTCCGGTCGTCGGATGGACGACGTCCTCGCGGACCTCGATGACGAACGGGATGCGCTCGGCGACCGGGGTGGCCGGGTCGTCCTTGCCGAAGTACCCGATCTGGAAGCCGTTGCGGTACGGCTTCATCTCGGTGTCGTTGGTGAAGTCGGCGTCGTTGTTGAGGTCGACGCGGACGGTCCGGGTGGTCGGGTCGTACAGCAGCGCCCACTGGTCGGTGGTGTCGCCGTCGCGGTTCAGGTCACCGTTCATGTCGCCACCGATGGTGGCGTTCTCGGAGAAGATGCTGAACTTGTAGTCACCGGTGGGGGCCGCGTACGTACGGCTGTTGACCGCGAACGTCGGGCCCTTGACGCCGAGCTGCATCTGGCGCCAGGTGTTGTCGCGGTCCAGGACCGGATCGGTCGCCGTGACCCAGTCGACGATCTTGCGCTCGCCGGTGGTGGTCTTCTGGAGCGCCGGGTGGCTGACGTCGATGCCGGAGTCCATGATGCCGATGGTCACACCGCGACCGTCGAACTTCCGGTTCTCCTTGACGAAGTCGACCGCGCCCGTCTCGAAGGACGGGTTGTACGGGTTCTTCGCCGGCGTGTTCTTGTCCGGAGCGGGCTGGGCCGCGGTCTGCTTGGCCGCCTTGCCCGCGGCCTTCACCCGGTCGGCGCCCGGGGTGGGGTCGTCCAGCTTGATCTCGTGCTTGAGGTCGATGCCGACCACGCTGGAGAGCTTGGCCGCCGAGGCGAGCGCAGCCTCCGCCTTGCCGGTGGGGAGCGTGGCGCGCACATAGCCGAGCTTGTCGTAGGTCTTGCCGACCGTGGCGCCCGGGACCGCGTCGAGCTGGCCGCTGACCTGCTCGGTGGCGCCGGGGGTGGTGGCGACCATGACGGTGACGGTCTTGTCGCCCTTGGCCTCGGCCTCGGCGAGCAGCTCCTCGTCGGCCGCGCCGATCTTGTCGGACGCCTTGGCCTGGACGCCGGAGGTGTTGCCCGGGTCGGTGGCGGGGGTGGTGGTGGCGAACACCGGTGCGGTGCCTGCCGCCACCAGAGCTGCCACCAGTGAGGCGGCAGCGGCGACGCGGGCGACGCGTCTGTGCCCAGGCACGGAGCTCCCGGATATGGGGCTCTGGGATTCGGGGGTCATCAGCATCCCTGTTGGTGAAAGAGACGTTTTCCCTGTTGCAAACAGCTTGACGGTTAGTCAGTCCGGATTTCGGTGCCGGATGACCGCTCAGCCTTTCGTACGCCATGGTGGTTTGGGGAGGGTTAACCGGCTCCCGAATGCGACGATGGCGCCAACCCGCCACGGGGGAGGATGCGCCACCGGGAACAAACAGGGTGTTACCGGCCGGTAGGGTCGTGTGCGTATGGAATGGCCGAAAGCGGCTCAACTCTCCACTCCAGCGCAACTCCCGGGATCCCTACCCGAGTCCCTACGGCTGATCGCAGTCGACTACAGGAGCTGCCATGCACACACAGACGGCCCGAAACGCCTTGGTCGCGGTGGTGGCGATCGCCGCCACCGGAGCCCTGGTGGCACCCGCCGCCGCATCGCCCACCCTCCCGACCGCATCGACGACGACCTTCACCACGACCCCCACGACGGCCCTCACGGCGAGCCTCACGGCGAGCCTCACGACGCGTGCGACGGCGTCCCCCGCGGGAACGGCGTCGACCGCCACCGCAGCCCGGGGTGACCACTCCGCCACCCAACGGGCCATCGAGGCCGTGGTCCGTGCGGGCGTGCCCGGAATCGTCGCCCAGGCGCACGACCGACGGGGGCCCTGGAGCGGCACCGCGGGCGTGGGGGACCTGCGCACGGGCCGGGAGCGCCAGGCGGCGGACCGCTACCGGGTCGGCTCCATCACCAAGACGTTCGTCGCCACCGTCCTGCTCCAACTGGAGGCGGAGGGACGGCTCGATCTCGACGACTCCGTGGACCGCTGGCTCCCCGGAGTCGTCAGCGGCCACGGGCACGACGGCCGCCGCATCACCCTGCGGCAACTGCTCAACCACACCAGCGGCATCTACAACTACACCGAAGACCCGGAGTTCCAGCAGAAGGTCTTCGGCGACGGCTTCTTCCAGCACCGGTACGACACCTGGCAGCCGCGCCAACTCGTCGACCTCGCCCTGCGACACGCGCCCTACTTCGCCCCCGGCACCGACTGGCACTACTCCAACACCAACTACGTCCTCGCGGGCCTGGTGATCGAGAAGGCGACCGGCCGGCCCTACGGCAGGGAGGTGGAACGCCGGATCCTGCGCCCCCTGGGCCTGCGCGCCACCTCCGTGCCGGGCACCGACCCGCGGGTGCCGCGCCCGGCGAGCCGCGCGTACTCCAAGCTCTCCCAGGATCCGGCCGCCACCGAGATCCACGACGTCACCGAACTCAACCCCTCGGCGGCCCACGCCGCGGGCGAGATGATCTCCGACTCGGCCGACCTCCAGCGCTTCTACCGGGCGCTGCTGAAGGGCGCCCTGCTGCCGCCGAAGCAACAGAAGGCGCTCACCGACACCGTCGCCGTCGACCCCAACCAGCCGCGGTACGGCTACGGGCTCGGTCTGATGAGTCAGAAGCTGAGCTGCGGCAAGGAGGTCTGGGGCCATGGCGGCGGCATCCACGGCTCCAACAGCAGGGCCGCCGTGACCGAGGACGGTGGCCATTCGCTGGCGATGAACTTCAACGGCGACTGGCTGGGCGACCGCGACACCGTGTTGGAGGCCGAGTTCTGTCGCTGACCGGCAGGGGCTCACCGGGGCAGGACCACCACATAGGCGGCGGGAGGTCGGTCTCCCGCCGCGGTCAGGGCCGTCTGGACCACCATCGCCTGCTGCTCGGGCGAGTCCCGCAGGTTCCGCGGCGTCAGATGGACCACGGTGATCCCGAGCCGCTCCAGGTGCTCCCGCTTGCGGGCGTGCTCCGACCAGGTCGCGTCCTCGTCCTGACTTGGGGCCCGGGTGTTGAGCTCCACGGCGACGGCCTGGTCGGGCCAGTAGACGTCCACGCCGCCCAACTGCGGTCCGCCCGGCAGCCGTAGGTCCACGTTCCACAGCGGATCGGGCAACTGGTAGGCCCGCACCAGGTCGTACAGCCGCTGCTCGGCGATGGAACGCCCCTCGGCGAGTAGGGAGTCGACCGCGTCCGCCACATGCGGCAGCGCCAACAGCCGCCCCCGGCTCAACTCCGCGACGAGCGAGGCCGGGTCGCAGTGCCTGTCCTGCACGGCTTCGGTCAGCAGGACGCGTACGAGACCGGGGTCGGCGAGGCTCCGGACGGCGTCCGCCAGGGCGCGGGCCACCGGTGCGATCGGCAGCCCGGTGACCTCTTCGGCCAGCGGCAGGGAGTGCGTCCGTACGATGCGGGCGCACCCCGTGGAGCGCAGTCGACGGGTCCGCGGTACGAGTACGTCGATGTGTTCGACGCCGGTCAGGGGCGGTGCGCTGGTGAACTGGTACAGCGCGAGCGCGGCCATCCCGGTGATCAGGGCGTTTCCGTACGGGGGAGCGGTGCCGTGCTCGGCCTGTGCGGGGATCACCGGCCGTCCGGCGTAGAGCAGGGCGCCGTGCAGCCGCTCCTCGCTGGTCGGCGTGCCGGAGTGCAGGAGGTACACCCCCGGCAGCAGTGCCTGCCACGGGCCGCCGGGACGACTGCGCGCGGCGGCCTGCGCGGGGGAGACGCCGTGGTCCCGGAGTTGGGGCGTGGACAGGAGGCGGGGCTTGAGGTCGGCCAGTTGGGGCTGCGGGAAGGCGTTCATGCTGCGGGAATGCCCATCCTGGGTGGGTGAGCTAACACGCCGTTACCATTTCGTCGACATTTCTGGACAAGGTAGCCCTAAAGTACGGCTGTTCGACTGCCGAGGTAGAAGACCTGATCTTCGGCCTTTGGATGGGGCGCGAGCAGGTGTCCGTCGTGCTCCTCGCGCTACAAAGCACCGGGGGCGCACCACCGCATCGGGTGGTGCGCCCCCGGTCTGAGAATCGGTCCGAAGAACGCCCTCTCAGGGCGCGGTCAGGACGCGGTCAGGATGCGGCGTCCCGGGCCTGGGCGCGGGCCGCGCGGGCCAGGTCGTCCCGGGCTTCCAGCACCAGTCGGCGCAGCGCCGCCGGCGCGGACTCATGCGCCGCGAGCCATACGTCGGTCGCCGCCAGCGTGGCATCGGCGTCCTGGAGGGCGGGGAACAGCCCGCGGACCACGTCCATCCCGATCTGGATGGACCGCTCCTGCCACACCCGCTCGATCGCCTCGAAGTACTTCGCCGTGTAGGGCTCCAGCAGTTCCCGCTGCCCCGACTGGGCGAAACCGGAGATGGTCGCCACCACCAGCGCATTGGAGAGCGTGTCCGATTCCACCATCTTCGCCCAGGCTTCGGCCTTCGCCTCGGCCGAGGGGCGGGCGGTCAGACAGCGGACCTCGTGGCGCTTGCCCGATGCGGTGTCGTCCAGGGCCAGCTCCGCCGCGATCGCCGACGCGTCGGCCACTCCTTCGGCGGCGAGCGGCTCCAGGAACGCCCAGCGCATCTCCTGGTCCACCTCCAGGCCGTCGATCTTCGCCGTCCCCGCGAGGAGCCCCTCCAGCAGTTGGAGGTCGGCGGTCGAGTGGGCCGTCGCGGCGAAGAACCGTGCCCAGGTCAGCTGGTGCTGGCTGCCCGGCTCCGCGAGGCGCAGCTCCCGCAGGGCGCCTTCGGCGAGCAGCCGTCCACCCTCCTCGCGCCATGCGGGCGCCGCGTAGTGGACGAGCGCGGTGTGGGTCCAGGTGTGGAGCATCTGGAGGACGCCGATGTCGCTCTCGCGCCCAGCGAACCGCAGGACGAGGTCGATGAAGTCTCGGGCGGGGACCAGCGCGTCCCTGGTCAGGCTCCACAGGGCCGACCAGCACAGGGCGCGCGCCATCGGGTCGGCGATGTCGCCGAGGTGGGCGCGCAGGGTCTCCAGCGAGCCTTCGTCGAAGCGGATCTTGCAGTAGGTGAGGTCGTCGTCGTTGACGAGGATCAGTTCGGGTCGCTCGGTGCCGGCGAGCTCGGTGACGACGGTCCTGGCGCCCGTCACATCCACCTCGGCCCGGGCGTAACGGACCAGGCCGGTTTCCGCGCCCTCGTACCGGTAGAGGCCGACGGCCACGCGGTGGGGGCGCAGGACGTCGCCGTCCTGGACGATCGCCAGTTCGGTGATCCTGTCGGCCGCGTCGTAGGTCGTCACCGGAGTGAGCGCGTTGACGCCGGAGGTCTCAAGCCAGGAGCGCGACCAGGCCGCCATGTCCCGCCCGGAGGTCTCCTCCAGCACGGACAGCAGGTCCGTGAGCCGGGTGTTGCCGTAGGCGTGCCGCTTGAAGTAGCGACGGGCACCTTCGAGGAACGCTTCTTCTCCGGCGTAGGCCACCAGCTGCTTGAGGACGGAGGCGCCCTTGGCGTAGGTGATGCCGTCGAAGTTCAGCTTGGCGTCCTCCAGGTCGCGGATGTCGGCCGTGACCGGATGGGTGGAGGGCAACTGGTCGGCGCGGTAGGCCCATGCCTTGCGGTTGTTGGCGAAGGTGATCCAGCCGTCGGTGAAGCGGGTGGCGCCGACGATCGCGTACGACCCCATGAAGTCCGCGAACGACTCCTTGAGCCACAGGTCGTCCCACCAGACCATGGTGACCAGGTCGCCGAACCACATGTGCGCCATCTCGTGGAGGATGGTGTTGGCGCGGCGCTCGTAGGACGAGCGGGTGACCTGGCCCCGGAAGATGTATTCCTCCCGGAAGGTCACGCACCCCGGGTTCTCCATGGCGCCGATGTTGTACTCGGGCACGAACGCCTGGTCGTACTTGCCGAACGGGTACGGGTAGTCGAACCGGTCGTGGAAGAAGTCCAGGCCCTGCTTGGTGATGAGGAAGACGTCGTCGGCGTCGAAGTGCCGGGCGAGCCCCTTGCGGCACATCGCCCCCAGCGGGATCTCCAGCACGGTCCCATCGGGGAGCTCGCGGGTGTAGAGATCGGTTTCGTAGTGGTACGGGCCGGCGACGACGGCGGTGATGTACGTGGAGATCGGCTTGGTGGCGGCGAACTGCCACACGCCGTCCTTCGCACCGGCCGACGGGTCCTCGGCGGGGCTGTTGCTCCAGACCGTCCAGCCCTCGGGGGCGGTGACCTCCAGCCGGTAGGGGGCCTTGAGGTCGGGCTGCTCGAAGTTGGCGAAGACGCGTCGGGCGTCGGCCGGCTCGTACTGCGTGTAGAGGTAGACCTCGCCGTCCTCCGGGTCGACGAACCGGTGCAGGCCCTCGCCGGTGCGGCTGTAGGCGCACTGGGCGTCCACCACCAGGACGTTGTCCCGGGCCACCGACTCCAGCGCGATCCGGGAGCCGTCGAAGACGGCGGCCGGGTCCAGGGCGGTGCCGTTCAGCGTGAGAGAGGTGACGGACGGGGCGATCAGGTCGACGAACGTCGAGGCGCCCGCCTGCCCGCTGCGGAAACGGATCGTCGTCACCGATCGGAAGGTGTGCGGTTCCGCCGAGTCCTCCCGCTCCCTGTCGACGGCGGAACGCAGGTCGAGACTCACCTCGTATCCGTCGACGGACAGCAGCTCCGCCCGCTGACGGGCTTCGTCGCGGGACAGGTTCTCACCGGGCACGGGCACTCCTTCGTCGCTCGTTGGACAGGAGCGATCCTGCCATGCGCACCTGGCAGCCGGTATCCCGGGAATCGGTCGACGGGCGGCCGTGTTGTCGCGTTCGAGCGCCCGGCGCGTTGCTTTGAGGTTTCGGCTGAGTTGTTCTGTGTTTGTTCTGTGGTGTCCCGATGAGGAGATGCATGTCCGAGAACGGCAAGACCCCGGTGGACTTCTGGTTCGATCCGCTGTGCCCCTGGGCCTGGATGACCTCCCGCTGGATGCTGGAGGTGGAGAAGGTCCGCGATGTGCAGGTCAGCTGGCATGTGATGAGCCTCGCCGTACTGAACGAGGACCGGCTCGACGAGCTGCCCGAGGGGTACCGCGAGCTGCTGGAGAACGCCTGGGGCCCGGTGCGGGTCGTCATCGCCGCCCGGGAACTGCACGGCCCCGAGGTGGTCGGCGACCTCTACACCGCGCTCGGCACCCGCTTCCACAACCGCGGTGAGGGCCCGAGCAGGGAGGCGATCGTCGGCGCCCTGGAGGACGTGGGCCTGCCGGTGGAGCTGGCCGACTACGCGGAGCGGGACACGTACGACACCGAGCTGCGGGCCTCCCACAAGGAGGGCATCGACAAGGTGGGCCAGGACGTCGGCACGCCCGTGATCGCGGTGCCCGGCGCGGACGGCGAGCAGATCGCCTTCTTCGGCCCGGTGGTCACTCCGGCGCCCAAGGGGGAGGAAGCGGCGAAGCTCTGGGACGGCACGCTGTTGGTGGCGTCGATCCCCGGTTTCTACGAGATCAAGCGGACCCGTACGGCCGAGCCGTCGTTCGACTGACGTAGGCGAACCCGTCCGCCGGGAACGGAAGTGCCCCACGAGTCACGTCCTCGTGGGGCACTTCCTCTTTTTCCGCCTGCCGTGAAGGGTGAGAAGACGATCACGAGCAGGACGCGTGGCCGGGCCCGCGAGGGGCCCGGCTGGGTGCGGCGATCAGGGGGCGATGAGCGGGGTGCGGTCCTTGGCCTCGGCGTAGCGCTTGGCCACGTCCTGCCAGTTGACGACCTCCCACATGGCGTCGATGAAGTCGACCTTCTGGTTCTTGTACTGGAGGTAGAAGGCGTGCTCCCAGGCGTCGAAGACCAGGATCGGCACCGAGCCCTGGCCCACGTTGCCCTGGTGGTCGTAGATCTGTTCGACGATCAGGCGGCGGCTGACCGGCTCGTAGGCGAGTACGCCCCAGCCCGAGCCCTGCGTCGTCGCGGACGCCTTCGTCAGCTGGGCCTTGAACTTCTCGAAGGAGCCGAAGGACTCGGCGATGGCGTCCGCCAGTTCGCCGACGCCGTCCTTCTCCAGCGGCTCGCCGCCACCGTCTCCGGTCATGTTGTGCCAGTAGATGCTGTGGAGGATGTGTCCGGAGAGATGGAACGCGAGGCTCTTCTCCAGGCCGTTGATGGCCCCCCAGGACTCCTTGTCGCGGGCTTCCGCGAGCTGCTCAAGGGTGTCGTTGGCGCCCTTGACGTAAGCGGCGTGGTGCTTGTCGTGGTGCAGCTCGACGATCTGCGGATTGATGACCGGTTCGAGCTCGGTGTAGTCGTACGGCAGATCAGGAAGTGTGTAGATGGCCATTGCTCCGGTCCCTCCGACTGCTTATTGCGCATCTTATGCAAGTGCACGTTAGCAGCAGCATGGGGCCCTTGCAGATCAGGCATTGGACCTAGGTCATTGGTGCCGTCATGGGTGCCGTACCGCCCCTCGCGAGCACCGCCAGATCGGGGAAATCGGTGACCACCGCGTCCACACCGAGCCCGTAGTACAGGGCGTACTCACCGAATGCGTCACCGAACTCCGAGGCCGCACCCCGTCTGCGGAAGTCGCCGTGCAGATAGGCGTTTTCCGCCCGGAACGTGTACGCGCCCACGCGCAGCCCCAGAGAATGCGCGTCCGACAGCAGGGGCGACGGCGGCAGCAGCGATGTCTTGTCCGGGCCGATCCACCGTGCGTAGCGCGCGATCTCCCGCAACCCGTCCGGTGTGGCCATCCGGGCGTATGTCGTGTCATGGCCGAACGGCCCGCCGGTGGTCCCCAGCGCCTGCCACAGCGGCAGTCCGAGCCCGGCCGCGGCGAGCCTGCGCAGGCTGGCGGGCTCGAACGACTGGAGGGTGCACTCGGCGGGACCGAGCCGGTTGCGCCGAACGGTGCGCACCACCTCCGGCTCCAACGGCAGCCCGATGGAGCGGAAGTACCCGGGGTGCTTGAGTTCGGGGAACAGGGCGATGCGGCGGCGATGTCGGCGGGCCAGGGCCCGGGTGAGGTCGATGACCTGCTGGAAGGTCAGGATCGGTGACCGTCCGTCGAAGACCGTGTTGCGGTTGCGCAGCAGCGGCAGCCGCTCGACGGCGCGCAGGGTGCCGAGTTCGGCGAGGGTGAAGTCCTCCGTGAACCAGCCGCGCACCCGGCGGCCGTCGATGAGCTTGCTGGTCTCCCGGGAGCGGAACTCCGGATGCTCGCGCACGTCCGTCGTCTGCGAGATCTCGTTCTCGTGCCGCACCACCAGGACGCCGTCCCCGGTCGCCACCAGATCCGGTTCGAGCCAGTCCGCCCCGACGGCCGCGGCCAGTGCATAGGACTCGGCGGTGTGCTCGGGGCGCCAGCCCGGCGCCCCGCGGTGCCCGATGACCAGGGGCCGGCGCTGATGGCCGTGCGCCCGTGCCCGGTCCGTTCGGGTGGCAGCCGCCGCCCCGGCCAGGAGCACCGAACGCCGCCCCGGGACGATCGCCACCCCGGGACCTAGGAGGCTCGGGCCAGGGCGCGCGCCGTGGCGAGTTGCTCCAGGTGGTCCTCGTACGCCTTCGCGTAGAACACCGCCCGCGCCGGGTCCGGTTCCACCACCTCCACCGGGGCGGTCCACTCCGCCGTGTCCACCTCCCGGCCGCAGCGCCCCGCAGCGGTGAGGACCGCACCCCGCGCCCCCACCTCGCCCTCGGCGATGCGCAACGGCCGCCCGAGGACGTCGGCGAACAGCCGGGTCCACGCCGAGGACCGGGTTCCGCCCCCGCACAGCGTCGGCGAACCGGTCAGCCCCGCCGCCTCCAGACAGTGCCGCGCGGCGAATCCGATGCCCTCGCAGACCGCCCGCACCAGGTCCTCGCGGGACGTCTCCAGGGACACCCCGGTGAACTGGGCCCGCAGCCGCGGTTCCACGAAGGGCGCCCGCTCCCCGGACGGCGCGAAGTACGGCAGGGCCCGCACCCCACGGGCACCGGGGCCCGTCGCGTCCAGTACGGCGTCGACCTCCGCATGCGACACGCCCGTGATGCCGAGCACCCAGTCGAGCGCCGCCGTCCCCACCATCGCCGGCATCGCCCGCAGCCACTGCCCCTTCCGGTCGGTGGAGATGTGCAGCCCGGCGGGCTCCCCGGCCAGGTCCAGGTCCCGGGTGACGACGAGCGCGGCCAGACAGGTGCCCACGATCAGCAGTCCGTCGCCGGCGGATGTGACCCCCGCGCCCTCGGCACAGGCCGCCAGGTCGTAGGGGCCGCTGGTGAGGGGCGCGCCGGAGGGAAGTTCCGCCACCGCGATCGGGTCGCTGATCGCGGGCAGCAACCGGCGGCGGTGGGCGAGCCCGAGCGCGGCCACCACCTCGTCGCCGTAGTCGCGGGTGCGGGGGTCGAGGAACGGCATCGACGCATCGGAAACGTCCGTCGCCCGTACGCCCGTGAGCCGTTGGAAGACCATGTCCTTGCAGGCGACGGCCGCGGCTGCCGCATCCAGCGAAGCCGGCTCATGACGGTCGAGCCAGGCGAGCACCGGGCCGGGGCAGCCGGGGAACAGGGCGCTCCCGGTGCGCCGGTACACGGTGTCCACGATCCCCGCGGCCTGCCACTCCTCGACCAGGTCCCGGGCCCGTCCGTCCATCCACGAGATCGCGGGGCGCACGCCGCGCCCGGACTCGTCGACGAGCCACACCCCGTCGCCCTGTCCGGTGAGTCCGACGAGCGCGGGGCGTCCGATGCGTGCGGTCAGCGCACCCGTGACCTCCTGGACGGCGCCGTACACCTCGTCCATGTCCTGCTCGACGTGCCCGCCCTGGATGTCGAGGCGCAGCGGGCGCGATTCGGTGTGCAGGGGCTGGCCGTGCTCGTCGAAGGCGACGGCCTTGACCGCGGACGTGCCCGCGTCGATCCCGATGAAAGCCGCCATCGCGCCCCTCCCGAATCCATTGGGTCCCGTGCGTGAGTCTTCCCCGACGGCACGCCCCGGGCACGGACCCGCGCCCGAACTGTCCCCTGGCCGGCCCTGCACCCGAACGCCGACCGCCACCTGCGCCGGGAGGGCAAGGGCGCCGGGAGGACAAGGGCGACGGCAAGGGGTGCGGGGCCGGGGCCGAAGGCCCCCCAACAGACCCTCGGCTCCGGCCCCGCCGTGGCCTCCGCCGGTCCGCGCACGGCCGGACGGAGGCAGGTTCTCCGGAGCGGATGCCCCTCCTACGGCAGCGCGTTCGCGGGCGGCTGGCCCTTCGCGTACCGCACCACTTCGGCCGCCGCGATCCGGGCCGCCTTCCGCGCCACCGCCTGACTCGCCCCGGCCACGTGCGGGGTCAGCACCACGTTCGGCGTCGACAGCAGTCGTGAGCCCGGCCGCAGCGGCTCCTCCTCGAAGGTGTCGAGGGCCGCCGCGCCCAACTGTCCGCTGTCCAGGGCGTCGCACAGGGCTTCCGTGTCCACGAGCCCGCCGCGTGCCGCGTTCACCAGCACCGCGCCCCGGGGCAGCATCGACAGTTCACGGGCCCCGATCAGACCCCGCGTCTGGGGCGTCAGCCGGGCGTGCAGGGTCAGCACCCGGGACCGCGACAGCAGCGCTTCCAGCGACGGCGTCCGGATGCCCCGCACATCGCCGCGCACATACGGGTCGTACACCTCCACCTCGGCGCCGAAGGCACCCAGCACCCGGGCCACCCGACTGCCCACCGCCCCGTAGCCGATGAGGCCCACGGGCGTGTCCTCCAACTCCAGACCGCTGCGTTCGTACGTGTAGTACGAGCCGTCCCAGCCGCCGGACCCGGTCAGTGCGCCGTGCGCCTCCGGGATGCGCCGTAGGGCGGAGAGCATCAGTCCGATCGTGAACTCCGCCGTCGCCGCAGCGTTGCGCCCGGGGGCGTAACAGACCCTCACCCCGCGTTCCCTGGCCGCGTCCGCGTTGACGTTCACCGGGCCGCCGCGACAGACCGCGATGAGTTTGAGGTCCGGGGCCGCTTTGAGGACCCGTTCCGTGAAGGGGGCCATCTGGGTGATGCACACCTCCACCCCGTCCAGCGCCCGGATCAGGGCGTCTTCGACGTCGCTCGCCTCATCGACCTCGCCGACCTGCCCGAACGGCTCGATCGGCCAGGGCAGGGTGAGTTCGGTGAGCTCCAGCGAGGAGTCGGCGAGGTCCTGGCGCAGGGCCTCGGCGATCAGGGAGTTGCGGACGAAGTGGTCGCCGGCAGCCAGGACTTTCATGCAGTTCCTCCGCGTGATCGTTCGCGAGATCGTTCATGGCCTGTGCTCGGTGGCGGCTGGGGCCGGCCTGATGCGCAGGGAAGGCCCCTGGGGGCGCACAACGCTCTGTGTCAGACAGCCCCTAGACCTCGCCCAGCGCGCAGACCTGATAGGGGATCTGGTGCTCGTCGAGTTCGCGCAACGCGTCGGCCGGTGCACCGTCGTCGATGAGCACCAGATCGAAGCGGGAGAGCGGGGCGAGCCGGTGGAGCGCGGTCCGCCCGAGCTTGCTGTGGTCGAGCAGGAGGATGTTCCTGGCCGCCGAATCGAGCATGGCGCGCTTCACGGACACGATGTGCTGCTCCTGGTGGTACGCGAACCCTGCGGACGCCGCCGACGTCGAGGTGAAGGAGATGTCGGCCCGCAGCGACTGCACGGCCTCCACACACGAGACCCCGAGGAAGGAGGAGTGCAGCGGATCGTAGTCGCCTCCGAGCGCAATCAGATGGATGCCGCGCTCGGTGGAGAGCAGGGTGAGTGCCTCCAGGAAGTTCGTCACCACCGTCAGCGGGGCCACCCCGCCCAGTTGCCGGGCCAGTTCCAAAACGGTGGACGAGTCGTCGATCATCACCGCCATACCCGGTTCGATGAGATCCAGAGCCCGCGCCGCCACAGCCGCTTTCTCCCGGCGCATCGACTTCATGCGGTACGCCACATTTGATTCGAAGACACCGGACGGCTGAGCGGTGACGCCGCCATGGAACTTGCGGACGACCCCTTGGCGCTCCAGTTCGTCCAAATCGCGGTGCACGGTCATGAGGCTGACGCCGAACCGCTCGGCGAGTTCCGCAGCGGCGGCCTCGCCCCGCGCCAACACATGGTCGGCTATCGCCTCCCTGCGTAACGCGGGGCGTTGCCGTCCCATCCGACCTCCCACGCCCGATGGCTTGAATCGCCTCAGAGCTTGAGTCAGTCAAAGGGGGGCGTCAATGCTTCGCGCAGCGGTTTTTCTCGGCGCAACATGAGAACTTCTCATAAAGCAACGTGAAAAGGGTTATGGCCTTAAGGGGAAGTTATGTGGATGGGCATCGACCTCGGGACGCAGGGCGTCCGCGCGGTGGTCGTGGACGACGCGGGCACCGTCCACGGCAGCGGCTCGGCCCCCCTGGTCTCCCACCGCACGGGCGATCGCCACGAGCAGTCGTCGGACGACTGGTGGACGGCTGTGGTCGCGGCCTGTCGAGCCGCCCTGCGCAACGGCCACCGTCCCCGGGCACTCGCGATCTGCTCCACGTCGGGCACGGTCCTGCTGACCGATCGCCACGGCCGGGCCACCACGCACGCCCTGATGTACGACGACGGCCGGGCACCGGGCCGCGGCCCCGGCCGTGCCCTGTGGCTGCGGTCGCAGTACGGCCCCGGACGGGTCACCCATCAGGCCGATCTGATCGCCTCCCGCCTCGCAGGTCGACCGCTGCCCACCGACTCCAGCCACGCCCTGAAGACGGGGTACGACCCCGAACGTGAGGTCTTCGACGCCCCGGGCGTGCCGACCGCCGAACTGCCCGACGTGGTGCGGCCCGGCACCGTCATCGGCGAGGTGGACCGGGCCGCAGCCGCCGAGACGGGCATCGCGGCGGGGACCGCGATCGTCGCCGGGATGACCGACGGCTGCGCCGCACAGATCGCCTCCGGTGCGCTGACGGTGGGCTCCTGGAACGCCGTGCTGGGCACCACCCTCGTCCTCAAGGGGGTCACGGCCACGCCCCTGCGCGACCCGTCCGGAGTGGTCTACAGCCATCGCTCGCCGGATGGCGTCTGGCTCCCCGGCGGCGCCTCGGGCGTCGGCGGTGGAGCACTGCGCTCGGCGTTCCCCGAGGCCGACCCCGCTGCCCTCGATGCTCTGGCGGCGGCGCACGAGCCGGCGGCAGCGGTGGCGTACCCCCTGGTCGGGCAGGGCGAACGCTTCCCCTTCCTGGCGCCCGGAGCCAAGCCCTTCCTGCTGGGCACCCCGACGTCGGACGCGGACCACTGGGCCGCCCTCCTCCAAGGGGTCGCGCTCGTGGAGCGGCTGTGCCTGGACTACCTGGACCTGTTGGGCGCGCCCGTGGACGGGGCACTGACCTGTACGGGAGGTGCCGTGCGCAGCGCGTACTGGACCCGGCTGCGCGCGGAGGTGTCGGGCCGGACCATGCGCGTCCCCGTCTGTGCCGAACCCGCGCTCGGCATGGCGGTCCTGGCCGCGTACGGCATCCACGGAACGGCGTCCCTCGCTGCGGTGGCGCAGCGCATGGTCCGTCCGGGGGAGGAGTTCGCACCGCGCGGCGGCGGCCGGTTCACCGAGCCCTATCTGGCCCTGGTGGCGGAGTTGGAGCGGCGGGGCTGGCTGCCGGGATCGGTCGCGGCCCACGCCCGGGCACGTACCGAGAAGGCGCGCACCCAGAGCGCGCCGTGAACACCGAGGGGTCCGGGCTGCCCGGTTGCCGGGCGCCCGCAGAGCCACGGCAGCAGACCATGGGACGGGAAGTCACCGACCGGATGAGGGAGTCCCCATGAGCGCGACCCTGTTGCTGGCTCGACACGGCCAGACCGTGTGGCACGCGGAGAACCGCTATGCGGGCATCAGTGAGGTGCCCCTCACCGACGAGGGCCGCGACCAGGCCCGTCGTCTGGGCCGTTGGGCGGCTCGCACCCCGATCGACGCGATCTGGACGTCGACGCTCTCCCGCGCCGTCGCGACCGCCGCACCGGCCGCCGCCGCACTCGATCTCGTCCCGAGGCGTGAACACGACCTCCGGGAGTGTGATTTCGGGGTGGTGGAGGGGCGCACGCTCGCCGAGTTCGCGGCCGAGCACCCCGGGGCCGCGGCGGCGTTCACCGCAGACCCGGTGGCGCATCCCTTTCCCGGGGCTGAGGATCCGGCGGCGGCGGCGCTCAGGGGAGCGGGGGCGCTGCGCCGGATCGCTTCGGAGCACGACGGCGGGCGGGTGCTGGTGGTGGCGCACAACACGCTGCTCCGGTTGGTGCTGTGCGAGTTGCTGTCCGTGCCCCTGCGCAACTACCGCCGTACCTTCCCGGCGTTGCGCAATACCGCGGTGAGTGAAATCCGGTTGGGAACGGAGGAGTGCGCGCTGTTCTCGCTCAATGTGCCGTGCGCATAGAAGAGTCGCTCCTATCCGCTGGTATTCGGGGGCAATCCGTCTCATGCGTTTTCATGACAGTAAAGCGGTTCGTCATACCATTCTGCGCTGAGGCGGTTCCGTGGGGAATTCCGCTGATGTCTGACTGTTCGGCGCTCGGGCAGCCGCCGTGCCCACAGCGCTCAGTCCGTGGTGGCCCCGGCCTCGGCGGCCCTGCGCGCTCCGGCCGTCTGTCGTACGTATCCGATCACGGCGAGTGCGAGCGTCAGCCCGCCCGAGGACAGCAACTGCGTCCGGGTGTCCGCCTCCCTGGCCATCAGGACGAACACCGCCGCCATCCCGGCCAGCGCCAACCAGGTCAGGACCGGGTACCACCACATCCGGACCACGAGCCGCGACGGGTCCTCGCGCTCGGTCCTGCGCCGCAGGATCAGTTGGGAGATCGCGATGAAGATCCAGACGATGAGGATGATCGCGCCGACCATGTTGAGCAGCCACATGAAGACGTCGTCGGGGCGCCAGTAGCTCAGCAGGACGCAGCCGAAGCCGACGACGGAGGAGAACAGCACCGCGGCCCGCGGCACTCCGCCCGACGCCCGTCCGAGTGCCTGCGGGCCCTGGCCGCGGGCGACCAGGGAACACGCCATCCGGGACGCGCCGTAGATGTTGGCGTTCATCGCGGAGAGCAGGGCGATGAGCACGACCACGTTCATGATCTGACCGGCACCGGGGATGCCCAGGTGGTCGAGGGTCGCCACGTACGGGCCCTTCTCCACGACCTTCGGGTCGTTCCACGGCACCAGCGTGACGATGACCGCCATGGAGCCGATGTAGAAGACGGCGATCCGCCACATCGCGGTGCGCACGGCCTTGGCGACCCCGCGCACCGGGTCCTTGGACTCGGCCGCCGCGATGGTGACGGTCTCCAGACCGCCGTACGCGAAGAGGGAGGCGAGCAGTCCGACCACCAGACCGTCGACGCCCATCGGCATGAAGCCGCCGTCACCGGAGAGGTTGGCCGTGCCCGGAGCGTCCGAGCCGGGGAGCAGTCCGGCGATCGCGAGGCCGCCGATCACCAGGAAGAGGATGATCGCCAGAACCTTCAAGGCGGCAAACCAGAACTCGAATTCACCAAAATTCTTGACGGCCGCGAGGTTCGTGACGCAGAAGACCAGCATGAACAGGGCCACCCAGGCCCACTCGGGCGTGCCCGGCAGCCAGCCCGTCATGATCTTGGCCGCGCCGATCGCCTCCAGGCCCACGGCCACGCAGAGCAGGAACCAGAACGCCCACCCCGCGGTGAATCCTGCCCAGGGTCCGATGGCCCGCTCGGCGTGCACTGAGAACGATCCGGAGGCGGGGTTGGCCGCGGACATCTCGCCGAGCATCCGCATCACCAGCATCACGAGCAGCCCGGACAGGGCGTACGCGATGACGATGGAGGGCCCCGCCTTGGCGATGCCGGCGCCCGAGCCCACGAACAGCCCGGCGCCGATCACTCCACCGAGGGCGATCATCGACAGATGGCGCTGCTTGAGTCCGGGCGAGAGCGTCACGTCGTCCGGGCGGCGGTCGACGGGCGGTGGCGCGGAGGTCCGAGACATGGGAGTGCCCTGTTTCCTTGGCGGCAGATGTGCGGGAGACGTGCGGGGGATACATGCGAGATATGTGCAGGGGGCGTGCGGGGAGGCGTGCGGCGGCCGATACAGCGGCTGCTCTAGCGGGTGATGCGCGGGTGACGAGCAAGTCTGAGCATGGTGCCCGCTAACTGGGAACGTATGTCCGCTATACGGGCACGAATTTTACACAAGGCGTCCATCCGTCTGCCCCGTCCCGACGGATGTGAACGCTCGGGCGCTTTAGTGAAAACCTACAGACGCCCTGGTTGGGTGTGGACGAGCGAACGCGGCCCCACCTCAGTGACGAGGGTCACCCCCCGGGATGGGTGTACCGGCGCGTTTGTTCATTTCCAATGAAGTGGCCGTATCGCCCTTGTCGATGGCTGACGGTGAACGATCGTTCGCCCCTGGGCTACGGTCACTGTGCTTCACCGATTCCTTGCTTCTGCCTACACCTTCCCTCGCCTTCCCTCGCCACGCGGAGTCCCGATGAGCACTGCCACAGCCACCTCACGTTCGGGCGCGGTCCTCGCAGACCTGCTGCCCGCCTCCCGCACCCGGGACATAGCCCTCGTGGTCGGGGGTGCCGCGCTCACGGGCATCGCCGCCCAGATCGCCCTGCCCGTCCCCGGCTCCCCGGTCCCGGTCTCGGGTCAGACGTTCGCCGCCCTCCTGGTCGGTACCGCGCTCGGTGCCCAGCGCGGTCTGCTGTCGCTCCTGCTCTACGCGTTGGCCGGCATGGCGGGCGTGCCGTGGTTCGCAGAAGGCGCGTCGGGCTGGTCGATGCCGTCCTTCGGCTACATCCTCGGCATGTTGCTCGCGGCCACCGTCGTGGGAGCCCTCGCCCGCCGCGGCGCCGACCGTTCCGTCCTGCGGACCGCCGGCACGATGGTCGTCGGCTCGGTGATCATCTACGCGATCGGCGTGCCCTATCTGGCCCTGTCCACCGGAATGACGCTCTCCCAGGCGATCGCGGCCGGCCTGACCCCGTTCCTCATCGGTGACGCCCTCAAGGCCGCGCTGGCGATGGGCGCCCTGCCCACGGCCTGGAAGCTGATCGGCCGCCGAGGCTGAACCGAGGACCCGGCCCTATGGTCGGATGAAACGTTTCCCCGGCCGTACGGGGTCTGTCGTGACAGACCCCGTACGGCCGGTCGCATGACCGCCGAGGGAAGACGTCGCGTCAGGTACGGGTCGGATCACCCGTCGTGGGGGCCGGCTCGGACCGGGGGGCCTTGCCCCCGCTTCCCCTGCCGCCTCCGGTGCGGTCGCGCCAGACGGCGACGGCCACCACCAGCGCCGCGACCAGCAGCGACAGCAGCATCTGTTCCCGTCCGGTGTCATCGAAGAGCATGTAGACGATCACAAAGAGGATCATTCCGATCGTCACCCGCGTCAGCCAGGGGAACAGCCACATGCGGACGACCAACTTCTCCGGGGCCTCGCGCTCGATGATCCGGCGCATCCGCAACTGCGTGCAGCAAATCACCAGCCAGACGAACAGCGCGACCGCGCCCGACGAGTTCAGCAGGAACGCGAAGACCGTGTCGGGCCAGCGGTAGTTGAAGAAGACCGCGACAAAGCCGAACAGCACGGAGGCCAGGATCGCTGCCCGCGGCACGCCACGGCTGTCGGTCCGGGCGAAGGCCCCGGGGGCGTCACCGCGCTTGCCCAGGGAGAACGCCATGCGCGAGGCCGTGTACAGGCCCGAGTTCAGGCACGAGAGCACCGCCGTGAGCACGATGAAGTTCATGATCTGACCGGCGTGCGGAATGCCGATGGAGTTCAGCGCGGCGATGTACGAGCCGTCCTCGGTGATGGCCTTGCTGTCCCAGGGGAGCAGGGTCAGTACGACGAAGATCGACCCGAGGTAGAACACGGCGATCCGCCAGATCACGCTGTTGGTCGCCTTCCGCACCGCACGCTGGGGGTCGGCCGACTCGCCGGCGGCCAACGTCACGATCTCGCTGCCCATGAACGAGAAGACGACCATCAGCACACCGGTGAGGATCGCCCCGTACCCCTCGGGGAAGAAGCCCCCGGAATCGGTCAGATGCGCGAACCCCTTGCCCGGATTGTCCGAACCGGGCAGCAGCCCGAAGACGGCCAGCAGTCCGATCGCCACGAATGCCCCGATCGCCACCACTTTGATCCCGGCGAACCAGAACTCAAACTCGCCGTACGACCCCACCGAGGCCAAATTGGTCGCGGTCAGCACGACCATCACCAACAGCGCCCACGCCCACTGGGGAACGGCTGGAATCCATCCCTCCAGGATCACCGCGCCGGCCGTCGCCTCGACCGCGAGGACGACCACCCAGAAGAACCAGTAGAGCCAGCCGATCGAGAACCCGGCCCAGCGTCCGATCGCACGGTCGGCGTACTCCGAGAACGAGCCCGACGCCGGGTTCGCGGCGGCCATCTCGCCGAGCATCCGCATCACGAGGACGACCATCAGACCGACGAGCGCGTACGACAGGAGGATCGCCGGACCCGCCGCCGCGATGCCCGCGCCCGAGCCCACGAACAGCCCCGCGCCGATCACTCCACCGATGGCGATCATGGAGAGATGTCGGTTCTTTAGTCCGGCCTTCAACTCATCCGACGACTGAGACTGTGAAGGCTCCTCTGGTTGCTCACCTTCTTTTGGAAGGGTTTGCTGCGAGGTCATAGTTGATTCCTTTGGTTCGAGAATCGTGTGCGGTGCATTCAGGTGCTGACCCCGCTGACGGCTACCCGCCCATTCGCGTGCCACACTCCCCTTATGCGCGTGTACATCGGTTCCGACCATGCTGGCTACGAACTCAAGAACCACCTCGTCGAGTGGCTCACGGCCCATGGCCATGACCCCGTCGACTGCGGACCCCACATCTATGACGCCCAGGACGACTACCCGCCGTTCTGCCTCCGTGCCGCGGAGCGTACGGCCGCCGACCCCGACAGCCTCGGCATCGTGATCGGCGGGTCGGGCAACGGCGAGCAGATCGCCGCGAACAAGGTCAAGGGCGTCCGGGCCGCACTCGCCTGGAGCGAGCAGACCGCCGCCCTCGGGCGCGAGCACAACAACGCCAACGTGGTCGCCGTCGGTGGCCGAATGCACACGGTGGAGGAGTCGACGAAGTTCGTCGAGATCTTCCTCAACACGCCGTACTCGAACGAAGAGCGCCACACGCGCCGGATCGAGATGCTGACGGCGTACGAGAACACGGGTGAACTCCCCCCGATCCCGGCCCACCACCCTCAGCCGTAACCCCATCAGCCCCGGCGCCCCCAGGTTCCACCTGTGGGGCGCTCGTTCTTGGCGCCGGGGGAGCGGTTGAGGCACGGAAGCGAGGCGCGCCCGGGGCACAATGGGAGTCTCCGCAGCGGACCAGCACCAAGGATCGACTCCCGTGCCCGAAGGCCACACCATCCACCGTCTCGCGCAGGACCACCGCGAGCGCTTCCTCGATCGAGCCCTGCGCATCACCAGCCCCCAGGGCAAGTTCTCCGACTCGGCCGCCCTGATCGACGGCCAGGTCATGGACGCGGCCGAGGCCCACGGCAAGCACCTGTTCCTCGGCTTCGGCCCGCTCGGCTGGGTCCACATCCATCTCGGGCTGTTCGGCAAGGTCGACCTGGGGGACGCGCCCGCACCGCCGCCCACCGACACCGTCCGGCTGCGCCTCGCGACCCCCGACGGCTATATGGACCTGCGCGGTCCGACCACCTGTGCGCTGATCACCGACGGCGAGAAGGCCGCGATACACGAACGCCTCGGCCCGGACCCGCTGCGCGCCGACGACGACCCCGGCCGGGCCTTCGCCCGGATCTCCCGTTCCCGTACGACCATCGCCGCGCTCCTGCTCGACCAGAAGATCATCTCGGGTGTGGGGAACGTCTACCGCGCCGAGGTGCTGTTCCGGCACAACATCGACCCCTACCGCGCTGGCAGGGACATCGAGCGCGCCGAATGGGACCTCATCTGGGCCGATCTGGTGGCGCTGATGCGCGAGGGTGTGCGCAACAACCGCATCGACACCGTCCGGCCCGAGCACACCCCCGAGGCCATGGACCGGCCGCCGCGCGTCGACGACCACGGGGGTGAGGTGTACGTCTACCGCCGCGCGCAGTTGCCCTGTCACATCTGCGCCACCGAGATCCGTACCGCCGACCTCGCTGCGCGCAATCTCTTCTGGTGCCCGCACTGCCAGGTGACCACGGCGGGTTAGGGCCCGTCCCCCGGCCCGGCCACAGCGACCGGGGGACGAGCGTCCAACGTCGTTAGAAGTTGTGCGGCAGCCAGGGCGCCACATCGCTGCCGAATCCGGCGGCGGCCTCTGCGAGCGCACCGCTGCGGACCTCGCGCACCCGACCGGACGCGGCGAGCGCCGTCAGCGAGATCCCGCCGAGGTAGGCCGCGCCCAGCTCCCGTACGGACAGCACCAGATCGGCGGCGTCCGCCGTCCGCTCGCAGACTGCGCCCTTGGTGTCTCCGGAGAGCCGCCAACGCCCTTCGTTCCAGGGGCAGAAGGCGTCTTCCACCTCGATCACGAGATCCACGGGGGTGCGGTAGGAGCGGGCCGCGAGTGCGGTGCCGACCTCGATCAGCCGCACGTACAGACCGTCCCAGATGCGGACGTTGCAGCGCCGCACATCGGAGACGAGATGCTGCCAGGGGTCGTCGACCGGTCGGTTCTCCATCCGGATCGACGACGTGAGGTCGATTCCGGCGAGGAATCGCCAGAGCGCGGCGTCCGCGGCCGGGTCCAGCGCGTAGAGATCGGTCAGTTGGATGGAGCCCTTGGGGCCGGCCTCGTCCCAGGCGGGACGATTGCGGAAGCGGGTAAAGCCGACCACCTCGCCGTCCCGTTCGGCGAGCACGCACTGTAGGTCCGACGCGCCCGCCTTGTCCTCGGATGCGTCCAGCACCTGAAGACGGTCCCAGTCGGGCAGTCGGGCGATCATGCCCGGGCGCTCGGGCAGCTTGCGCGCGTAGATCGCCTCACAGATCGCGAGGGCGTCCATGGGCTTCACCTTGCGCAGGGTGATGCCGTCGGGGCGCTCGGGCTCCGGGAAGCGCACGCGGGAGGTGTCGATCTCCGCGATCAGCTGCCAGCTCGCGGTGCCGTAGCCGAAGCGCCCGTAGATGGCGGGTTCGGAGGCGGTGAGGACGGCCAGCGGCTCGCCCCACTCCCGTAGGTCGTCGAGCTGGCGGCGCATCATCGAGGTGAGCACCCCGCGGCGCCGATGGGTGGAGGCGACGCTCACCTCGCTCACTCCGGCCATGCGGACCGCCGACCCGCCCGGCACGGTGACGTCGAAGCCGAAGGAACCCGCGGTGCCCACGGACACCGACCCGTCCCACACTCCGAGCGAGCGCGCCGGATCGGTCAGTTCTCTGATGAGGTCCCGCTTCTCCTGGGACTGCCGCACGCCTCCGAAGGCCTGCTCCAATCCCTCGTACCACTCGTCCCATTCGGACGTTTCGAGGACTCGCAGCTCAACGCTCATCCGTCATGCCTAACAAAGTGCGACCGGGATCGGCGAACGAATTTTCGGGGTGTCGGGAGACTTTCGCGCGGGTGAGCGGGTCATTGACCGGCTTCGGGCCCGGTGGCCCGCATCGGCGTGGTATCAATCACAGCAGCGGGGTCCGACGCCATCTGTCCCGTTCCCGCACGCGGGCGATGGCCGGATTTACCATGCGCCTCTTGGACTCGATGCCTGGTCTGGACCATTACATCGTTGGGCGCCGACAGGCGCCAACTGTACGAGGCGGGCGTTCCGGCTTAATTTCACCCCTTCCGGGCCTCGATCGGACACCAGTCCGTGCCTGTGGTAGACGTCACCACCCCGGGATGGAACCCTCGCGGTCCTGACGGAAGGCCAGGTCAGGCGGGGTGCGCGCATCTGTGGAACCGTCAGGGTGTAGGAGCCATACAGCAGTTGTCATATGCCATGACTATCTACCGATACGTCGACAGAGCGACCCGATTTCGAACGCATTGTCATAGGGGTCCCCCTGCACGAACGGGCTATGGGTCGATAAGGTCACACGACAATGGTCCGTGGCAGAGCAGCAGACTCCCTGGGGGCCCGGTGGCGCAAGGCAACCCACCGGGCCAGAATCGCGCTGCGCAAATCCGCGGTCGACTACTTCCGCGGCGACGGCTCGGACACGGTCGCCCTCACCGGGCTGCTGCTGACCGTTCCGGCCATCACCTGGGGCACGATCACCAAGTCCGAGTGGATCTCGCCGTCCGCTCTGGTGCTGCCGATCGTCGCGGGCGCGCTGATCCTGCGTCCGGCGAGCCTGCTCGGCTTGTACGCGGCCTGCGCCGCGGGCCTGATCGTGGAGACCTTCAACCTCGGCCCCTATGACGACGGCCCCGACCGGGTCACCCCCGGCACGGTCCTCGTCGTCGCGGCCTGCGGGTTCTTCGGACTGCTGATCGCGCAGTTCCGGGCCCGGGTCGGCGTCCCCTGGAGACGCGGTGGAACCATGCTCTTCGACCTGCGGGAACGCATCGCCGTCCAGAGCGCCCTGCCGCGGCTGCCGAAGGGCTGGCACCAGGAGATGGCGTTGCGGCCCGCGGGCGGCCAGTCCTTCTCCGGTGACTTCGTGGTCGCGGCCCGTACCAACGGCGGCCGTACGCTCGAAGTCGTCCTCACCGATGTGTCCGGCAAGGGGATGGACGCGGCTTCGCGCGCCCTGCTGCTCTCCGGCGCCTTCGGCGGTCTGCTCGGTTCCCTGCCCCCGCACCGCTTCCTCCATGCGGCCAACGGCTATCTACTCAGACAGAACTGGGACGAGGGCTTCGCCACCTCGATCCATCTCGTTCTGGACCTGGAGTCCGGGGACTACGAGCTGTTCTCCGCCGGCCACCTCCCGGCGCTCCAGCTCAGCGCGGGCAACGGCCAGTGGGAGGAGAAGTCCGGGGAGGGCCCGCTGCTGGGGGTGTACGACGGGGCGCAGTTCGACCCGGTGAAGGGTTCCCTGCGCCCCGGCGATGTGCTGATGCTCTTCACGGACGGCCTGGTGGAGGCTTCCGGCCAGGACCTCAGCGAAGGCATGGACCGTCTGACCGGTGAGGCCGACCGCTATGTCTCCTCCGGTTTCGAGGGGGCGGCCTGGCATCTCATCGAGACGGTGGCGAAGGACGTCAACGACGACCGGGCACTGCTGTTGCTGTGCCGGGACGCCTAAGCCGCGTCAGACACGGCCCACGTCCTACGCGGGGTTGAGTGCTCCGCGCGAGGCGGCCTCGGTGAAGACCGCGAACGCCGCGGGCGCGACCGTGAAGGACCCACGGCCCGGGTCCTTGGAATCACGGACGGCGATACGGCAGGGCTGTGCGGCGACCTCGACGCACTGGCTCTGGGACGCCCCGCTGTGCGAGGACTTCTGCCAGCTGGCCGAACCGAGGGGCGCGCACTCTATGCAGTCTCCGCCTGTGGTGCCGCTGTAAGTCGACTTCCGCCAGGCCACATTGCCCAGAGGCGCGCACTCGACGCAGTTTCCACCGGTGGTTCCGCTGAACGACGACTTACGCCATAGAGCGCTCGTCGGACTCGGGTTGCTCCCCATAACGCTCCTCCATTACGCGGGCGATCAGCGCCGCTGAATCCCTCACGGAGAGGGCAGCGGCCTGGAGGCGATCGTAACGGAGCGAACCCTCTCGGATACTCTCGGGGTTGGCCGTCATATGGCCCTGGATGAAGTCCTCGGTGTAGATGATGTCTGGATCGTCCCCGAATCGCAGGATGTTGAACGACCCGTCCAGGCCGGTGTGTTCTCCTGCGGCAAACGGCAGGACTTGGACGCTCAGCCAGCGCCGATTCCGTAGCTCCAGGAGCCGCGAGAGCTGCTTGCGCATCACTGCCCGGCCACCGATCTCCTGGTGGAGTGCGGCCTCGCTGAGCACCACCCACGTGGCAGGTGGGCTGGGACGTTCCAGGATGCGCTGACGCTCCATTCGCGCCGCGACCTTCCCTTCGAGGTCGTCCTTGCAGTCCACGCTCATGAGGACTCGTGCGTACGCCTCGGTCTGAAGGAGTCCGTACACCAACTGTGGCTGGAACGTGGAGATGAAGGTGGCGCGTGCCTCCATTTCCGCGTATGGCTGGAACCAGGAGGGAAGTTGGCTGCGGAGCACCAGCCCCACCAGTCGGGAGAACATCCCGTCCGTGCCGAGGGCCGCGTCCACGCGCTCGGAGAAGTCGCGCGTCGGGACCTTCTTCGTCGTTTCGATCTGGCCCACGAGCGAGCCGGTGCAGAAGACGATCGATCCGAGTTGAGCCTGGCTCAGTCCGGCGGTTTCGCGCAGTCGCCGTAATTCCGAGCCGTAGTAGTCGAGCGGTGAAGCGCTCGGGTCCAGGTTTCGAACAGCAGTCACGCCAGCCCCCAACGTTTGGCAGGGTTGCTCACTTTTGGTAGTCAAGCCTAAGCGTGTGGCGGCAGTCTAGGAGGGGAAAAGAGCCAACTAATCGTGCACCATCGGGAGTTATCGTGCAGTTGATCGACCCGGAGCCATCCCTGAGCTATCGGATGAGCTTCACTGTCGGTGACCATGCCGCCCGTCATGTTCGCCGTATCGCGCGCTCGTACCTTCACGATTGGGGGCTCGACGGCTTGGCGGACACGGTCGGGCTCGGGCTCACCGAACTGCTGGCCAACGTCGTACGCCATGTGCCCGGGCGGCACTGTGCGCTCGCGCTGCTGCGGCTGCCCTGGGGGGTGCGGATCGAGGTCAGCGACGAAGGGCCCGGGTTGCCGCGAACGCCCGCCCCGGTCGATCCCGAAGGACTCGACGAGGGCGGGCGTGGGTTGCTGCTGATCGCGGCGCTGGCCGACCGCTGGGGCGTCGTACCGCTGACGCCGACCGGCAAGACCGTGTGGTTCGAGTGCGAGGCGCCGCAGCCGCTTTCGGTGTCAGCCGACCTGGGAGGGGACGGGCTCGGGTTTCCTCGCCTTCGGCAGGAAACGGGCGAGCAGGTGTGACCTGCCGGCGACCATGGGCGCCAGTACGGCCAGGACCAGGACGTATCCCGCGATGAACGGCGAGAGACGGTTGTCCAGGCCGGCGGCTGCCGCCATCGTCGCCAGGATCAGCGCGAACTCACCGCGGGCGAGCAGGGTGGTGGAGATGTTGGCGGCCGGTCCCGGGCCGAAGTCGTAGATCCGGGCCGCGGCGAGCCCGGCGAGGACGTTCATGGCGAGGGTCACGGCCACGGCCGCGAGGACCGGCCACAGGACGGAGGGCAGGTCGCCCGGGTCGATCGAGAGGCCGAAGCCGAAGAAGAAGATGGCGCCGAAGGCGTCCCGCAGTGGGTGGACCAGTTTGAGGATGCGTTCCCCGGAGGTCGTGCTCCCCAGCATCAGACCGACCATGAAGGCGCCGATGGCGTCCGCGACCCCGAACCACTCCGAGACTCCGGCCATGAACACGGCCGCGCCCAGGAAGGAGATGACCAGGAGTTCATCGTCCGGGGTGTTCATCAACCGGCCGATGACCTTGGTGCCGAACCGTGCGGCCAGGGCGAGCAGCAGCAGGAAGCCGAACGCCTTCCCGCCGTCCATCACGGCGGCCGACAGGCTGTCCGCGCCCGACAGGATGGGTTGGAGGGCGGCGAGGTAGAGGGCGAGGAAGATGTCCTCGACCACGATGATTCCGAGGATGGGTTTGGTCTCGGGGTTGCCGATGCGGCCCAGGTCCACGAGGACCTTCGTCACGATCGCGGACGAGGAGATGCCGAGGACACCGGCGAGCACCAGGGCTTCGCCCGTACCCCAACCGAGCGCGAAGCCGAAGCCGAGGCCGGCTCCGACGTTCAGCAGCAGATAGACGCCACCGGCGATGGCCATCTTCCGGCCGCCCGCTTTGAGGTCGTCCAGGTGGAATTCGAGGCCCAGGTAGAAGAGGAGGAGGACCAGGCCGAGGGCCGAGAGCATCTCCAGGTCGTGCGGGTCGGAGAGCAGCACGATGCCGGGAGTGTGGGGGCCGAGCAGGATGCCGGCCAGGATGAACAGAGGGATCGTCGGCAGACCGATGCGGCCACCGAGGCGGGCGAGGAAGGCGGCTGCGAGGAAGGCGCCGCCCATGGCTATGAGGGTGTCTGCGTGTCCGATGGGCTCATCCTCACTGTGTAAACGGGAGCATCAAGAGGGCGTCAAGAAACCGTCAGTAATTAGTTTACCAAATGATTGACCTTGCAACTATTGCGGGGCGCAGTCGGGTGCTTGCCGCCGGGAGGTGGTGGGGCAATCCCCACCCCCGATCGGCCGGTCAACGCCATGGTTGTAGGGGCCCGTTGATCCGTAGCGTCTAACCCGTTGACCTGCACGGATAGTGAAGACGGAGACGATCATGGGGCTGCGGCGCAGCAAGCGGCGGAACGAGTCGGCGGCAGCGGGAGCGGCCTACGACCACGGCCAGGGCTACGGTCAGGGCGGCGCCGCGGCGGTCGAACTCCGTGGCGTACGGCGTCAGTACGGCACCCGGCGCGCTGCCGTCCACGCACTCCGCGGCATCGATCTCGTCCTTCCGCACGGTTCCTTCACCGCCGTCATGGGCCCGTCCGGCTCGGGCAAGTCCACCTTCCTCCAGTGCGCGGCCGGACTTGACCGGCCCACCGAGGGATCGGTACGCCTCGGCGGCACCGAGATCACCGGCATGAGCGAGAACAAGCTCACCCTGTTGCGCCGCACCCGGCTCGGCTTCGTCTTCCAGGCGTTCAATCTGCTGCCGTCGCTCACGGTCGAACAGAACGTCCTGCTGCCCGTGCGGCTCGCCGGTGAACGGCCCGACCGGCGCCGCGCCGCCGAGGTGCTGGCACAGGTCGGCCTGGGGGACAAGGGGGCCCGTAGGCCCTCCGAACTCTCCGGCGGGCAGCAGCAGCGGGTGGCCCTCGCCCGGGCGCTCGTCACCCAGCCCGATGTGATCTTCGCGGACGAGCCCACCGGGGCACTGGACACCACCACCGCATCCGAAGTGCTCCAACTGCTGCGCTCCGCCGTGGACGGCCTCGGTGCCACCGTCGTCATGGTCACCCATGACCCGATCGCCGCCGCCTACGCGGACCGGGTGCTGTTCCTCGCCGACGGTTCGATCGTCGACAGCCTCGCCGGTGCCGACCCCGGCACGATCGCCGACCGGATGCGCGCCCTGACCGCCCCCGCCCACGCCTACGCCGGGATGGTGGCCTGATGTCCGGGCCCAACGGCCTGGCGCGGGCCGCGATCCGCTTCAAACCGTCTGCGTTCATCGGAACCCTCGTCGCCCTGCTGATGACCGCCGCGATCGTCTCCGCCTGCGGGATCATGCTGGAGACCGGAGTTCGCGCCAGCGTGCCGCCCACCCGCTACGAGGCCGCACCCGTGGTGGTCGCAGCCGATCAGCAGATCCGGTACACCGTCGGTGCGGGCGAGGACAGATCCACCGAATACGTACAGGTTCCGGACCGGGCCCGGGTGAACGCATCCCTCGTACGGACCGTGGCCGCGGCCCCCGGTGTGGCAGCGGCCGTCCCCGACGTGACCTTCCCCGTACAGGCCCCGAACCGGGGAGAGGCCGCCCTGAACGCCCAGGGCTGGGGGTCGACCGCCTTCACCGGGACCGAACTGACCGGAGGCGCGGCGCCGCGCACCGGCGATGTCGTCCTCGGCGAGGGAAGCGCGAAGATCGGCGACCGGATCCGGCTGGAAACCCCCGTGGGCGCCCGGGAGTTCCGAGTCTCCGGGCTCGTCCAGGGCGCGGGCGTGTGGTTCGACACCGCCGAGGCCGTACGGCTGTCCGGACACCCCGGCAAGCTGGACGCCATCGCCGTACTCCCCAAGCCCGGGGTCTCCGCTGGGGAGTTGTCAGGACAGGTCCGCCAGGCCGTCGACGGCAAGGCGAAGGTCCGTACCGCCGACACCCGCGGCACCTTGGAGGACCCCCTCCTCGGCACGGCGAAGGAAGCACTCATCGCCCTCGGCGCCTCCTTCGGCGGCATCGCCACCATGGTCGCCGTCTTCACCGCCGCCGGTACGGTCGCGCTCTCCGTGGGGCTGCGGCGTCGAGAGTTCGCCCTGCTGCGGGCGATCGGCGCCACCCCGCGCCAGATCCGCCGCACCATCGCCACCGAAGGACTCCTCGTCGCCCCGCTCGCCGGAGCGCTGGGCTGTGTGCCCGGAGTGGCCCTGGCGCACTGGTGGTTCGGACAGTTGAAGGAGAAGGGCGCCGTTCCCGAAGCCGTGGAGCTGGCCGTCTCCCCCCTTCCCCTGTCGATCGCCGTCGCCGCCTGTCTGATCACCGCCCTGATCGCGGGCTGGGCCGCCGCCCGACGACCGGCGAAGATCAAGCCCGGTGAGGCACTGGCCGACGCAGCCGTCGAACGGGTCCGCTTCGGCAAGATCCGCACCCCGCTGGGCATCGCCGCCCTGGTCGGCGGCATCGCGCTCACCGGGGTGGCGGCGAGCACCTCCGGGGAGGACGCGGCCAACACCGCCCTCGGCGTGGTGATGTGCTTCATGCTCGCCGTGGCCCTGCTCGGGCCGCTGATCGCCCGGGCCTGCGCGGGACTCTTCGGCCTGCCGCTGCGCGCCGCCGGCGCCTCGGCATCCCTGGCCGCAGCCAACTCCCGTACCAACGCCCGTCGACTCGCCTCCGCCATGACCCCGATCGTGCTGGCCATGGCCTTCTCCTCTGTACTGATCTTCCTCCAGACCAGTACCGACCGGGCGACCGAGGAGCAGCAGCGCGCCGGAATGAAGGCCGACCACCTGGTGAGCGCACCCGGTGGGCTGCCGCTGGACGCCACCGAGCGGGCCGAGCGCATCCCCGGGGTCTCCGCGGCCGTCGCTCTGGTGCGCACCTCGGTCCTGGTGTCCTCCGAAACAGCCGGTGACACCTCCTGGCAGTCTGCTTCCGTCCAGGGCGTCCACGGTGATCCGGCGGCGCTGGTGAAGGTGCAGGACCTCGATGTGCGCAAGGGGTCGATCGGGGCACTCGCCCCCGGGAAGATCGCCGTCGACCGGGTCGTGGCCGACCGTACGGGAGCGAAGGTCGGCGACCGGATGCAGATCCGCCTGCCCGACGGGACCCCCGCCCAGCCCGAGATCGTGGCGCTGTACGGAAGGGGCCTCGGCTTCGCCGAGATCACCCTGGCCGCCGCCGACCTCAAGGGCCGGGTCACCTCTCCCTACGCACAGGACCTGCTGGTGCGCGGCGCCCCGGAGGCGGCCGAACAGCTCGCCGCCCTCGGCACCGTGCAGGACCGTGAGGGCTATGCGTCCGCGGCGAGCGTCGACCGGGAACTCAACGCCTGGGGCAATCGCGTCATGGCGGCCATCCTCGGCGGCTTCGCGGCCATCGCGGCGGCGAACACCCTGGTCATGACCGTGCTGGACCGTCGGCGCGAATTGGGGATGCTCCGACTGATCGGCTCCACCCGCCGACAGGTGCTCGGCATGATCCGTTGGGAAGCGCTGCTGGTCACCGGGGCCGGAGTGGTCCTGGGCTCGGCGATCGCGCTGGCCACGCTGGTGCCGATGACGAACGGCCTCACCGGACAGGCGCCCCATGTGCCGCCGCTGGTGTACGGATCGTTCGTCGCGGCGAGCGTCCTGCTGGGGCTGGCCGCCACGGTCCTCCCGGCCAGGGCCGCCCTGCGCGACCGCACCATCTGAACCAGTTCATCAGCACCCTCGGTGCCCCGGGAGCCTCCACGGCTCCCGGGGCACTTCGTCGGCTGCGCGCGGAGTCCTCGGACCCGGCGCTGGAGGGCCGCCGGTCCCGATGTGAAGGGGCGGAGGTCGATAAATTCCCTGTGAATTCCCGCTGTCCCCTGTCTCGCGAAGCGGCGGGCGCCTCCCTCCCCGCACCGGGCGAGACGCATGTCACGCATGGCGGTGAACGCCCAGCCGATGGGACTCATGGGGCGGATCGAGTTCCCTGGTCCAGAAGGTGAAGCAGGCGTTCAGGGGGTCGTTCGCATGATCGATCGCGCAATTTCTCGAAGGCCCACCCCCGCTGTGCTCCTCGTCCGCACCCCGTATGTTGGGCCCACCGACGTCGTTCTACTGCCCGGTAAATCCGGGGCTCCCCGGTGGAATCGACACGGGCCTGACGGGTACTGGATGACCGACGCGGCTTCCGGTACAGGATTCAGGCGTGAAATATTGTTTCAGGTCAATGGTTTGATGGCCTCAGTGTGGACGCACCCGCGACCCCGTGAGCTGGAGCGCCCGCCGCGAGAGGAGACTCCCTGTCATGGGGACTGGTCACCGTGACACCTCTGTGTCGAGCAAGAGCAGACACACCATTGCCGTACCCCCGCAGCAGTCCCGAAGCGGTCAGACGCGCCTCTCGGAACCCCAGGCGGCCCGCCTCTCGGAACCCCAGGCCGCCAAAGACCCCTCCCGGGTGCTCTGGAACGAAGGCCGCCCCACGGTCCTGCTGATCGAGGACGACGCCGGCGACGCCCTGCTCGTCGAAGAACTCGTCGCCGACAGCGGTGTCCCGCTCCACCTCCAGTGGGCCCGGTCCCTCTCCGACGCGCTGCCCCTGCTGCGCCGCGAGCGCCCCCAGTGCGTGCTGCTCGACCTCCACCTCCCCGACGCCCAGGGACTCGAAGCGCTGGAGAAGGTCATCGCGGTCGCCGACAGCTCCGCGGTCGTCGTGCTCACCGGTCTCGCCGAAGAAGAAGCGGGCTTCGCCGCCGTCGCCTCCGGTGCCCAGGACTACCTGGTCAAAGGGAGACTGGAACCCGACCTCTTCGCCCGCGCCATCCGCTACGCCATCCAGCGCAAGCACACCGAGCAGTCAGCCGCCGCCCTCCAGGCCGAGCGGCTGCGCGCCGAGGAGAACAACCGACTCGAACGCGGACTGCTGCCCACCCCGCTCCTCCTCGACGACAGCGTCCGGATCTGCTCCCGCTACCAGCCAGGCCGGGCCCAGGCCCTGCTCGGCGGAGACTTCTACGACGTCGTCCAGACCGAGGACGGCATCACCCACGCGGTCGTCGGTGACGTATCGGGGCACGGCCCCTACGAAGCCGCACTCGGCGTCTGTCTACGGGTGGCCTGGCGGTCCTTCGTCCTCGCGGGCACCCGGGGACAGCACCTCCTCGAACTCCTGGAGCAGGTCCTCGTCGCCGAACGCTCGGGACCGGAGATCTTCGCCTCCCTCACCAGCCTCACCTTCCGCACCGAGGAGCGGGTGATGGACGTGATGCGCGCCGGACACCCGGGCTTCCTCGTCCGCACCCCCGACGAGGTGCGACTGGAGGAAGTGCAGCCCGGTCCCGTCCTCGGGCTGCTCCCGAAGCTCGCGGAGTGGCCCACCACCCGGCTCACGGTCCCGTCCGGCGGCGCCGTCGTCGTCTTCACCGACGGGCTCATCGAAGGGAAGACGGGCAGCGGCCCCGAGCGCCTCGGTGAGGAAGGACTCCTCGCCATCGCCCGGCACCACCCGCAACTGCCCGCCGACGAGTTCGTCGACGTCCTCCTCAACACCGCACAGTCCCTGGCCGCCGAAGCGGGCGGCCCGTCCGACGACATCGCCCTCCTCCACCTCGAATGGAACGACCACTCGTGACCTCCGGCACCACCCGTCCGATAGCCCCCGACAGTGCCCGCAAGGCCCGCAGGGGGTTTCGAGGGTTGACCGTGCAGGCGTGGTTCCTCCTCGCCCTGGTCCTCATGGGCGTGGTGGCCGCGGTCGCCGCCGCGGTGGGAACCCGCGCGCTCGACCGGACCGAGACGGCCAACGTCCATCTCGTCGACGACATCGCCCCAGCCCGGGCCGAAGCGTTCCAGCTCAAGGCCGCACTCCTCGATCAGGAGACCGGCGTACGCGGCTATCTGCTCACCGCCGACCCCGATCTGCTGGAGCCGTACTACCGGGGCGTGACCACCGAGGAGCGCAGCCGCAACCGGCTCGATGAACTCATGGGAGCGGAGAAGGGACCGGCGGCCGACCTGGCCGCGGTCGAAGAAGCCGCCGAGACCTGGCGCACCGAGTTCGCCGAGCCCGCCATCGCCGCCCGCAAACTCGGACCGGTCGAAGCACCCGCCGCCGGCAAGACGGCCTTCGACCGGGTGCGCAGCAGCCTCGACGCCCAGCACACCCGGCTGGTCGACGAGCGCGCGAAATGGCGCGACGAACTCACCGAGGCCCGGGAACACCAGGACTTCTCCCTGGCCCTGATCCTCGCCACCTTCCTGGCGGCGGCCGTGGGCCTCGCCGTACTGATCCACTTCGCGGTGGGCCGTCCCCTGAGCGCCGTGCGCAGCGCCTCCCAGCGGGTCGCCGACGGCGAGTTCCAGCACCACATCCCGCTCCAGGGCCCCGCCGACCTCCAGGCGCTGGCCGAGGCCGTGGAGGCGATGCGCGTCCGTGTCGTCGCCGACCTCGACGCCTCCCAGCGCAACGAAGCCACCCTCACCCAGCAGGCCGCCGACCTGGAGGAGCAGCGCGTCGAACTGGAGCGGTCGAACGCCGAACTGGAGCAGTTCGCGTACGTCGCCTCCCATGACCTCCAGGAGCCGCTGCGCAAGGTCGCCTCCTTCTGCCAGCTGCTGGAGAAGCGGTACGGAGAAGAACTCGACGACCGGGGGAAGCAGTACATCGGCTTCGCCGTCGACGGTGCCAAGCGGATGCAGATCCTCATCAACGACCTGCTGACCTTCTCGCGCGTGGGGCGACTGCACGACAGCGTCGAGACCGTCCCGCTCGACTCCGCCTTCGACCGGGCCGTACGCGATCTGTCCGTCACGATCGCGGACTCCGGGGCGAGCGTCGACAAGCGCGACGAACTCCCGTCCGTACAGGGCGATCCCACCCTGTTCGCGATGTTGTGGCAGAACCTGATCGGCAACGCCGTCAAGTTCCGCAGCCCCGACCGCACGCCGCACATCACCGTCACCGCCGAACCCGACGACCAAGAAGGTTTCTGGCGGTTCGCGGTCACCGACAATGGCATCGGCATCCCGGCCGAGTTCGCCGACAAGGTGTTCGTCATCTTCCAGCGGCTCCACAGCCGCGACAGCTACAGCGGCACCGGCATCGGACTCTCCCTGTGCAAGAAGATCATCGAGCACAGCGGTGGCCGGATCTGGGTCGACACCGACCACACCGAGGGCACCCGCATCGTCTTCACGCTCCCGGTGGCAGCATCGCCCGCCGAGCCCGCGGAGTCAGCGGCGGACGCCTCAGCGCTGCCGTCCCCCGTCACCACCCCTGCCCCTGAAGGAAAAGCCCCATGAGTACCCCAGCCCTCTCCCAGCCCGTAGAGGTCCTCCTCGTCGAGGACGACGCCGGCGACGAGCTCATGACGCGCGAGGCGTTCGAGGACAACAAGATCGGCAATACCCTGCACGTCGTGCGCGACGGTCTGGAAGCGCTGGACTTCCTCTACCGCCGCAACGGACACACCGACGCGCCGAGGCCCGATCTGATCCTGCTCGACCTCAACCTGCCGAAGTACGACGGCCGCCAGGTGCTGGAGAAGATCAAGTCGGACCCCGACCTGAGCCATATCCCCGTCGTGGTGCTCACCACGTCGGCAGCCGAGGAGGACATCCTCCGCAGCTACCGACTCCACGCCAACGCCTATGTCACCAAGCCGGTCGACCTCGACCAGTTCATGCAGGCGATCCGACAGATCGACGACTTCTTCGTCACCGTCGTCAAGCTGCCGCGCTACCGCTGAACCGACCGCGGACCGTCAGGCGGCCTCCACCCGGGCGACCTCCTGCGCGTCCAGACCGGTCAACGCGACGATCCGCGCCGCGGGGACCCCGGCCGTCAACGCCCTGAGCACCAGGGCCTCCCAGTCCTGCGCGGTGTCCCGGAACGCCAGCAACTCGTCCTCCACATCGGTGATCGACTGCGGTGCGCACTCCCGCTGCACCCGCTCGACCTCCTCGTCACCCAGCGGTACGGGCAGCCGGTCGGCGTCCTCGGGGATCAACACCTCGGAACCGGCCGGGACGATCCGCACCCGCTCCGACGACGCGGACATCTCGTGCGCATCCAGCCAGGCCCGTACGGCAGGCGTGTCCAGGCACTCCAGCGCGCCCACGGCACCGAGCGCGGCACCCAGCCGAGCACGGCGCTCCGGGAGCAGAAACAGCTGAGCCTCATCGGCCACGGCACCAACCGCCTTCCATCCTCTTCCTTGGGGGGCTCCCCGGGGTGTGCGGGTCGTCCGCCTTGAGCGCCCCGGACCGACCGGGGCGCTCAAGGCGGACGCTTCCCCCGAATGCGGCCGGTACGCCTGCCACCGGCGGATTCGCCCGGGATCTCATGCGCGCGGGTCGGCCAACCGGTGGACGATGGCGTGCCAGACCCGCTCGGGCGGGGCGATCGGCAGGTCCGCCGCCGTCGCCGTGCGCACCGCCCTGGCCACCCGACGCAGGGCGGCCAACTCCTTCCCGCATACGGCGCACCCCTCGACGTGGGCGAGGCGTGGATCCGCCTCGGGCCACGGGGCGCGATCCAGTACGAGTTCGCCCAACGTCCGGGTATCGAGGTGCTCGGACACGTCCTGCTCCCTTCCGCACCGGGACGGTCAACGCCGTGGGCGCCGCGAGGGCGACCGGTCCGTACCGCACGACCCGCAGCCGGGGCGGGGCTGCGAGCACGGTCAGTCGCCGGGCTCGCCGATACGTCGGCGCAGCCGGTGCAGCCCCCGTCGGGCATGGCTCTTGACCGTGCCCAGCGGAATGCCGGTCCGCTCGGCGATCTGCGCCTGGGTGAGGTCCTCGTAGAAGGCGAGGCACAGCACTTCGCGCTGCGGGCCGGGGAGCCGGCTCAACTCGTCGGCGATCAGCACCCGGTCCAGCGCGCCGTCCGGTGAGGTGCCGTCGTGCGAAGTGCGCCGCGCGGGGGACCGGGCGGCGGCGGTGACGAGTTCACCGCGGCGACTGCGGGCGGCCAGCGCGTCCACGGTCTTGCGGCGGGCGATCCCCACCAACCAGGCACCGAGCGTGCCGCGTTCGGGCCGAAAGCCGCTGCGACCGCGCCAGGCCGCGAGGAACACCTGTTGTGTCACGTCCTCCGCCTCGCGGGCGTCCCCGAGCGTACGGGTCGCCAGCGTGTGCACCAGCGGTCCCCAGCGGCGGTAGATCGCGGCGAAGCACCGCTCGTCGCCGGCCAGGAGACCGCTGGCGAGCCGTTCGCACTCGCGGCTCTCCTCGACCGGTGGGCGCAGCGGTCCGACCGCCGCGGTCCGGCCGGTCGATCGGGCCAGTGATGTGGTGCTCATGCCGTCGCTCCCTCTGCCGGTCGGAGCCGGTACGTCTGCAACCGGCGCAGTCGCCCCACTCCGTTCACTGCGGGTCCGACCCGGGACGGCGGGGGGCGTCCCGGGGCGGGTGTCCCAGTGTTGGGTCCGGCAAACGACACCTTCAACATGCATCGTTTGTGCGTCGTATGATCCACCGATGGGAACGGACCTGGAGCGGACGGAGCAAGGCGGCCTCACCACGGGCGCGGTGGCACGGCGTTTCGGAGTCGCCCCCACCACCCTGCGCTCCTGGGACCGGCGGTACGGGATAGGGCCCGCCGCACACGTGGGCGGCAAGCACCGCCGCTGGACCGCCGGCGACATCGCCGTACTGGCCCGGATGTGCGATCTGACCAGTACGGGACTGCCCCCGGCCGAGGCCGCGCGGCTGGCCCGCACCACACCGGCAGCCGAAGGGGCGATGCACCCGACGACCGTGACCGGACCGCCCGCACAACGACGGAGCCCGCGGCGCGGAGCCCGTACGGGACTGCAACTCGGCGATGTGCGCCAGGAGTGCCGCGGCCTCGCACGGGCCGCACTCCGGCTCGACGCCGAAGCCGTGGACACCCTCCTCGCCGCAGCCATCGCCGACCACGGGCTCGTCACCGCCTGGAACGAGGTCGTCGTGCCCACACTGCTCGCCGTGGGCCGCAAGTGGGAGAGCTCGGGCGAACGGTACGTCGAGGTGGAGCACCTGCTCTCCTGGCATGTCTCCAGCGCGCTGCGCCGCGCCCACGCCGCTCCGCCCGTGCAGTCGGCGGGGCCGCCCGTACTGCTCGCCTGCGTACCGGGGGAGGGACACACGCTTCCGCTGGAGGCCCTGGCGGCGGCCCTCGCGGAACGGGGTTTCCCGGTGCGGATGTTCGGTGCGGCGCTGCCCGTCGAGGCACTGGACGGAGCGGTCCGCAGGATGGGCCCGGTGGCGGTGGTGCTGTGGGCCCAGTCCCGTACGACGGCGAGCCGACCTCTTGCCCAGCATGTCGCGGGCATCAGCTGGGGCGTGCGCGGCGCTCGCCGACAGCCGTTGGTGCTGGTCGCGGGGCCCGGGTGGGCGGGGGCTCCGGTGGCGGGGGCAGTGCGTCCGTTGACGTTGGAGGAGGCGATCGACGCCCTGGAGTCGGTGCGTTCGCGCTAGCCGACCCCGAGGGGAGTCGGCGCGCTCAGGAGTCGGGTCGCGCCGGACATCCAAAAGTCCGGAGCTACGGAAAGTCCGGACCCACGGAAAGTCCGGCTCCGCGGGGGCCAGGTCCTGCGGAAAGTCCGGCTCCGCAGAAAGTCCGCTCAGAAGTCCGCTCAGAAGTCGGTTCGGTAATCCGGTCAGTAGTCCGGTCAGAAGTCCGGTCGGGCCCGCAGCGGAGCCAGGGCGTCGGGCGCGGGTCCCCGGTGGAACGACCAGCCCGGGAAGCCGCCCCAGGCGATCGACTCCCTGAGGTACTCGACCAGAGTGGTCCCCGGGCGCCCCGCCACACCGTGGAGGACCGGGTCCGCGCACCGGTCCGGCAGCGCCACATCGTGCGAACCGCCGCTGACATTGGCCTTGTGGAGTTCGTCCGGTGCTACGACGAAGAAGAAGCCGTCCTCGTCCGGCTCCTCCTGGAACTCCTCCCACTCACACCGCAACAATGCGGCGTCGCACAGCCACAACGGGTCCGGGTACTCGGGACCGGGCGGCATCGTGGTGTGCCCGGGGCCGTGCTGGTAGTGGAGGTTGATCGCCGCCCAGTCGCCGAGGAAGGACACCCCACCCACCACCTGGAGGCACGCGGCGAGCGCCGCCGGCAGCCCGCCGATCTCCTCGTCGAGCTCGGCGACCGTGCGACGGTCGGCGTCCGTCGGCGGCCGGTGCAGTGCCCTGTCCACACCGACGAACCCGAGCTCGGGCAGTGTCGCGGCCAAGCGGGCCACATGGCCTGCGACCCGCTCCATGGTGACCGCGCACACCGCGGCCACGTCGTCGAGAAGATCGGCGGGTACCGGTCCGAGGGCGCGCAACTCCCGCCAGACCGCTTCGTGTTCACCGCTCGCATACCGCTGGAAGTAGGACGTCACGGACGCAGACTAGGACCCGTCGCTGACACGGCGACGACGGGGCCCACCACGGAACGATTCGGCACCCGCGGGGTCACCAGCGCAGACCCAGCAGACCCAGCAGAAACAGTGCGAGGACCAGTGCGGTGCTCACGACGGCCAGGGCCCCGATCAGCCGACGCCGTTCGCGTTGCCATCGCTCGTACCCCTCGTCCCCGTCCCCCGAGTTGGGTTCTCCCCGTGGTGAGTGCTGCTGGTCGACCCGCTCCGCCGCCCCGCCTCCGGTCTCGTCCCGCCCTGCACTCCCCGTGTCACCTGCCACAGCCGTACCGCCCTGCGGCCCGTGTACCGGGTCAGCGAGATCGCCAGTTGGGCGATCACCACCACCCACTCCGTCAGTGGCGCCCGGTCCGACGCGTGCCTCCTCCTGGCTGGGGAGGAACGGGCCGTCAGACCGTGGGTGGCGGCCCCGAAGGGCCGCCTGCACGTTCCTCTCCGACAAGTAGGGGGTCTGCGCCTCGACCCGCAGGGTGCGCCCTGTACCCGCCGCGGCGATCGGCAGCGAGCGGTACAGCGGGAACGAGGACGAGTCCTCCAGGTAGAAGGCCCGTATGGTCGGCAGGCACAGCTCGTGCAGCAGGGTGAAGAACGCGTCCGTGGCCTCCGGCCCCGGGCCGGACCGATAGACCACCCCTTCGATCAGGGGCGTACGTCGGGTGTGGCGGTCGAAGTCGTCGTCCAGGCCCACGTCGCCGCCCCGCAGGTACACCACGCGGTACAACAGCCACAGCCGCACGGCACCCCGATCGCGGAACTCGCGCCGGTAGACCACGTCCTCCGACACGGTCCCCCCTGCCGCGTCCGACAACAGGTGGTGCTGTTCGGCATCCACCAGGAAATCGGGGGCGACCACGATCCGGAACCCTGTCTTCACCGAGCGGGTGATGGCGAACGGCCAGGCAGCCCCGTGCTCGATGTGCTCCTCCTGTCCCATCACTCGCCTCCCGAACCCGGGTGCGAGCCGGGGTGGGACGCCTCGAACTCCGCCAGTCGCGCTTCGAACAGCGCGACGAGACCGGTGAGGGCGTCCTGCTCGGACCGTGCGTGCAACACCTGGTTGCGCAGGGCCGAGACATCCCGCTCGACCTGCTGCCCGTAGTCGTCGACCTTGCGGGACACGAAGTCCATGAACGGGCCAAGGAACTCCTGCTGGAGCAGGCGCATCGTCGGCTGATTGACGGATGCGGCACCCAACAGGACCTTCACCCGCGGCAGTCCCCCCTGGAGGGCGCGCACCCATGACAGCTTGCGGGTGTGCTGCTCCACCTCGACCGCCTTGCGGCCCGCCCGGTCCTCGGCGGCCAACCGTCGCACGTTCTGCTCGAACAGGTCGATCAACACCGCCATCAGGGGCACTTCGACATGAGTGGGACGGGGGAACCCGCCCTGCTTGACCATGTTGTCACCGTCGGGCAGGGCGAAACCCGCACCCAACGCGCTGACGGGGATGATCCGCAGGGCGCCCTTGGTGTCGTTCGCCGCCATCCGGTTCTCGTAGATCGTCTGGAAGTGGGGGTGCCGCAGCAACTGTTCCAGCACCTGGTTCACCGAGTGTCCCGCGGCCTCCACCAGATCCCACTTGGTGATCACGAAGTGCATCACGGCACTGCTGTGCTCCAGCCGGTTGAAGACGGGCAGCAGCTCCTGGATCAGGGTGTAGTCCCCTTCGAAGCACCGCTTGACCTTGGCCCCGTCCAGGAGGATCAGCAAGAACTCCGAGTCGTCGATGCGCTTCCAGACCCGCTGCCCCGCCTCGCTGGTGAGGGCGGAGTTGGTGAGGTGCTCACCGGCGAAGTCCATGTAGTTGATCGTGAAGGGGCTGAACACTTCATTGGTCGCGGTGCGGATGGCACAGGTGAAGTTCCACTCCGACACATCGGCGAGGATGGTCGGGTCGGGCCAACTGTCCGGGCTGATGATCTCCCCGTAGACCTCGTTGAGCCTCTTGCTCTGGTCCTGGGGGAGTCGGATGAAGAATCCGGTGTCGCTGCGTTGGAGGGCCAGCCGGTGGAAGAGGCTGGCGAGGTAGACGGTCTTGCCTGACTGGTGCGGGCCGAGAACGGTGACCGGAATGGCTGGCATGTGCTGCCTCACAGGAAACGCGCCGGTGACGTCGAGGGAGGTGCGGCCGGGGGAAGACCCTTGGCCTTCCCCCGGAGCTCCCCCCACGCCCAGTAGAGCCGTTCGTCGAGCGGCGCAACCGGTCTCAGTGCGGGTTCGCGCCGTCAGACCGCAGGGCCGGGCCGCGGATGGACCCGTATCCACGCCCGGGAGGTGAATTCCTTCTCCGGGATCTCGACGCGGACGCACTCGAAGGACCGCTCGTCCAGCCCGAGGTACGCGTGCGGGACCAGATCCCGGTACAGCGGGTCCGACCAGGCGACGGCCAGGTCGGCGCGGTCGGTCTCGCGCAGCGCCGTCCGCAGCGGTGCCGAATCCAGCACCCGGAAGAGCTCCACGACGGCCGTGCCGAGGAACCCACTGTGCCCTTCGCGGGTGAGGCCCTGGTGGAGGCTGGCGCGCATCCGGGTGGGCAGCAGGTCGTCGGGGCGGTTCGGGTCGCTGTTCGCGGCGTGGAGGGCGAACGTCAACCCGCGCAGCAGCCGATCGACGGTACGCGGCTCGTCCACGCCGACCGGCAGCACCAGCAGATAGCCGTCGCCGGACGCCTGCCGTCCACAGGTGTGCCAATCGATCCCGGATGCCGTGCAGGCCCCGCGCACGGCACGCCATAGATCCCGTTGGATGCGGGGCATCTGGGTGTCGTGCCGATGGCTGTACCGCTCCACGTCGACCGCGAACATCAGCCGCCGCAACCAGGGCAGTTGCGCCAAGCCGCCGGCCTCCGCGGTGTCGTCCGGGACCGGCTCCGGTACGTCGTGGCGCTCCGCGGCCAGGGAGAAGGGGAGGGCGGGACCGGGCGCGGCGAGGGGCCAGGCGTCCGCGACGGAGAGCTGGAACCGGACGCTCTCCCGGGTTCCCGCGGACGCTCCCACCGGACGGCCCAGCAGCGTGCGGCGGATCACCACCTCGGCCGTCAGCCGCCCCGACACCTCGGTCCGGTCGGGCTCAAGCCGCACCAGGACCTGCGCCCAGTGCCCATCGGGACGCAGTCCGCCCCGCGGCCGTTCGAAGACCCAGCGCAGCCGGTGGCCACCGCGGCCGAACACCGACGCCTGGGTGCCGTCGGGGAGCACCGTGCCCGAGGCGGGCGCTGGTTCAAGGGCCCGCGCCGACATGTCGTCCAACTCCACGCCCAGTTGAACGCTGGTGTAGGTCCTCGCACCGGTCAGGGGCGCGAGGTCGAAGGGGAAACAGAGCAGCACGTCCACCGGTGCGCCGTCGTCCTGGGGGCCGGCGATGCGGTAGACGAGGGGACGGACGAAGGTCACCGAGGCTTCGCGGTCCCGCGTGCGGTCGTCGCCCAGCAGCACGGAGTCCGTGTAGAGCCCGACCGTGGCGAGCACGTCGTCGAAGTCCTCCGGCCGCAGTTCGTCGTCCATGCGTCTCGATCCCCTTCTGTACGGTCCTGTGGTGCCATGGTTGACGGGCTGTTCGTTCAGTCGCCGAGGCCGAGGAGGACCGGTGACGCCCAGCGGGCGGGCGCATCGGGATACATCTCGGCCCAGGCCAGTTGCGCACGGCGCAGCGCGGCTGCCCGGCCGACGCTCTCGTGCAACCAGTGCTGGTGGAAGCGGTGTACGAGATCGAGGCTGTCCTCCTCGCGGATGGGCGCGAGCGAGAGGAGGACGGCGGTCGGGCCCCGCACCAGGAGGGCCCTGCCGAGGCCGATGACCCCGTCGGCCGTGATCCGTCCGAAGCCGCTCTCACAGGTGGTGAGGACGACCAGGTCCGCCCCGAGACGCAGTTCGGCGAGGTCGCGGGCGCGCAGCCGGCCGTCGTGGTCAGCGGTCCTGGCGAGGGCGACGAAGGAATCCAGGGGGCTCTGCGGGCCGTCGCCGTACACCCGGGTGTGGGTGGCGAGACAGAGCACCGAAGCGTCGTCGGCCAGCTCTCCCAGCCGGGCCGCGGTCGCGGCGGTGCCGCTGTGCACGGTGCTCGCGCCCTCCCCGTACAACTCGGCCACCCAGGGGAACGACTCCCGGGTCCACGGCAGCGGGGCCAGGCCGTCCGGCATGGGCTCGGGGTCGACGAAGGCCAACAGCCGTGGTGTGCGGGTCGAGCGCGCTTCCCTGCGGTCGAGCAGTCCGTCGAGGAGGGAGAGCGCGGGAAGGAGGGTCAGGGCGTGGCGCCGTACGAGCGGATGCCCCTCCCGGTCCGGCAGCGCGGCGAAGGGCACCTCGTACAGGACGCCGTGCGGAACGACCGCCACCGGTCGTTCGGGGTCGACCGGTAGCCGCTGGTCCTGGGCGGCCGGCCACAGCAGGTCACCGAGCCAGTGCAGTGCTTCCCGGACCTGTCGGGCGGAGGAGTGCTGGCCGGGCAGACCCGCGAGGCGGACCGTGCGGGCCGCCGCCGCGAGCCGATGGGCGGGTACCGGACGGACATCGGTGCTCAGGGTGCCGTCGGCCCCGACGGTCCAACGCGCCAGTCGGTCGCCGTGGAGGTGGTAGGCGACGACCGGAGTGCCGAGGCGGGCCACCAGCCGTCGCAGCCGCTCCTCGTTCAGCGGGGGCGGGGCGCCGAACACCCATCCGGAACCGTGGTCGTGGGGCGGGGAAGCATCCGTCCGGCCCAGGAGGTCGGCGAAGGCGCGGGCCCGACCCGCCTCGGCGGCCAGCAGCGCGGTCCCGGGTTCCCCGAGGTCGAGCAGGGCCGCCACCAGCCGCTCGTGGTAGGGCGCCGTGGTCTGTCCCTGCGCAATGCGTTCCTCGTCGGTGTCGAGCAGGGTCCGACTCCGTTCGAGCCGGTGGGTCTGTGCGAGGAGGGTGTGCAGGGTTCCCGTCACCAGGGGGCGCGCGAAGCGGCTGGCGCCGGGACGCTCCGGGTCGGGGGCGATGAGGGCGGTGCGCAGCCGAGCGGCATCGGTGAGCCGGTTGACCAACGCTGTTTCGTCCCGGGCGGCCGCATCGCAGACGGACTGGTGCTCCACGATCTGGAGGGCGCTGATGCGTTCCTGGTCCTGCTGGGTGGGCCGGGCGCCGATCATGGCCCGCCGATAGAGCGCGAGAGCGCGCCGCAACAAGGGGCGGGCCTCCGCATAGCGGCGGGCCAGGGTCAACCGCTGGCCCAGATCGCGCAGTTCGATGCGGTCGTGCCAGACGGCCCGGGCCTCGGGAGGCACCGGGTGGGCGGCGGTACGGGCGAGGACGGCGAACTCGGCGTCAGCCGGGGGAGATCCGGGGCCCATATCAGCCGGCGGAGCGTTCGGGGGTGCGATCAGCCCGATGGCCAGGTCGAGCGGGCGGAACAGCCGCAGCACGGCAAGGCCGTCGTTCCGTATCGCGCGATCGGCTGCGGTCAACCGCCAGCCTTCGGGATCGGGCGAGGGGTTCGGCCCGTCCGCGTGGGTGGTGAGGTCGAGGCGGGGGAGCGGCCCGCATCGGCCGCGCCAACGGCCGTGCAGAGCGCGGGGGGCGGGCAGTGGCGGCCCGGTCGGTGCTTCGGCCGTGGGCTCCGGCGGGTCCGTTTCGTCCACGGCGGTCGCGTCGAGATGTGCCCGAAGCCCGAGGCTCCCACCGGTGAACGGATCGAGTGCGGTCAACTCGATGGCCCCCGAGAGGCGATCGGCGGTGAGGACGAGCCGGGCCAGACCGGTTCCGGCACTGACCGGGAGGGAGAAGTCGGGCAGGAGCGCGGAGTGCTGGGGGATGTTCCAGACGGGGGCGTCGGTGCTCGTGTGCTCGGGCCCGTACCGCACGGTCAGCCGGGTGTCGTCCGTACCGCCCGTGGTGAAGGCGGCCCCGTCCGTGCAGTGGGCGATCCAGAACACCGACGACGGCAGGGTCGGGTCGCTGCTGTGGAGGGACATGGCGGGTGTGGTCGTCGCACGGCAGACGCGGGGCGGCGGGCCGAAGGAGACCTCGACGGGGTGGCCCGAGGACGGTTCACTGTGCCCCGCTGCACCTGCCACGCCTTCTGGTCCTTCGGCAGCCAGCGGGACGAGCCGGCCGGTGAAGGTACGGCCCCACGGAGCTTCGCCCTCCGTCGCAGGTGACTCCGGGAGGTTGGTGGCGGGCTCCAGCGCGGCCCGGATGCGTACGGCGTACGGCCAGGTGGCACCGCAATGCACGCTGAGCGCGTCCAGTCGAGCAGCCGCAGGGCCGGTGGGAGTCAACCAGCCGTCGAACGATCCGTCGGCGCCGTCGGAAGCGGTGAGCCTGGCCGATCCGTCCGGGCCCTGGGTCCACGATCCCGACCAGCGGCTTCGGCCCCGCCCCCGGCCCCAGTGGAGGAAGAGGTCACCGTCGTCCGTCAATGCGAGCCGCAGGGTACGAAGGCGTCGGCGCATCCGTTGCCCGCTCTCCTGCGGCCCGCTGATGACGTCCGCCGCGGCCAGTTCGGGCAGCCGGAACCCCCAGGGTTCGACGGTGGTACTGCCGTCGACGGGTCTCCAACCTCCCGCGGCAGATGGGCGGTCCCTCACTCGTCGCCGCCGATGGCGGCGTACTCCCGCAGTCGGGGCACGGAACGGATGATGAGCCTGCACCGCCCGAAGGAGATGACACCGGCATCGGCGAGTTCGTGCAGGGCGTGATGGACGCGACGCTCCTTCGCCCCGATGAAGCCGCCCCACTCCGCCTGGGTCAGCCCCGGTCTGACCCGTATCCCCTCGGTCTCACGCGTCCCGTACTGCTCGGCCAGGTTCAAAGCGGCCCGTGCCATCCGGGCGATCACCGGGCCGCTGACGAAGTCCTGGCGGCGGCGGGACGCGGTGCGCCCGCGGTGGGTCTGGTTGCGCATGACGGCCCGTGCGGCGGCCGGGTTCCCGGTGGCCCAGTGCAGCCATTCGTCCTGCGAGATCCGACGGGCGTGCAGCGACTGGGCGGCGGTGACGGTCGCGGACCGGGGCCCGCCGTCGAACGCCGCGGTCTCCCCGACGATGTCACCCGCGGCGCGCACATCGATGAGGACGGGTAAGCCGGAGGCGTCGGTGAGTGTCACCTTGGCGAAGCCGTCGAGCATCAGCAGGACGAAGGTGTCGCGTGCATGGGCCAAGAGCATCGTCTCTCCACGGGCATAGACCCGTGCGGTGCCGCAGCGTTCCAGTGCGAGGCGGGCTTCCAGACCGTCCGGCCCGCTGCGCGCCAACTCGTGCAGCAGGCTTCCCGGCGCCCAGTCCAAACCCTGAACCCGGTGCGCTGTCCGTCGATGCGTGCGTATTTCTCCAACGCTCACTGCCCGCCCCCCTGAGGCGTTGACGTTCGAGCACATTCAGCCAGAAGGGGGAGAGCCTGCACAAGATATGACGAGAGCTCACGGACATTGACCTTCCCGGCACCACGCCCCACAGGGTGCGGGTCGTGATCTACGGGTCGGGCGGGCGCGGCCCCCGGTGCCTGGTGGGGGCGGTCGTGCGCATCGTGTGCGCGGTGTTCGCCCGGCAGGCCGGGGGCGCGAGCGAGGGGCTCACGATCGGGGCCCGCGCGCCCCGGTTCGCGGGCCTCGGTTCGCGGGCCTCGGTGGTGGTGTGCCGGAGGGGCCGGGTCAGAGCGACAGGAAGCCCAGGACGACCGGAGCGACGGAGACGAGCATCAGCACACCGGGAGCCACGCTGCCCTTGGCGTCCTTGGCCCGGAAGTGGGTGATCACCGCACCGACGAAGTAGAGGAAGGCGCCGATGCCCGCAGCGATGCCGAGCGGGCGGTAGGCGATGCCGACGAGCAGGCCGACCGCCGCGGCGATCTCCAGCAGCGCGAGGGGAACGAACCAGCTCAGCGGCACACCGAGTCCGGTGATGGTCTCGGTGACCCGCTTCTCCCGGACCAGCTTGCCCCGCCCGGAACCGATGAGCATCAGGGCGAACAGGACGGCGACGACGACGTAGGCGATATACATGGGTGACCCCTATGGTTGAGCTAGAAATATCGTTGAACCATAACAATGATTGATGAGGTTCGGTAATAGGGGCCTGTTAGGGTATTCACATGGTGGCGCGCAAGGCAGAAGAGATGGCTGAAGGACTGGCGTTTCTGCTGGCCAGGCATGGTGCGATCGCCCAAGTCCTGCTGCGGAGCGCCCTCAGCTCCAGCGGGCTCACCCCGCGGCACATGATGACCTTGAAGCACCTCGACTCCGGCCCGGTGAGCCAGCAGGCATTGATCGACATGCTGGAGGTCGACCCCAGCGTGCTGGTGGCCGTCCTGAACGACCTGGAGCGCGAGGAACTGGCCCTCCGCCGCCGTGACCCGGCGGACCGCCGTCGTCACATCGTGGAGATCACGACCTCGGGCATTGCCGCTCTACGCAGGTCCGACGAGGTTCTCGCAGAGGTCGAGGGAGAGCTGTTCACTGACCTCTCCGAGCAGGAACGGAGCACCTTGCGTGCCCTCCTGACCAGGATCAACACATCGCCCGACCACCTTGCCTGCACCGAGGACTGAGCTCCCGGGACTGAGCTTCTGGGACTGAGCTCCCAGGGGCGGGCTCTCAGGGCCGGGCTCAGGCCCTGACCTGCGAGGCCGCCCCCGGGCGGCGCCCCGACCCCCTGGCCTGATCATCATGGGAAGGCTCCGAGGTCCCGGCACGGCTTCTCCGAGCCCGCCGCACGAAGCCCCACCGACCCCATGGGGGACCGGTGCATCTGGGCACCCCCGCGCCCCACCCGTCCCACCCCCGCGCCCCTTCATCCCGCCCCGACACACCGACCCGTCCGGCACTCCCACGCGCCCATCGGGGCGAAGCACCGCCAGGATCACCGTCGAACGGGCAGGCATCACCGCATCCAGACGGGCAGTTTCGGCCGAAGAGTCAGTGTCCTGCGCACTCGCCGCACCGAACGAAGCCGAACGAAGGGGGTATGCGTGATCGATACGCGGACGACACAGCCCATGCGGACACCACAGCCGAAGCCGGCACAGCCGCCACCCACGGCACCGACCGGCCACCATGGCACGGACGCCACCCACGGCGTGGACGGCCACCACGGCACGGACGACGGCCGTCCCCGGCGGGCCTCCGAGGCGGACCCGTTCACCCATCAAGAACTAGTCACCGCCGTCGAACGGGTCCTGGAACGCCATCTGAACGACCGCGTGGGCGAAGCCGCCCGCATCGACCCGGTCTTCGCCGAGCACATGGCCGCACGGCTCGCCGACTTCGTCCTGCGCGGCGGCAAACGGTTGCGTGCCGGATTCGTCTGGTGGGGCTGGCAGGCCGCGGGAGGCGAAGACAACCAGGCCGAAGCCGCTCTCCACATCGGAGCGGCCCTGGAACTCCTCCAAGGCTGTGCCCTGATCCACGACGACGTCATGGACGCCTCACCCGTCCGCAGGGGCGCACCCGCCGTCCACACCGACTTCACCGCCGTCCACGCACGCGCCCGGCTGCACGGATCGAGCACCGCCTATGGCACCACCGCCGCAGTGCTCTGTGGGGACCTCGCCCTGACCTGGGCCGATGACCTGGCGAGCGCCACCGCCCTGTCCTGTACCCACGGCAGTCGGCTGCACCAGGAATGGCGCGCCCTGCGCACCGAACTGATCGCCGGCCAGTATCTCGACGTCCACGGCCAGGCCAACCGCTCGACGGACCTCGCCCAAGCCGTCCGCATCGCCGGACTCAAGAGCGGCCTCTACACGGTCGAACGCCCCCTGGCCCTCGGTGCCGCACTCGCCGGCGCCGACGAAGCCACCACCTCCGCATTGCGCTCCGCCGGCCGCTGCGCCGGCATCGCCTTTCAACTGCGCGATGACCTCCTCGGCGTCTACGGCGAAACGGCCGTCACCGGCAAGCCCTCGGGCGATGACCTCCGGGACGCCAAACCCACCTATCTACGGGCCCTCGCCGTCCAACGGGCCGTCGCGGCCGGGGATCACCAGGCCGTACGGGCACTCACCCGCGCCCCCCACCCCGCATCCCCCCACCCCGCATCCCCCGACCCCGTACCGTCCGACTCCCCACTCTCCGATTCCGCGCCCTTCGACGAGGGGGAGTTGGACGCGCTGCGCGATGTCATCGAGCGCACCGGCGCCCGTAGCGCGGTCGAGGAACAGATCGAGCGCCTGGTGGAACTGAGCGTGCGCCATCTGCACGCCATCCCCCGCGCACCCCACACCCCCCACACCATCGACGCACTCACCCGGCTGATCGAACGCGCCGCCGCCGCCCCCACCGGCCCGCCCCCGACAGCCGACCGGCGCGCCGCACCCGCACGGCCCACGAACGACAGCCGCCCGGCAGCCACCGACGGAGGTCGGCCATGAAGACCGTCAGCGGAGCCACCGACCATGTCGTGGTCGTCGGAGCCGGACTGTCCGGGCTCGCCGCCGCACTCCACCTCCTCGGCGCCGGTCGACGGGTGACCGTCGTCGAACGCTCCCCGGAGCCCGGCGGCCGGGCCGGCCGCGACCGCATCGGCGGCTACCACCTCGACACCGGCCCGACCGTCCTCACCATGCCCGAACTCGCCGACGACGCCTTCGCCGCCGTCGGCGACAGCCTGGCCGACCGCCTCCACCTCACCGAACTCCACCCCGCGTACCGGGCCCGATTCGCCGACGGCACCCAACTCGACGTCCACACGGGCGCCGATGCCATGGAAGAGGAGATCCGTCGCTTCGCCGGACCCGCAGAAGCCGCCGGCTACCGTCGGCTGCGGCGCTGGCTGCACGACCTCTACCGGGCTCAGATGAATCGATTCATCGACACCAACTTCGACTCGCCCCTCCAACTCCTCCACCCCGACCTCGCCCGGCTCGCCGCCCTGCGCGCCTTCGGCACCCTCGACGCCCAGATCGGCCGCTTCCTCAACGACCCCCGTCTGCGCCGGGTCTTCTCCTTCCAAGCCCTCTACGCCGGAGTCCCGCCGGCCCGGGCCCTCGCCGCGTACGCCGTGATCGCCTACATGGACACCGTCGCAGGCGTCTACTTCCCGCGCGGCGGGATGCACGCCCTGCCTAGGGCGATGGCCGACTCGGCAGCGGACGCCGGGGCCGTCTTCCACTACGACAGCGAAGTGACGGGACTGCGCCGCTCGGGCAGCCGGATCACCGCCGTGGAGCTGGCCTCCGGAGGGGAACTGCCCTGCGACGCCGTCGTCCTCACCCCCGACCTCCCCATCGTCTACGGGCTGCTCGGAAAGGCCCCGCGCCGCCCGCTCCGGCTGCGCCACTCACCGTCCGCAGTGATCATCCACGCCGGCACCGATCGCACCTGGCCCGAACTCGCCCACCACACGCTCTCCTTCGGCCACGCCTGGGAACGCACCTTCGACGAACTCACCCGCACCGGACAGCTGATGAGCGACCCCTCCCTGCTGATCACCCGGCCCACCACCCACGATCCGTCCCTCGCCCCCGACGGCCGGCACCTCCACTACGTACTCGCACCCTGTCCCAACACCGACGTCGGGCCCTCGGCCGCCGACTGGCAGGGACTCGGCCCCCGCTACCGGGACCAACTCATCACCGAGTTGGAACACCGCGGACTCACCGGCTTCGGCGACTCCATCGAAGCCGAACGCCTCATCACACCCGCCGACTGGGCCGCCCAGGGCCACGCCGCAGGCACCCCCTTCTCGGCCGCGCACACCTTCGCGCAGACCGGCCCGTTCCGGCCGCGGAACCTGGTGCGCGGCATCGACAACGCTGTGCTCGCCGGCTGCGGCACCACCCCCGGAGTCGGCGTACCCACCGTCCTCATCTCCGGGAAGCTCGCCGCCGCCCGGATCACCGGACTGCCCCGCGCACCCCGAACCCGCACACTCCGAACCCGCGCACCCCGCCCGGCGCCCGGCACCACTCCCCGACCGGAAAGGCAGCTGCGATGACCCGGCGAGAACTCGATGCGGCAGGGATCACGGACCCGGAGCTGCGCGCCGACTACGCCCACTGCCGTCGGCTCAACGCCCACCACGGAAAGACCTACTTCCTGGCGACCCGACTCCTGCCAGTGGAACGCCGCTCCGCCGTCCATGCGCTCTACGGCTTCGCCCGCTGGGCCGACGACATCGTCGACGACCTCGACTCCCCGGCTCCCCCCGAGGAACGCGACCGCGCGCTCACCGCGCTGCAACGGCAACTCGTCACCGCCCTGCACGACGGTCACAGCGCCGAACCCGTCGTCCGGGCGCTGGCCGACACCGCCCGTACCCATGACATCGACGCCGGCCTCTTCACCGACTTCATGCACGCGATGCACAGTGACCTGCACATCACCCGCTATCCGACGTACGAAGACCTCCGCGGCTATATGCACGGCTCCGCCGCCGTCATCGGGCTCCAGATGCTCCCCGTCCTCGGCACGGTCGCACCGCGCGAGGAAGCCGCACCCCACGCCGCAGCCCTCGGCGTCGCCTTCCAGCTCAGCAACTTCATCCGGGACGTCGGCGAAGACCTCGACCGGGGACGCGTCTACCTCCCCGAAGACCTGCTCTCCGCCCATGACGTCGACCGCGACCTCCTCCTCTGGAGCCGCCGCACCGGCCGCGAAGACCCCCGCATCCGACGGGCCCTCATCGCGGCCTGCGTACTCAACCGGGACGTCTACCGGGAAGCCGAACCGGGAATCGACCTGCTCGACCCACGCGCCCGCCCCTGCATCCGCACCGCCTTCACCCTGTACGGGGGCATCCTGGACGCGGTCGCCGACGACGGGTACCGCGTGCTGCACCGCCGGGCCGTGGTTCCGCGCAGACGCCGGACGGCCGTGGCACTCGGTGGCCTCGCCGCCATCGCGGGCGCACGGCTGCGCACCCGACCGACGTCCGCCCGCCCCCCGCAGGCCACGCATGCAGAGGAAGCCGCCCCAGTGACCGAGCCCGTGAGGTGGAGCCGATGACCCCGCGCCGAACCTTCCCCCTCCGCACCGGGGGGCGCGTCCCCTGGGAAGAACAGGAACCCACCTGGCGGCAGGCGAAGCCCGCCCTGATCGACGCAGCGCTCAAACGGGCCACGGCCCGCCCCAGCGGCAACTGGTACGTCATCGGCGCGTCCCGGGACATCACGGCGGACCGCCCCTTCGGCCGGACCGTCGGCGGGATCGAGGTCGTCGTCTGGCGCTCCCGATCCGGTGAACTCACCGCGGGCCCCGGCGCCTGCCCCCACCTCGGCGCTCCGCTCAAGGACAGCCGGGTCTCCTGCGGCACCCTCGTCTGCCACTGGCACGGCCTCGCCCTCGACGGCTCCCCCTTCGCCGGCTGGGAGCCCTACCCCGCCCACGACGACGGGGTGTTGGCCTGGGTCAGGCTCGACGCACTCGGCGGCGAGGAACCCCTACCCGAACCGGTGATCCCACCGCGGCCCGCCGCAGCCACCGTCGACGCCGTCCTCACGACGGTGGGACGCTGCGAGCCCGAGGACATCGTCGCGAACCGGCTCGACCCCTGGCACGGCGCCTGGTTCCACCCGTACTCCTTCGTGGACCTGACCGTCGTCCAGGCCCCGGAAGGCCAGACCACCGAAGGAGAGGACGCGTTCGCCGTCGACGTCTCCTTCAAGGTGGCCGGTCGGCTCGTGGTCCCGGTCCGGGCCGTCTTCACCGCACCCGAACCGCGCACGGTGGTCATGCACATCACCGAGGGGGAGGGCGCCACCTCGGTCGTCGAGACCCACGCCACCCCCCTCGCGCCCGACGCCCACGGCACTCCGCGCACCGCGGTCGTGGAAGCGGTGGTGGCCACGTCCGACCGCCCCGGCTTCGCCGCCGCCCGGGCCGCGGCACCCGCACTGCGCCCCCTGATGCGCTGGGCCGCGGGACGCCTCTGGCGGGACGACCTCGCCTACGCCGAACGGCGCTGGCTGCTGCGGAGCACGGGCCGCTTCCCGGGCTGAGCCACCCACGGCCCGGACCCCGCCAGCCGCCGCCGGCACCTCACCCCAGCGCGGCCAGCGCCCGCAACACGGCCGACCGCCCGGTGAGCGGCACCGTCCACAGCGGATGCCCGCGCACGCCCCACCGCTCCAGCAGGGCGTTCGCCGCCAGGAAACCGGTCGTCGCCGCCCGCTCCATCAGCGCCACCGGCAGATCCGTCCGCACCGCGTCACCCGCCACCATCACTCCGGCGTGCGGGGTGCGGACGGTCGGCCGGGCCCGGAACCCGCCGACCGGGAACAACGGACAGTCCGCCCGCCACTCATGGCGGGCATCGACGACCCGGGCGTCCCGCGTCTCCGGATACACCTCGTGGAGCTGCGCCGACAACCGCTTCTCCACCAGGGCCCGGTCCGCGTCCTCGGCGACCGCGTACCCGTGCAACTCCACCACCGACCCACCGGTCCTGGCCGCCCAGCGGGCCGCCTGCCCCTCCCAGCGGTCGAGCACGCTGACATTGTCCAGACCGTCGTACCCGCTGGTCCCGAGGAACCCCGGCCGCTCCGCGCGCACCGGCCGGTCCAGCCAGAGCCGCGAGACCACGAACGGCGGAGCCGTGCGCAGCGCGTCGATGTTCTCCCGCCAACCGGCGTCCCCCAGCAGCGGTGAAGCGGCGACCAGCCGGCGCAGCCCGCCCGGGTCGAGCGCCAACACCACCGCGTCGTACCGCTCGGACCGGCCCCCGGACGTCACCCAGAGGTCGCCGTCCGGGTGACGTCCGGGGCGGACCTCCTCCACCGGTGAGCCCTTGTGCACCCGCACACCGAGCCGGGTCAGATACTCCTCCAGCGGATCCCACAGGGCCTCGGGATACGGCTCGCGCGGCACGTCGAACAGCAGCCCCTCGGACGAGCCGAGGAAGTAGATGTGGAACATCACCAGCAGTTCGGCCGCCGACAACTGACTCGGGTCCGCGAAGAAGCTCCGCGAGAACACCTCGAACGCCAGGTGGTGCGCGGCCTCCGGGAAGCGGATCGCGTGCAGGAAGTCCCGGGCGCTGACCCCGTCGAACCGTTCGTACACCTGGGGCACCCGGACATCGAGCAGTGGCAGCGCCGCCTTTGGGTCCATCCGTGCCAGGTCCCGCCATCCGAACGTGGGGCTGAGCGCCACAAAGCCCAGCGCGCTCCACGGCGGGGTGCGCGGCACCCGGGCGAAGCTGTCGGTGAGCCCGTCGCGGTGGCGCAGCGGATAGTCCGGCAGCCCGGTGAGCACCTCCAAGGACGGGTCGGCGCGCCGCAGCAGTCCGCGGAGGTTGTAGTACTGGCGGAAGAAGGCGTGGAAGCCGCGGCTCATGGTCACCGTGGAGCCGTCGGCCAGCTTCTCCTGCCAGCCCGCGAGGCGTCCCCCGAGGACGGGTTCGCTCTCGTGGAGCGTCACGCGCACCCCGCGTTCGGCGAGGGCGACCGCTGCCGCAAGGCCCGCGATACCGCCCCCGACGACCGCAGTGCGCGGCCCCGGTCCCGTACAGCCGTCCCGGCCGGGTGCCGGCATCAGCACCCGGGCCCTGCGGTCCCTGCCCCGCCGGGGGGTGCCGTTCCCGGGCCGGCTCACGCCGTGGCCCCGGCCGGCCGGAGCGCATCACGGCGGGCGATGAAGGTGTGGACGACTCCGGTGCTCCACCCCGGCATCGGCACGCTCCGCACCCCGCCCCAGCCGCCGCGCACGAGCCTGGCGGTCAACTCCGGTGCGGTGTCGAAGGCCAGCACGCTGTGCCACAGATGGTGGTAGAGGTCGCGGTCGCCGGTGAGCGTCCCGGCCGGAATGATCACGGTCCGGCACAGTGCCGTCCACAGGGCCCGGTGGAGGGCCCGTCCGCTGAGGCTGTACTCGTGGACGGCCAGCCGGCCGCCGGGCCGCAACAGCGCCTGGACCGACGCGAGGACACCGTCCACATCCGTCACATTGCGCAGCAGATAGGCGGCGAACACCGCGTCGTACGCACCCGTCCCCCCGGTCTCGCGCAGGGCCAGTTCCTCCGCCGACGCATGGACGAAAGTCACCCGCGACGGCCAGGACTTCGCCGCCGCTCGTTCCAACATGCCCGCCGAGGCGTCCACGGCGGTGATCTCGGCGCGGGGCGCGGCCCGCAGCAACGCCGCCGTGGAGGCCCCCGTCCCGCAGCCGAGGTCCAACAGCCTCAACCCGGCCCCGCCGTCGGGCAGTTGGAGTCGCCGGGCCGAGCGCCTCAGATCGGCGTGGTAGCCCGGGTTCATCGCCACCAGACGGTCATAGCTGTCGGCGGCGCGGTCAAAGGCGTGGGCGAGGTCCTGGTCCCGCAGGAGTGTCATCAGTGCCTTCCTCGACGAAGGGTGGAGTCCGCCCCTTCCCGTGCGCGGCGGTGCGCCGCAGCAGCGGCAGTTCCAGCGCGGTACGGAGCATGGGGCGTACGGGAGTGGTGAAGCCGATCCGGACGTCCTCCCACAGCCGGGTGCGGCCGTCGAGGAAACGCAGCAGCCGATCCGGTGGCGTGTGGCGAAAGAGGCCGGTGAAGAAGTCGGGGCCGTCGATCCGGCCGGTGTCCAGAGCCCGCAGCAGTACGGCGTCCATGGCCAGCGCCCGGCGCGGATGGGGGGCGGGGGCGCTGCCGACCCCGCCGCCGCGCAGTTCGGCGGCGATCCTGCGGCTCTGCCGCTGCACGGCCGCGAACGTGTACCCGGTGGCCGGTCGGGTCGCGCCGCCCGCCGCACCGATGCGGAAGGAAGCGGGCCCCGCCCGGCGGGGGAAGCGTGCGTCCGTCATCGCGATCACCCCCTCCTCGGCGCTGCGCACCAGGATCGGCCCGAGGCCGAGCACCTCCCGCGTGTACAGCTCCAACGCGGACTCGTACGCCTGCCGGGACAGCGGAGCGCGGGAGAACTCGGTGTACTCCACCAGGGCGTCCTGGGGACCGAGCGGCAGGACGTAACCGAAGGCGAGCCCATGGCGGGGCTGGGGCACGCGGAAGTCCATCAACTCGACGACGCCCGGATCGAAGGCCGGTTCGTCGGTGCGCACGAACCAGCCGCGGAAGTGCTGGAGCAGGGTGGTGCGGGCCGGTGGGCGCACTGCAGGAGGGCGGGAGTCGTAGAGGGACTGTCCGCGTACGGTCAACTCGGTCCCGTCGACGGTGGTGCAACGGACCTCCGCGCCCTGTGTCACCCGTCGCACCTCATGGGCGGTCGCTTCCACCCGGCGCACCCCCGAGGTGCTGCCGAACCGCTCTGTGACCACTTCTTCGAGCCGGGCGGACGGGACCATCTTGTAGCGCAGGGCGTCCAAGCGGCGTTCGATCCGCTCGCCGTCCGGGCCGTGGACGCGCAACCGCCGCCAGGACGCCACCACGGCGTCCTCGAACTCCCCCTCGCCCTCTTCCCAGAAGCACCAGGTGCGATCGGGCGGCCGTAGCGGGCCCTCGGGCGCCTCGACCAGGACGATCGAGAGCCGTTTGCCGCCGGGCGCGGTGAGCGCGTGGGCCAGACAGAGCCCGGCCGCTCCGGCACCGACGATCACCACATCGGCCGCGATCAGCTCCTGAGTCACTTCGGCTCCTTCCTGGCTCTGTCGTGATCAGCCCTGGTTCCACATTCGGCGGTGGGACTGCGGTGGCACGCGTGCGGCATCCGTGGCATCCGTACGACGGCGCCGAGTCTGCCCGCCTCCGCCTCGCGAACCCCGCCAACCTGGGCGGCCCCGCGTGGCGGGGCGGAGCGAACCGCACGGTGGATTCCGGTCGAGCGGGTCCGTTGGATGCAGATCGCTCCGATTCGTCCGCGCGGTCGACGGTCGTCCCCGTACGAGGGGCGCGCGGCACCCCGGAGCCGTACAGTCGCCCCATGTCGCAGTCCCTGACGCTCGACGAGGTCGAGGCCATCGCCCGAGCCGCCCACGAAGGCCAGACCGACAAGACCGGTCGGCCCTACGCCGAACACATCGCCGCGGTCGCCGCCGGCGTGCGCGCCCGTGGTGGCAGCGATGAGCAGATCGCCGCCGGCTGGCTCCACGACACGGTGGAGGACCATGTCCTGTCCCTGGAGTGGCTCCAGACCGCGGAGCTTCACCAGTCCGTCAAGGACATCGTCCTCGCCCTCACCAAGGGCGAAGGCGAGGACATGGAGAGCTACGCCCGGCGCATCCTCGCCACGCCGGGCGCGCTGCTGGTCAAGGAGGCCGATCTCGCGCACAACACCGATCCGCAACGGCTGGCGGCCTTGGACGAGGCGACCCGCACCCGACTGATCGCGAAGTACGCGAAGACCCGACAGCTCCTCGGTCTCGCCTGACCGCTGCCGCTGCCCGTACTGGTACTGGTGTCGGTACGGGTACGGGCATGGCGTCGGCACCGCACTCAGCGCCCCGGCCCCAGGTCGGTGGCGTCCCGGCGGAACGCCCACCGCATCTCCGGCTCGGTGGCCCAGCGCAGGGCCCTGCGGACCGGCGGGGTGCACATCGCGGTCACCACGGCCGCGGTGACCACGGTCAGCAGTACTTCGCCGGCGGGCTCGCTGAGCCAGGCGTAGGTGTCGAACACCCCCGCGTACTCGGCGGCCTTCAGCGGGAAGCCGTGCAGCAGATAGCCGCAGATGGTCCCGACGCCCAGCACGGTGAACCAGGTCCGTCGACGCGGCACCCACGACAGGAACGCCACGGTCAGGATCGCACCGCAGACGAAGAGCAGCAGCGTCGTCGTGATGCCCGCCCACCACGGCGCACCCAGTTCCTGCGCACTGGAGGAGCGGTAGAACCAACCGAGGTCCATCGACGGGGCGAGCCAGTAGGCGACGGCGAACGCCCCCGCGAGGAGCGGCAGCGACAACACGCGGATCTCGGGACGGCGCACGAGTTGGAAGTGCACGGGTTGCAGGACCAGCCCGAGGACGAAGAACGGCAGGAACTGGAGCACGCGCTGGAGGTTGAGGTCGTCGCCGATGCCCGGAGTGAGCGCCGCGAGCGAGGCGATGGCCAGCGCGACGGGGAGCGGCCGACGGATCTGCCGCCACAGCGGGGTCGTCAAGCGCCAGATGAAGAGGGCCGCCAGGAACCAGGTCAGATAGAAGGGGTCGAGGAGGCTGATGGGCTGCCCCGGCTCGTTGCCGGCCCAGCGCCGGAACAGCGAGTACAGCAACTCGAAGACCACGTAGGGGAGCGCTATTCCGGTCAGCAGCCGTCTGACCTGGTGGGGACGACCGGTGTAACTCCGCGAGAAGTAGCCCGAGACGATGATGAACGCCGGCATGTGGAAGGTGTAGACGAGCATGTAGAGAGCCCGTGAGGCGCGGCTGCCCTCCATGACCGGTTCCCATGCATGGGCGATGGCGACCAGGACGATCGCCAGGTACTTCGCGTTGTCGAAGAAGGCGTCCCGCCCGGGAGCGGCCGATTCGCCCCGGGGCGCGGCGGTTGCGTCATGTGTCGCCGGGGCGGCCGGCGTTGAGACCCTCTCGGGGGACGTCGTATCGGTCACAGTCGCCGCGGAAACGGAACTCGGCTCCCGGGCTTGGGCGCCCGGGGTCCTGCGCGATCCAAGGGGAGCGTGGAACATTCGAGGCACCCTAACTAGCCGTATGGGAGGACGTAAAACACTCTTCGGCTGCCCTGTCAGGGAATCTCAAACCACTAATATTTGTCCGCTATCACCTATTTAATCCACCTTAAATGTCCCATAACTCCCGTGGATCTGATGAGTGTGAGCCGCTCCACGCGGTAGTTATGAGTGCCATGTGACCGACCGGTGCCCACGGCGAAACGATCGGGTCGAATTCCTCCCCCGTACCCCCTCTCCGCCGTGGTGATCGTCACCCGGGCGGTCCGGATGGCGAGATTCCGTCGTCGTCGATGTGTCAGATGGCGGCATAGAAGGCGCAGTTGGTGGCACGATGTTCATGAGGCGGGGGATGTGCAGAGTCGCATGACCCTTGCCGGCGAGCGGACCGACCTAGGGTGTGATCTGTTGTGGCCATTTCACTGTCTGTGGTGCTGCTCTTGGGCATCATCATGGTCGTCATGATCCGCTCGGGCTCGCTCAAAGGCGGGCCCAGCATCGTTGCGATCCTCTTCGGCTTCTTCCTGGCGTCGTCGGGCATGGCCCCGTCGATCAATAGATTCCTGACGTCGATAGCCGACACGATCAACGACATCAGCTTCTGACGAGCGGCCCCATCCGGCCTCAGCGGAGAGCCGGCTCCCCGGGCGCCGCGTGACCCGCCGGCGCCCGACGACCCCACGGCGCGAGCCACCCGGCCGCGCCGTGCGCCATGCCCGGCGAACACCACGCAGGCCGAGAACGCCCGACACGAAGCGGCCCTGTACAAAACGACTTCGGGCCTGGTTCGACACCATCGTGTCGAACCAGGCCCGAAGACATATGGAGCGGGCGACGGGAATCGAACCCGCGTAGCTAGTTTGGAAGACTAGGGCTCTACCATTGAGCTACGCCCGCAAAGCTTGCACCGCAGGTCACCCCCGTGAGGGCGGCCGTCGGTACGAGAAGCATCGTAGCGGGTCGCGGGGCGAGCACGCACACCGCTTTGCGCGAGCCCCCTGCGTACGCCCCTCACCCTGGCGATAACCGGCAGCCGTGGCCCTCGAAGACCCTGTACCCTACGTCTCGCACCAACGGGGTGTGGCGCAGCTTGGTAGCGCGTCCGCTTTGGGAGCGGAAGGTCGTCGGTTCGAATCCGGCCACCCCGACCAACATCATCCGAGCCCGCACAAGATCACATTGTGGGGCTCATCCTGCGTGCGGCTACTATGCAAGCTGCGTGCCCGTGTGTCCGACGACTGAGACGTGATCCGGGCCGATCAGCTGAGTCCCCACAGTGTGCGGCGGACGCGGTAGAACCCCAGTATTTCAGCCACCAAGGAGACCGAACCGTGAAGAGCGCCGTGGAGACCCTGAACCCGACCCGGGTTCGGCTCACTGTCGAGGTGCCCTTCGAGGAGCTCAAGGACAGCCTCGACGCGGCGTACAAGAAGATCAACCAGCAGGTCACGGTCAAGGGCTTCCGTAAGGGCAAGGTCCCGGCCCGAGTGATCGACCAGCGGTTCGGCCGTGGTGCTGTGCTGGAGGAGGCCGTCAACGACGCCCTTCCGAAGTTCTACACCGAAGCGGTCAACGAGGCGGAGATCAACCCCCTCGGCCAGCCCGAGGTCGACATCACCGAGCTGAAGGACGGCGACACGCTGAACTTCACCGCCGAGGTCGACATCCGCCCCGAGATCGAGATCCCGGACTACTCCGGCATCGAGGTCACCGTGGACTCCGTCGAGGTCACCGACGAGGACATCGACAAGGCCGTGGAGCAGCTGCGCGAGCGGTTCGCCTCCACCTCGCCGGTCGAGCGCGCCGCCGAAGACGGCGACGTCGTCACGATCGACCTGGAGGCCAAGGTCGACGGAGAGGTGCTGGAGGACGGCGTCGCCAACGCCATTCCCTACACCATCGGCTCCGGCGAGCTCCTCGACGGCATCGACGACGCCGTGAAGGGCCTGGAGGCCGGTGGCGAGGCCACCTTCACCTCCGAGCTCAAGGGCGGCTCCGCAGCGGGCAAGGAGGCCGAGGTCACCGTCAAGGTCACCCAGGTCGCCGCCCGCGAGCTGCCCGCGCTGGACGATGACTTCGCGCAGCTGGCCAGCGAGTTCGACACACTCGACGAGCTGAAGGCCGACAGCCGCAAGCGCCTGGAGAACACCAAGCAGTACGACCAGGCCACCCAGGCCCAGGAGCGCGTCCTCGAAGAGCTCCTGAAGCTGGCCGAGATCCCGATCCCCGAGAAGCTCCTTGAGGACGAGGTCAACACCCGCAAGCACAACCTTGAGCACCACCAGCTCGGTCAGATGGGCCTCGACCTCGCGAAGTACCTGGAGATCCAGGGCAAGACGGTCGAGGAGTTCGAGACCGAGACCAAGGAGCAGGCGGTCAAGGGCATCAAGACCCAGTTCCTGCTCGACGCGCTGGTCAACAAGGAGAAGCTGAACGTCAACCAGGAGGAGCTCACCGAGCACCTCATGCGGCGCGCGGCCTCCTCCGGCATGAGCCCCGACCAGTTCGCCCAGGCCGTCGTCGAGGGCAACCAGGTTCCGATGCTCGTCGGCGAGGTCGCCCGCGGCAAGGCGCTGGCCCTGGTCGTCGAGGCCGTGAAGGTCGTCGACACCGACGGCGAGCCCGTTGACCTGGACGTCGACGAGGACGAGGCCGCCGAGACGGTCGAGGCCGCCACCGAGACCGCCGAGGTCGCGGAGGAGTCCACCGAGGCCGCCGAAGCCACGGAGACCACGCAGGCCAAGGACGCCTGAGCCTCCCCAGCAGTTCCAGCGCAGGGCCCGGACGCCGAAGTGTCCGGGCCCTGCGCTCTCTGGTTTCCCTAACCACCTTGCGCTCCGAGCGAACAGTTCGGGAACCGGGATGGCGTTGTCCGACCTGCGCGTTAGGGTCCATGAGTACGAGGGCAGGGGAGTACCCGCCCCCGGCTACGAAGACGCTGAGACGGCAGGCAGCCGTCAGAGACGAGCAGGTGGATACGTGACGAATCTGATGCCTTTCGCCGCCGGTGAGCCGTCCCTCGGTGGTGGCCTCGGCGACCAGGTCTACAGCCGGCTGCTCGGCGAGCGCATTATCTTCCTCGGCCAGCAGGTCGACGACGACATCGCCAACAAGATCACCGCACAGCTGCTGCTCCTTGCCGCCGACCCCGACAAGGACATCTACCTCTACATCAACAGCCCCGGCGGCTCGGTGACGGCCGGCATGGCGGTCTACGACACCATGCAGTACATCCCGAACGACGTGGTCACCATCGGTATGGGCATGGCGGCCTCCATGGGCCAGTTCCTGCTGACCGGTGGCGCGGCCGGCAAGCGCTTCGCGCTGCCGAACACCGACATCCTCATGCACCAGGGTTCGGCCGGACTCGGCGGCACCGCCTCCGACATCAAGATCCAGGCCGAGTACCTGCTGCGCACGAAGCAGCGCATGGCGGAGATCACCGCCCGCCACTCCGGCCAGACCGTCGAGGCGATCATTCGCGACGGCGACCGCGACCGCTGGTTCACCTCGGAGGAGGCCAAGGACTACGGCCTCATCGACGAGATCATCTCCGCCGCGTCGGGTGTCCCGGGCGGCGGCGGCACCGGCGCCTGAGCGCCCGGCACGGCCCCCACGGCGCACCGGACCCGCTCCACGGCCCCGTTCCGCCACCCCAGCCCGCGAAACGCCCCGCAGAACGCCACCAGGATGGTGAACACCCACATGAGCAACTTCTCCGCGAGCGGTCTCTACACCGGCACGCAGCTGGACAACCGCTATGTCGTCCCGCGCTTCGTCGAGCGCACCTCCCAGGGCGTGCGCGAGTACGACCCGTACGCGAAGCTGTTCGAGGAGCGCATCATCTTCCTCGGCGTGCAGATCGACGACGCCTCCGCCAACGACGTCATGGCGCAGCTGCTGTGCCTGGAGTCGATGGACCCCGACCGGGACATCTCCATCTACATCAACAGCCCCGGTGGTTCCTTCACCGCGCTGACCGCCATCTACGACACGATGCAGTTCGTGAAGCCGGACATCCAGACGGTCTGCATGGGCCAGGCGGCCTCCGCCGCGGCCGTGCTGCTCGCCGCCGGTACCCCCGGCAAGCGGATGGCCCTGCCCCACACCCGTGTCCTCATCCACCAGCCGTCCTCGCAGACCGGCCGTGAGCAGCTCTCCGACCTGGAGATCGCGGCCAAGGAGATCCTGCGGATGCGCGAGCAGCTGGAGGAGATGCTGGCCAAGCACTCCACCACGCCGATCGAGAAGGTTCGCGACGACATCGAGCGCGACAAGATCCTGACCGCTGAGGACGCACTCGCGTACGGTCTCATCGACCAGATCGTCTCCACCCGCAAGAGCACGGCCGCCGCTGCGGCCTGACCGGTGAGTCACCCTTGGTGCGGTGCACGACCATGTGAACCGCACCAAGGGGGGCCCGAACGAGGGCCCCGGCAAGGTACCGTCGGATATGAGGCACCAGGAGCAGGCTGAACCAAGCCGCTCCCAGGCGAAGGGGAAGCACCTCGTGGCACGCATCGGTGATGGCGGCGACCTGCTCAAGTGCTCGTTCTGCGGAAAGAGCCAGAAGCAGGTGAAGAAGCTCATCGCAGGCCCGGGTGTGTACATCTGCGACGAGTGCATCGACCTCTGTAACGAGATCATCGAGGAGGAGCTCGCCGAGACCTCCGAAGTGCGGTGGGAGGAACTGCCCAAACCGCGCGAGATCTATGAGTTCCTCGAAAGCTACGTCGTCGGTCAGGAGCCTGCGAAGAAGGCGCTCTCCGTAGCGGTCTACAACCACTACAAGCGCGTCCAGGCCGGCGAGAACGGCGGCGCCCAGGGCCGCGAGGACGCGATCGAGCTCGCCAAGTCGAACATCCTCCTCCTCGGCCCCACCGGCTCCGGCAAGACCCTGCTCGCCCAGACCCTGGCCCGCATGTTGAACGTACCGTTCGCCATCGCGGACGCCACGGCGCTCACGGAGGCGGGTTACGTCGGCGAGGACGTCGAGAACATCCTGCTCAAGCTGATCCAAGCGGCCGACTACGACGTCAAGAAGGCCGAGACCGGGATCATCTACATCGACGAGATCGACAAGGTCGCCCGCAAGAGCGAGAACCCGTCGATCACGAGGGATGTCTCGGGCGAAGGCGTCCAGCAGGCCCTGCTGAAGATCCTGGAGGGCACCACCGCCTCCGTACCGCCCCAGGGCGGGCGCAAGCACCCGCACCAGGAGTTCATCCAGATCGACACGACGAACGTCCTGTTCATCGTGGGCGGCGCATTCGCCGGCCTGGAGAAGATCATCGAGTCCCGCGCCGGCGCCAAGGGCATCGGATTCGGGGCCACGATCCGCTCCAAGCGGGAGATCGAGGCGAGCAACCAGTTCCAGGAGGTCATGCCGGAAGACCTGGTGAAGTTCGGGATGATCCCCGAGTTCATCGGCCGTCTGCCCGTCATCACCTCCGTGCACAACCTCGACCGCGAAGCCCTGCTGAAGATCCTCGTCGAGCCGCGCAACGCCCTGGTCAAGCAGTACCAGCGCCTCTTCGAACTCGACGGCGTCGAGCTCGACTTCGACCGGCCCGCCCTCGAAGCCATCGCCGACCAGGCCATCCTGCGCGGCACCGGTGCCCGCGGTCTGCGCGCCATCATGGAGGAGGTTCTCCAGTCGGTGATGTACGAGGTCCCGTCCCGCAAGGACGTGGCCCGTGTGGTCATCACGGCCGACGTGGTGCGCAACAACGTCAACCCGACGCTGGTGCCGCGGATCGTGAAGAACGACGGACGGCACGAGAAGTCGGCGTAGGGATTCCCGTACAAGCCTGAAAGGGGGGCGCGGCCGGTTACGGCCGCGCCCCCCTTTCGCTTGTACATCGACGCTCCACTGCCCTATCGGCGGTACGCAGCGAATTCGCCTCGGACGTGCGGGTCTTCAGACCTTGGTGCGGGAGCTGCCGTAGAGCTTCGCCGCCAACTCGGCCAGCTTCTCCTGGCTCATGGGCTGACCGCCCGCTCCGAACATCTGCTTGGCGTCCATGGCGATGACCTGACCGATGGTGCTGTAGTCGACCCAGACACAGATCGGCAGCTCGAAGGCCTTCATCTTGAGCCCGGCGGTCTGGCCGGTGGACGGCGGTGTGAACTTGGCGTTCTGACACTTCACCAGAGCGCCGTCGAGCCCCGCCGGCTCATAGGACTTGGGCTCCCCGATCAGCTTGACGTCGGGATCGTTCTCGGACTTCTTCTCCAAGCCGGTCTGGCTGAAGAAGGTGTCCATCGCCTTGGCCGGATCGGTGACTTCGCCCCACAGGCCGTTGAAGATGAGGCCCGTGCGCTCCAGCGGGTTGCCGGTGTCGGGGGATTCGTACTCGACGCCGACCTTCTGGGGGTTCTTGACCCCCACCTCTTCCGCCTTCTTCTTCTCGTCGGCGGAGGGGTCGCGCGAATCCGCCGAACCCTTCCGGGTGTAACCGTCCAGCGAAGCGGTGGGAGTGAGCTTGTACCCCTTGGTGCTGTCGGCCACATCGCTATTGCTGGCGCCGCCCTCCCGCAGGAGGAAGAACGCCCCACCGGCGACCACCGCGAGGGCCACCACGCCGATGCCGATGATCAGTCCGGTCTTCTTCTTCGGAGCCGGCGGCGGGGGCGGAACCTGCCCGGGGTACTGCGGCTGCTGACCGTACGGGCCGGGCTGCTGCGGTGCGCTCCACTGCCCCGGCTGCTGGGGCGGGGGCTGGTTGTACGGGTTCGGCTGTTGGGGTACACCCTGGGGAGCCTGTTGCGGATATCCGTACGGGCCCGGCTGGCCCTGTTGCGGATATCCGTAGCCGGGCTGCGGGGCTTGCGGCTGCTGGCCGTAGGGGCCCGGCTGGCCGTAAGGCCCGGGCTGCTGCGGCTGTCCCCCGTACGGGCCCGGCTGGTTCTCACTCATTCTGGGTTCCCCTCCAGATCTTTATGTGGCCCCAACATCCTCACCTAATGCCAGTTCGAATGGGGCGACGGGGGTCACACCGTTACCGAACATTCCCGTTTCAGTACGACGCTGTGACACCCCTAAACTGGGCCCGTGACCGAGAACACTCAGCAGCAGCCAGCCAGCACCCCCGAACTGCCGACCCAGTACGCGCCGGCCCAGGTAGAGGGGAAGCTGTACGAGCGCTGGGTAGAGCGCGGTTACTTCACGGCGGACGCCAAGAGCGAGAAGCCCCCGTACACCATCGTCATTCCGCCGCCCAACGTCACCGGAGCGCTCCACCTGGGCCACGCCTTCCAGGTCACGCTCATGGACGCCCTCACCCGCCGCAAGCGGATGCAGGGCTACGAGGCGCTGTGGCTCCCCGGCATGGACCACGCCGGCATCGCCACCCAGAACAAGGTCGAACAGCAACTCGCCGAAGAGGGCAAGTCCCGGCACGACCTCGGCCGTGAGGCGTTCACCGACCGGGTCTGGCAGTGGAAGGAAGAGTACGGAGGCCGCATCCTCGGCCAGCTCCGCCGACTCGGCGCCGGTCTCGACTGGAGCCGCGAACGCTTCACCATGGACGAGGGCCTCTCCCGGGCCGTCCAGACCATCTTCAAGAACCTGTACGACGACGAGCTCATCTACCGCGCCGAGCGCATCATCAACTGGTGCCCCCGCTGTCTCACCGCGATCTCCGACATCGAGGTCGACTACCAGGACGACAACGGCGAACTGGTCTCCCTGAAGTACGGCGAAGGCGACGACACCCTCGTCGTCGCGACCACCCGGGTCGAGACGATGCTCGGTGACACCGCCGTCGCGGTCCACCCCGACGACCCGCGCTACGCCCACCTCATCGGCAAGCGGATCAAGCTCCCGCTGACCGACCGTACGATCCCCGTCGTCGCGGACACCCATGTGGACCCGGAGTTCGGGACGGGCGCGGTCAAGGTGACCCCGGCCCACGACCCCAACGACTTCGCCATCGGCCAGCGCCACGGCCTGGAATCCCTCACGATCATGAACGAGCGGGCCGTGATCACCGTGCCCGGCCCCTTCGAGGGACTGGACCGCTTCGAAGCGCGTTCGGCGATCGTCGCCGCACTGCGCCAGCAGGGGCGGATCGTCGCCGAGAAGCGCCCGTACGTCCACTCCGTCGGACACTGCTCCCGCTGCAAGACCACCATCGAACCCCGACTCTCCCTGCAGTGGTGGGTCAAGGTCGGCCCCCTCGCCCAGTCCGCGGGCGACGCGGTCCGCGACGGCCGTGTGGCCATTCACCCCGCCGACCTGTCGAAGCGCTACTTCGACTGGGTCGACAACATGCACGACTGGTGCATCTCCCGACAGCTGTGGTGGGGGCACCGCATCCCCGTCTGGTACGGGCCGAACGGCGAGACGGTCTGCGTCGGACCCGACGAACAGCCCCCGAGCGGTGAGGGCTGGACGCAGGACGAAGATGTCCTCGACACCTGGTTCTCCTCCGGCCTGTGGCCGTTCTCCACCCTCGGATGGCCCGAACAGACCGAGGACCTGAAGAAGTTCTACTCCACCGACGTCCTGGTCACCGGACACGACATCATCTTCTTCTGGGTCGCCCGGATGATGATGTTCGGCCTCTACGCGATGGACGGCGAAGCCCCCTTCAAGACCGTCGCCCTGACCGGCCTCGTCCGCGACGAGAACGGCAAGAAGATGTCCAAGTCCTTCGGCAACGCGGTGGATCCGCTGGACTGGATGGACACCTACGGCTCCGACGCGGTCCGATTCACCCTCGCACGCGGCGCCAACCCCGGTGCGGACGTGCCGATCGGCGAAGACTGGGTCCAGGCATCCCGCAACTTCGCCAACAAGATCTGGAACGCCACCCGATTCGCCCTGATGAACGGCGCCACGGTCGAAGGCGAACTGCCCCCGGTCGAGCAGCTCTCGGCGGCCGATCGATGGATCCTGTCCCGCCTCAACACCACCGTGGCCGAGGTCGACGCCTTCTACGGCGACTACCAGTTCGCCAAGCTCTCGGACGCGCTCTACCACTTCGCGTGGGACGAGGTGTTCGACTGGTACGTCGAGCTCTCGAAGACGACGTACTTCGCCGGCGGCGAGCAGGCCAAGGTCTCCGCCCGGGTCCTCGGCGAGGTCCTGGACGTGACGCTGCGCCTGCTCCACCCCATCGTGCCCTTCGTCACCGAGACCCTGTGGACCACGCTCACCGGCAAGGAATCCCTGGTCATCGCCGACTGGCCCAGCGACAGCGGGTTCCGTGACGCAGCCGCCGAGCGAGAGATCGAGCTGGTCCAGCGGGTCGTCACCGAGGTCCGCCGCTTCCGCAACGACCAGGGCCTCCAGCCTGGGCAGCGGGTCCCCGCCCGCCTGGACCTCGGCACCACGGCGCTCGCACCGCACGAGGCGGCGATCCGTCAACTGCTCAGGCTCCAGCCGGAGGGCGACGACTTCAACGCCACCGCGACCCTGCCGGTGGCGGGGGCGACGGTCGCACTCGACCTGTCGGGAACGATCGACGTCGCTGCTGAGCGCAAGCGCCTGGCGAAGGACCTGGCGGCGGCGGAGAAGGAGAAGCAGCAGGCAGAAGGAAAGCTGGGGAACGAGGCGTTCCTGGCGAAGGCGCCCGACAACGTCGTGGAGAAGATCCGGGTCCGGCTGACCAAGGCGGAGGAAGAGATCACCCGCATCACGACTCAGCTCGCGAACCTTCCGGCAGCCTGATCCGCTCCGGGGGGAGCGGCCCCTGGGGGGCTTGGGTGTCTCCGGGGGAGCTCGTCCGTTGAGCCCAGCCTTGGGGGCTGGGGGTTCCGTCCTCAAGCGCCGGACGGGCTGGGGGTGCTCGGGTTTGGGGGTGTGGGGGTTTTGGGGGTCCGGGTGCGGGTTGGGGGTGGGGTGCGGGTGGTGGGGGTGCTTTCGGGCGTGACTCCTCACCGTCGGCGGCCCGAAGCTGGTCCGTAGGTGTCAGCTCTGGATGCCGCCAACGCTTCCGGGGACACCCCCTGCGCGCCCCCAGAACACCAGCCGACAGGCTCCGGGGTCCCCGGCCCGATCCACGAGCAAGGGGTATGGGAGAGATGGGGGCTCGCTCCCCAGAACACCAACCACGGCATCCGGAACCCCCGACTGATCCACAGGTGGACGGGGGCGAAGGGTGCCGGAAATGCTGGCCAGGAGCCTTCGAGGCCCAATGTCGCCTTGTGACTGAGCCACCTAGGTCCCGGAGCTGCTGGATCGCCTTTTCCTGGGCGGACTCCCGGATCCAACGCATTCGGTCACTGCCTCTGCCGCAGCCCTGCGCACCTCGGGGTGGGGGTGCTGGAGGAACCGCTCAGCAACCAGCAGCGCTTCATGGTCGTGGGTCGCACCGAGGATGGCCAGGACGTAGTCCAGGAGCAAGGGTTCGAAGACATCCACACTGACGCCGAGCGGTTCCACCACCCGGTAGGGAAGTTCGTAGTGCGTGGAGGCGGTGCAGGCTGCGTGTAGCGCGGACTCCCGCACTGGGAAGCTCTCATCAGACAGCGCGACCATGACGAGGCGCTCGACGGCCTGCTCAGCGTCGGCCGGCGTCAGACGACCTGTCTCCAGAACGTCGCTGACGACATCGAGGCAGAGATCCCGGCGGCCCACATCGGAGGTGTGCAGCTCTCTCCAGGCCGATTCGATCAATGCCGTCAGGTCCTGGTATCCGTCCACGGCCAGGAGCATAGGAGACACTCGCCACCCGGCCTCAGAGAGTTCTCGCTCACGATCAGACAAAGGCGGTTCCATAAGGACGCGAGCCGGGTGGAAGAGTGCCGGTCGGTGGTGGACGGGCCTGTTGCTATCCCGATACTGCACGCCAGCACGTTCTGCCCCCACCCGGCATGGTTTCGAGGAGCGCACAGCCCCTCATCCGAACCGCGACTTCTGCATCGGGCCGGGGCAGCCTTGCCCTGGTGGGGGGTGTTCTGGGGCACCTCTGTCTCCGAACCCCTGCCCATGGATGGAGCTCAGTGCCCCTGAACCTGGTTGGTGTTCTGGGGCGCGAGCCCCTGTCTCTCTTCCGAACCCGCGCTCGTGGATCGGGCCGGGGACCCCGGACCCCTTGGCTGGTGTTCTGGGGGCGCGCAGGGGGTGTCCCCGGAAGCGTCGGCGGCATCCAGAGCTGACACCTACGGACCAGCTTCGGGCCGCCGACGGTGAGGAGTCACGCCCGAAAGCACCCCCACCACCCGCACCCCACCCCAACCCGCACCCGGACCCCCCCCAAAGCCCCAGCACCCCAAAACCCGAGCAAACCCAGCCCGTCCGGCGCTTGAGGACGGAACCCCAGCCCCCCAAGGCTGGGCTCAACGAACAAGCCCCGCCCGGAACAAGCCCGGACCACACGCACCCGAGGCCCTGGCAAGGGCCCAGCCCCGGCAAGCTCAGCCCGTCCGGCGCTTGAGGACAGACCCCCCAGCCCCCAAGGCTGAGCCCAAAGAACGCCCCCCGGCCCCACCCAAGCCCCCCAGGGCCGCCCCCTCCGCGGGATGATGCCCCCATGCCCTTTGTGCCCGTCTCCTACGTTCTGCGGCGCGTCATCGCCGTCGGGCGTGGGTGTGCCCATCGTTGGGCGACTTCTCCTCGTGCGCTCGACTGCATCACCGCGCTCAGCGCGTTCTCCCTGATGGTGCTCGACGTCCCCGGGCTCGCCCGTGCCGACAATGCCCTCACCGGGCTGACGGCCACCCTGGTGCTCGCGGTGGGCGCCGCGACCCTGGTGTTGCGGCGGCGGTTGCCCTGGGTGCCGTACCTGGTGGCCCTGGTGCTGCTCGGGTGGTTGCACGAGCTCACCCTCATCCAGTTCGCGCTGTACTCGCTGGGCCGGTTCCGGGGCAGATGGACGGGGGCTCTCGCCACCTGCGGCTACATCGTCGTCGCGTACGCCCTCTTCACCCTGCCGGGCTGGCCCGAGCACCCCGCGAGCCTCTCCGGTTTCCTCGGGCTGGTGGTCCCGATCGGGGTGCTGGCGTGCGGTGTCGGGATAGCGGCGTACCGGGCGGACCTGGTGCGGGCGCTGGAGGCCCAGCGGGCGGAGACGGCCGCGCTCCAGGCCGTACAGGACGAGCGGACCTCGGTCGCCCGCGACGTACACGATCTGGTGGGGCGGGAGCTGACGGTCCTGGCCGTGCGGGCCGAAGTGCTGTCGGCGCGGTCCCGCGGCACCGACTGGCAGAAGGACTTCGAGGAACTCGCGGACACCGCGCGACGGGCGCATCTGATGCTCAACGACACCATTGTCCACCGTGCGGACGAACGCACGGCCACCCCCGGTCTGGAGGGGCTCCCGGAGCTGGCCCGGGAGAGCGAGCGGATGGGCAGTCCGGTCTCCCTGCACATCGGGGAGCAGGCGCGCCGCATCTCACCGCTGCGCCAGTCGGCCGTCTACCGCGTGGTCCAGGAGTGTCTGACGAACGCCGCGAAGCACGCCCCCGGTGAACGGGTGACGGTGACCATGGCCCTGGAGGGCAGCCGGCTCCGGGTCACGGCCCGCAACGCGCTGCCGAAGTCGGCTCCGCCGCGGGCGCCCGTGTCCAGCGGGACCGGTACCTTCTCCATGCGCGAGCGGGTCCGCAGCATGGGCGGGACGTTGACCGCGGCGCCCCAGGGCGGTGCGTACGAGGTGGTGGCCCTGCTCCCCGTGGGGCGGCCGGGTCCGTAGCGCCAAGGAGGTGCTTCTGGTGCGACCCGGGGGTGTCGGAGTACCCCCGGACTTTAGACTGGACCCGTGAGCGAGCACCCGCATGACGCCGAGGCAGGCGAGCCCGACCCGTTCGACGAGATCGTCGAGGCGGAGACCGACCGTGACCCTGACCTGGCGGTGATCGAGGCCGGGAGCCGCACGCTGCGTACCCAGGCCGGGTTCCCGCAGGCCGATGCGGTGCCTTCTCGACCCGCCGACCCGGAGGTGGACAAGGCGCTCCGCGCGGTGGAGGCGGATCTCGCCACCCGTTGGGGCGAGACCAAGCTTGAGCCTTCCGTCACTCGGATCGCGGCGCTGATGGACGTGCTGGGGGAGCCCCAGCGGGCGTACCCGTCCGTTCACATCACGGGCACCAACGGCAAGACGTCGACGGCCCGGATGATCGAAAGTCTGTTCTCCGCGTTCGAGCTGCGCACGGGTCGCTACACCTCGCCCCACGTGCAGTCGATCACCGAGCGGATCAGCCTGGACGGCGCCCCCATCGAGGCGGAGCGCTTCATCTCCACGTACGAGGACATCAAGCCCTATGTGGAGATGGTCGACAGCTCCCAGGACTTCCGGCTCTCCTTCTTCGAGGTGCTGACGGGCATGGCGTACGCCGCCTTCGCCGACGCGCCCGTGGACGTTGCGGTCGTCGAGGTCGGCATGGGCGGTGAGTGGGACGCCACGAACGTGATCGACGCCTCCGTGGCCGTGGTCACCCCGATCGACCTGGACCACACGGATCGACTCGGTGGTACGCACGCCGAGATCGCCGCGGAGAAGTCCGGGGTCATCAAGCAGGGCGCCACGGTGATCCTGTCGCAGCAGCCGGTCGATGCGGCCCAGGTGATGCTGAAGAAGGCCGTGGAGGTCGATGCCACGGTCGCCCGGGAGGGCATGGAGTTCGGTGTCGCGGCCCGTGAGATGGCGGTCGGCGGTCAGCTGCTGACCCTGCGCGGTCTCGGCGGGGAGTACCCGGATGTCTTCCTCCCGCTGTACGGGGCGCACCAGGCGCACAATGCGGCGGTGGCGCTCGCCGCGGTGGAGGCGTTCTTCGGTATCGGTTCGCAGCACGCCCGGACGCTGGACGTGGACGTGGTCCGCAAGGCGTTCGCGGCCGTGTCGTCACCCGGCCGGCTGGAGATCGTGCGGCGCAGCCCCACGGTGGTGCTCGACGCGGCCCACAATCCGGCCGGTGCACGGGCGACCGCGGAGGCGATCACCGAGGCGTTCGGGTTCTCCCGGCTGATCGGTGTGGTGGGTGCGAGCGCTGACAAGGACGTACGGGGTTTCCTGGAGGCGTTCGAGCCAGTGTTCGCTGAGGTCGTCGTCACCCAGAACTCCAGTCATCGTGCGATGGACGCGGATGCCTTGGCCGCGGTCGCGGTGGAGGTCTTCGGGGACGAGCGGGTCGTGGTCGAGCCGCGGCTGGACGAGGCACTGGAGGCGGCCGTGACCCTCGCGGAGGAAGAGGCGGAGTACGCGGGCGCCGGGGTGCTGGTGACCGGGTCGGTGATCACGGTCGGCGAGGCCCGGCTGTTGTTGGGGAAGGGCTAGACATCTGATGCGTATGCTCTGCGCGTCCACCCTGATCGGTGAATTCTTTCTGCTGGGGTTCGCGGGTCTGGTGGCGATGAAGGATCCGGATCTGTCCATGGCCACGGTGTGGACGGTCTGTGGTGTGGCCATGGCCCTGTCCGTGTTGCTCTGCGGAATGCTCGGTCGCCCGATCGGGGTGCAGTTGGGCTGGGCGCTCCAGGTGGGTCTGATCGTCAGCGGTTTCGTCGTTCCGCTGATGTTCTTCCTGGGCGCGTGCTTCGCGGGCCTGTGGTGGGCGTCGGTTCACTACGGGCGGAAGATCGATGACGTGAAGGCGCGCTGGGCAGCGCAGCAGGGGCAGCCGGAGGCGTCGTAGCGTGCTGGGTCCCGCTCGTACCCCGGGTGGGTGCGAGTGGGCCGTCGTAATCTCTGCCTGATCGGTAATCAGGTCCGGGTGCCATCACTCCGGTGGCCCCCTGTAACCTCACACCACCGCATTTGTATGCCTGCAAGGAGCCCCACACCATGACCCAGCGCACTCTCGTCCTGCTCAAGCCGGACGCGGTCAGTCGGAAACTGGTCGGCGAGATCGTCGGTCGCATCGAGGCCAAAGCCGGCTGGACGATCGCGGCGTTGGAGTTGCGCACGCTGGACCGGGAGATTCTGGAGCAGCACTACGCCGAGCACGTCGGGCGTCCGTTCTATGAGCCTCTGGTCGAATTCATGGCGTCCGGCCCCGTGGTCGCTCTGGTGGTCGAGGGTGAGCGGGTTATCGAGGGTGTGCGGCAACTCGCCGGGCCCACGGACCCCATTGCGGCGCCGCCCGGTTCCATCCGTGGTGACTTTGGCACTATCGTCCGTGAGAACCTGATCCACGCGTCGGACTCCGAGGAGTCCGCCATTCGGGAACTGAAGATTTTCTTTCCGGGGCTTTCCTGACTTGTCGTCAGCCATACAGCGCTCATGACCTGGGGCGACCGAAGGAATTCGGTCGCCCTTCGGTATATGCGAACGCAATGCGGGAACGGATCGCTGCGACACCTCGTCACCTATATAGAGGTGGACCACCGCGCCGTGTCCGTGGAGGCGGCATTACGATGGAGCCTCACGCCACAGCACCCACCTCGCCATCCTGAAAAGCAGTCAACGCTTCGATTTGGGAAGGCCAGACGCATCCTCATGGGGAACAACATGTCGTTCATCGGCCGTGACATGGCTGTCGACCTCGGGACCGCCAACACGCTGGTGTACGTCAGGGGCCGGGGGATCGTCCTCAACGAGCCGTCCGTCGTCGCCATCAACACCAACACGGGCGGCATCCTCGCGGTCGGCGCCGAGGCGAAGAAGATGATCGGTCGGACACCGGGCAACATCGTTGCCGTCCGGCCGTTGAAGGACGGCGTCATCGCCGACTTCGAGATCACCGAGCGGATGCTCCGCTACTTCATCCTGAAGATCCACAAGCGTCGCTACCTCGCCCGTCCGCGCGTCGTCGTCTGTGTGCCGTCCGGCATCACGGGTGTCGAGCGCCGCGCGGTCATCGAGGCGTCGACGCAGGCGGGCGCCCGTCAGGTGCACATCATCGAGGAGCCCATGGCCGCGGCCATCGGCTCGGGACTCCCGGTCCATGAAGCCACCGGCAACATGGTCGTCGACATCGGCGGCGGCACCACCGAAGTGGCGGTGATCTCGCTCGGCGGCATCGTCACCGCGCAGTCCATCCGCGTGGCCGGCGATGAGCTGGACAATGCGATCATCCAGCACATCAAGAAGGAGTATTCGCTTCTCCTCGGCGAGCGGACCGCCGAAAACATCAAGATCACTATTGGTTCGGCCTATGACCTCGACCAGGACGAGCACACCGAGATTCGCGGTCGCGATCTCGTTTCCGGTCTGCCGAAGACCGTGGTCATCTCGGCCACCGAGGTCCGCAAGGCGATCGAAGAGCCCGTCAATGCGATCGTCGACGCGGTCAAGACGACACTCGACAAGTGCCCGCCCGAGTTGTCGGGCGACGTGATGGACCGCGGCATCGTCCTCACGGGCGGCGGTGCGCTGCTGCGCGGTCTCGACGAGCGTCTGCGTCGCGAGACCGGCATGCCCATCCACATCGCGGAAGACCCGCTGGACTCGGTGGCGCTCGGCTCCGGCAAGTGCGTGGAGGAGTTCGAGGCGCTCCAGCAGGTGTTGGACGCGCAGCCGCGTCGATAGACGTCTACGTGGGGGGCACGATCTTCCCCTGGGGTCCGGACGGACCCCGGGGGACCGCCTGTATGGGTGCCTGCCGTCCCGTACAGCTGATCGTTGATATACAGACACTCACATTCCTACGAGGAAGGCACGGCCGCCGCACGTGAGGGACACACGAGAGAGCCGGCTGCTCCTGGTGCTGCTGATCGCCATCGCGTTCGCTTTGATCACGGTGGACATCCGCGGGGGCGAGGACTCACCGGTCGACGGCGCCCGGCAGGCCGCCGCCACCGTCTTCGGACCGGTGGAGAACGGGGTCGCGGCAGCGGTCGACCCGGTCGGCAACGCCATCGGGGCCGTACGCGACTCGGGGCGGCGGCACGACCGCATCAGCGCCCTGGAGCGCGAGAACGCCGAACTGAAGGCGCGCCTCGGCAGCGATGACCGCAATCGCAGTCGGGCCCGCGAGCTGGACAAGATGCTGAAGAAGGCCGGTGCCGGTCAGTACGGCATCAAGGGCGCGGAGGTCATCGCCATAGGAGCGGCCCAGGGCTTCTCCTGGACGGTCACCATCGACATCGGTTCGCGCGAGGGCATCCAGCGCGACATGACCGTGCTCAACGGTGACGGTCTCGTCGGCCGTGTCACCACGGTCGGCCCGCACACGGCGACCGTACTGCTCGCCAATGACCCCGACTTCACCGTCGGTACCCGCATGGAGAAGACGGACGAACTCGGTTTCGCCACCGGACAGGGCGACCGCCCGCTCGCCGTGCAGTTGCTCAACGGCAAGGCGAAGGTGAAGAAGGGCGACCGTCTGGTCACCTTCGGCTCCCAGGCGTCCAAGCCGTTCGTGCCCGGTGTGCCGATCGGTGAGGTCGTCCGGGTCGACCCCTCGGGCGGGGACCTCACCCGGACCATCTATGTGAATCCGTACGTCGGGTTCAGCAAGCTCGACATCGTCGGCGTGGTGGTGGAAGCGCCCCGTACAGACCCGCGTGACACCGTGCTGCCGGCCAAGCCCGCGGCGCCGAAGCCCACGCCCACGGTCACCGTCACGGTCACGCCCGGTCAGAACGACGCCCAGGGCAACGATCAGACCGAGACGCAGAACGGCCGGACCGACGAACTCCAGAACGACCAGAACACTCCCCAGAACGACCAGAACAGCAATCAGGGCGATCAGAACACCGCCCAGAACGACCAGAACGGCGTGAACAACGGGCAGACGCAGGGCACCGGCCGCACGGACGGCCAAGCCCAGGGCGACGGCCAGAACGACCAGCAGTAGGAGCTGATCCGTCATGCGTCTCAACCGGATGCTTCTTTCGACGACCCTCGTCGTGGTCGCGCTCGTCATCCAGGTCTCCGTCCTCGCCCGGCTGCAACTGCCGGGCGCCGTCCCCGATCTGCTGCTGCTCGTTGTCCTCGGGCTCGCCCTGGTGTACGGGCACACCGCGGGCGCCTTCATCGGCTTCGGCGCCGGCCTCCTCGCCGACCTCGCCCCGCCCGCCGACCACGCAGCCGGGCGGTACGCCCTGGTCCTGTGCGTGATCGGCTATCTCGCGGGGCTCGCCCGTCCCGAGCACGGCAAGTTGAAGTCCGCGACCGCACCCATGCTCGTCGTGGTGGGGGCGGCCATCGGCTCCACCCTGCTGTACGCGGGCGTCGGCGCCCTCGTCGGCGACACCGCGGCCCGCCACGTGGGCCTCGGCAGCCTGCTGTTCACCGCCGCGATCTACGACCTGCTCCTCGCGCCCTTCACGGTGCCGCTCATCATGGCCCTGGCCCGGCGCACCGAGAACGATCCGCTCGCCGAGAGCCAGAGCGGCGGCGACGTCGCCTCCGGCTGGCTCTCCTCGGGCACCGGACTGCGCATCGGCAGTCAGCGCGGCGGGCTGCGGATGAAGACCGCGCGCACCAGAGCCGCCCGAGCGGGCCGCATCAAGGGCGTCAAGCGACTGTGATCCAGAAGGGGGCACTCGCATCATGAGCAACATCCCGGAAACCGGGCGGACCCCCCGGGTCCAGATCCGTCTCGTCGTCATCCAGGTACTGGTCTTCTCCCTGCTGTTCACCCTCGGCGGGCGGCTCTGGTACCTCCAGATCCGCAACGGCCAGGAGTACACGGACGAGGCGAAGAACAACGGCGTCCAGCGCGTCGTCCAACCGGCCGTCCGCGGGGCCATCCTCGACGCCCACGGAGTGCCGCTCGCCGACAACGAGACCCGTCTGGTCGTCTCCGCGTCTCGCACCGAGCTGATGAAGATAGAGGACGACGGCAAGGCCGTCCTCGCCCGACTCGCGGGCGTCCTCGGCATGCAGGCCAAGGAAGTCCAGGACAAGGTCCGGCTCTGCGACGCCAAGACCCCCCAGCCCTGCTGGAACGGCTCGCCCTACCAGCCGATCCCCGTCACCGACGAGGCGACCACCCAGCAGGCCCTTCAGATCCGTGAGCGTGCGGAGGACTTCCCCGGCATCACCGCCGAGCCCACCGCCGTACGCCGGTACACCGCCCCCGGCAAGTCCAACACCGCCCAGGTGCTGGGCTACCTCTCGCCGGTCACCGACGACGAGATCCAGAAGGCCAAGGACACCGACTCCCCGTTCCTCCGCTCCGACCAGGTCGGACGCTCCGGCCTCGAACGCACCTACGACAAGGCGCTGCGCGGCAAGGCCGGGATCACCCGCTACGAGGTCGACAACCTCGGTCGGGTCATCGGCGAGGCCGACCGCGACGAGGCCCAGCCCGGCGCCAACCTCGTCACCTCCATCGACGCCCGGGTGCAGGCCGTCGCCGAGTACGAACTCAACGAGGCCATGAAGGCCGCCCGCAAGGAGATCGACAAGAACAACACCGGCAAGAACTACAAGGCCGACGCCGGTGCGGTCGTGGTGATGGAGAACAAGACGGGCCGCATCATCTCGATGGCCTCCCAGCCCACCTACGACCCCAACGCCTGGGTGGGCGGCATCTCCGCCAAGGACTACGCCAAGCTCACCAGCAAGGACTCCAACTACCCGCTGCTGAACCGGGCGATCCAGGGGCAGGCGGCCCCCGGCTCCATCTTCAAGGTCATCTCCTCGACCGCGGCCGTCAACGCCGGATACTCCTTCAACGGCACCTACCCCTGCCCCTCCTCCCTGTCCTTCGGCGGCCGGGAGTTCAAGAACTTCGAGTCCAAGGGGTACGGCTCCATCAACCTGGGGCGGGCCCTGGAGGTCTCCTGCGACACCGTCTACTACGGCCTCGCGCACCGCGAATGGCTCAAGGACGGCGGCATCACGCCGAAGAAGAAGCCCAAGGACTGGTTCTACAAGACGGCCCACCAGTTCGGCCTCGGCAAGGAGACCGGTGTCGACCTCCCCAACGAGGTCGCCGGCCGGATCCCCGACCGCCAGTGGAAGCAGGACTTCTGGGAGGCCAACAAGTCCGGCTGGTGCAAGAGCGGCAAGCGGGACGGCTCCGAGTTGGAGCGCATCGCGTACGAGAACTGCCTCGAAGGCAACCGGATGCGTGCCGGTGACTCCGTCAACTACTCCATCGGCCAGGGCGACATCCTCGTCACCCCGATCCAGATGGCCACGATCTACGCCGCGATCTCCAACGGCGGCAAGCTCTACAACCCCACCGTCGGCAAGGCCATCATCAGCGCCGACGGCAAGTCCATCCAGGAGATCAAGCCGCAGACGCACGGCAAGCTCCCCATGGACAAGAAGACCAACCGGCAGATAAACGATGCCCTCGCGGGAGTCGTCACCGTCGGTTCCGCCGCCTGGCGGTTCGGCGGCTGGCCGCAGGACAAGATCCCGATGCACGCCAAGACCGGCACCGCCGAGGTCTACGGCAAGCAGACGACCTCCTGGTTCGCCTCGTACACCGACGACTACACGATCGTGATGACGATCTCCCAGGGCGGTACGGGCTCGGGAGCGTCCGGGCCCGCCGTGCGGAAGATATACGAGGCGATGTACGGACTCGACGAGAAGGGCGAACAGGACCTCAAGCGCGCCCTGATGCCCAAGCCGCTCACGTCCCTGCCCAAGATCCAGGCCGACGGCACCATCGACGCCCCGTCGATCAAGCCGTACAAGCCGCGCAAGCCGGTCGACCCGAACCAGCAGGTCGTCGCGGGCGGACTCCCGTCCGGTGACGTCCCCCGGGACGGCGGCCAACTGCTCGCGGGCTCGCCCGCGCGGAGGGACTGAGACATGGCCGGCTCCCATGGCTTCTCCGTCTCCGGATACGGACCCCAGCGCGGCGGACTCTGGTCCCAGATGTCCGCCCGCGACTCCGTCGTGCGCCGCCTCGACTGGCCGCTGCTGCTCTCCGCGCTGGCCCTCTCCGGCATCGGCGCACTGCTGGTCTGGTCGGCCACCCGCGGCCGTACCGAACTCAACCAGGGCGATCCGTACTACTTCCTCTTCCGCCACCTGCTGAACACCGGTATCGGCTTCACGCTGATGATCGGCACCATCTGGCTGGGGCACCGCACCCTGCGCGGTGCCGCCCCGGTGCTCTACGGGCTCTCGGTGCTGATGATCCTGCTGGTCCTGACCCCCCTGGGCGCGACCATCAACGGCGCCCACGCATGGATCGTCATCGGCGGCGGCTTCACCATCCAGCCCTCCGAATTCACCAAGATCACCATTATCGTCGGGATGGCGATGCTGCTGGCCGCCCGGGTGGACGCCGGCGATCAACTCCACCCCGACCACCGCACGGTCGCCAAGTCACTGGGCCTCGCCGCCCTGCCGATGGCGATCATCATGCTGATGCCGGACCTCGGGTCCGTCATGGTCATGGCCGTCATCGTGCTCGGGGTGCTCCTGGCCTCCGGAGCGTCCAACCGCTGGATCCTCGGACTGATCGGCAGCGCGGCGGCGGGGGCGTTCCTGGTCGCCGCACTCGGCCTGCTGGACGAGTACCAGATCAACCGCTTCGCCGCCTTCGCCAACCCGGAACTCGACCCCGCGGGCGTCGGCTACAACACCAACCAGGCCAGGATCGCCATCGGCTCCGGCGGGCTGATGGGCACCGGACTCTTCAAGGGCTCCCAGACCACCGGCCAGTTCGTGCCGGAGCAGCAGACCGACTTCGTCTTCACCGTCGCCGGTGAGGAACTGGGCTTCCTCGGCGCCGGTCTGATCCTGGTCCTGCTCGGCGTGGTCCTCTGGCGGGCCTGCCGGATCGCCCGCGAAACCACCGAGCTGTACGGGACGGTCGTCGCGGCCGGCATCATCGCCTGGTTCGCCTTCCAGTCCTTCGAGAACATCGGCATGACCCTCGGCATCATGCCGGTGGCCGGACTGCCGCTGCCGTTCGTCTCCTACGGCGGCTCGTCGATGTTCGCCGTGTGGGTCGCGATCGGACTGCTGCAATCCATCCGGGTCCAGCGGCCGATAACTGCCTGAGCCAACAAAGCCCGGTGTGGGACTGCCGCACCGGGCGTCGGCGAACTAGATTCACTTTATGGCGGACACGAAGCGCGAGATCGAGCGGAAGTACGAAGCCACCCCCGAGACCAAGCTGCCCAAACTCACCAAAGTGGTCGGAGTCTCGGCCGTCGTCGACCACGGCACCGCCGAACTCGACGCGGTCTACTACGACACGGCCGATCTGAGACTCGCCGCGGCCTCCATCACCCTGCGGCGCAGGACCGGCGGAAACGACGCCGGCTGGCACCTCAAACTGCCCGTCGCCCCCGGTGTCCGCGACGAGATCGGCGCCCCCCTCTCCGACCAGCTGCCGCGGAACCTCGCCGCCCTCGTGCGGGCCCGCGTCCGCGGCGCCGAACTCGTCCCCGTCGTACGACTGCTCTCGACCCGGCAGATCCGCGTGCTGACCGACGTGGACGGCAATCCCCTGGCCGAGCTGAGCCGGGACGCCGTCCGCGCGGAACGTCTCGACGACGGGGCCGGCCGAACCGCTTCGTGGGACGAGATCGAGGTCGAGCTCGCCGACGACGCCGACCCGGCGATCCTGGACGCCGTCGAACAGAAGCTCACCAAGGCCGGGATCCAGGCGGCCGATTCCCCCTCCAAACTCGCCCGCGCCCTCGCCGAGACCGGCCTCGGCGCACCCGGTACGAGTGCCGCGCACCCGGCCGAGCCGCAGACCGCGGGCGATCACATCCTCGTCTACCTGCGGGAACAGGTCGTCGCCCTGCTGGCGTACGACCCCGGCGTACGGCGTGACCTACCCGACGCCGTCCATCAGATGAGGGTCGCCACCCGACGGCTGCGCAGCGCCTTCCGTTCCTTCCGCAAGGTCTTGGACCGGGCGGTGACCGACCCCATCGGCGAGGAGCTGAAGTGGCTGGCGGCCGAGCTGGGTGTCGCCCGTGACCAGGAGGTCCTCACCGAACGGCTCCGGGCGGGCATCGGGGAGATCCCACGGACCCTGCTGCTGGGACCGGTCCGCGGCCGGCTGCGCATCTACACAGCGGCCCACGGCGCCGGCTCGCGCCGCAAGGCGCTCACGGCACTCGACAGCAAGCGCTACCTCGCCCTGCTGGCGACGCTGGATGCCCTGCTGGCCGAACCGCCCCTGCTGGGGGCCGCGGCCAAGCCGCCCGAGCAGGCACTGCCCAAGGCCCTCGCCAAGGACTACGAGCGGCTGTCCGAGCGGATCGCCCACGCCCTGGAACTGCCCGCGGGCCACGAACGTGACCTCGCCCTCCACGAGGCCCGCAAGGCGGCCAAGCGCGCCCGGTACGCGGGAGAGGCCGCGAAGTCGGCGCTCGGCAAGCCGGCCAAACGGTTCGCCAAGAGGATGAAGGCCGTCCAAACCGTGCTCGGGGACCACCAGGACAGCGTGGTGGCCCGTGAGGCCCTGCGGAACCTGGCGATCCAGGCCCATGCGGCCGGGGAGTCGGCGTTCGCCTGGGGCCTGCTGTACGGGCGTGAGGAGTGGGCCGCGGCCGAGTTGGAGCGGGAATTGCCCCAGGTGTGGGCGAAGGCATCCCCGGACCAGCTGGGCGGGGTCCTGGACGGGTGACCTCCGGACCTGCCGTCGACCTCTGCATCAGCTGCGATCAGGCCCCCGGCACACCGGTGGGCCCCGGTCCGCGGCCCGATCGAACCGTGCGGGCGGCCCTCGGCAACCCGTTACGCTAGAGAGTCGCCCCCTGCCAGCCCACGAAAGTCCAGAGATGTCTGCTGCTGAGTCTGCTGCGTCGGTGTTTCCCCAGCTCGAAGCTCTACTCCCGCATGTGCAGAAGCCCATCCAGTACGTCGGCGGTGAGCTCAACTCCACCGTCAAGGAGTGGGAGAGCTGTGACGTCACATGGGCTCTGATGTACCCCGACGCCTACGAGGTCGGATTGCCCAACCAGGGCGTCATGATCCTCTATGAGGTGTTGAACGAGCGCGAGGGCGTACTGGCGGAGCGCACCTACAGCGTCTGGCCCGACCTGGAAGCGTTGATGCGGGAGCACGGCGTACCGCAGTTCACCGTGGACAGCCACCGTCCGGTCAAGGCGTTCGACGTCTTCGGGCTCAGCTTCTCCACCGAACTCGGCTACACCAACATGCTCACCGCCCTCGATCTTGCCGGGATCCCCCTTGAGGCGAAGGACCGCGGACTCGACGACCCGATCGTGCTCGCCGGGGGCCACGCCGCCTTCAACCCCGAGCCGATCGCGGACTTCATCGACTGCGCGGTCATCGGGGATGGCGAGCAGGCCGTCCTCGACATGACCGAGATCGTCCGCGCCTGGAAGGCCGAGGGCCGTCCGGGAGGTCGTGAGGAGGTCCTCTTCCGGCTGGCCAGGACCGGCGGCGTCTACGTGCCCGCCTTCTACGACGTGGAGTACCTCCCCGACGGCCGCATCGGGCGCGTGGTCCCCAACAAGTCGGGCGTGCCCTGGCGCGTGTCCAAGCACACCGTCATGGACCTCGACGAATGGCCCTACCCCAAGCAGCCGTTGGTCCCGCTCGCGGAGACCGTCCACGAGCGGATGTCCGTCGAGATCTTCCGCGGCTGCACCCGCGGCTGCCGCTTCTGCCAGGCCGGCATGATCACGCGTCCCGTACGGGAGCGAAGCATCACCGGCATCGGCGACATGGTGGAGAAGGGACTCAAGGCGACCGGGTTCGAAGAGGTGGGTCTGCTCTCGCTCTCCAGCGCCGACCACTCCGAGATCGGCGACATCGCCAAGGGCCTCGCCGACCGGTACACGGAGGACAAGATCGGCCTGTCCCTCCCCTCGACCCGCGTCGATGCCTTCAACGTCGACCTCGCCAACGAACTGACCCGCAACGGACGGCGCTCCGGACTCACCTTCGCCCCCGAGGGCGGTTCCGAGCGGCTCCGCAAGGTCATCAACAAGATGGTCTCCGAAGAGGACCTCATCCGCACCGTCGCCACCGCCTACGGCAACGGCTGGCGGCAGGTGAAGCTGTACTTCATGTGCGGTCTGCCCACCGAGACCGACGAAGACGTCCTCCAGATCGGCGACATGGCGGTCAACGTCATCGCCAAGGGACGCGAGGTCTCCGGCTCCAACGACATCCGCTGCACGGTCTCCATCGGCGGTTTCGTCCCCAAGCCCCACACCCCCTTCCAGTGGGCCCCGCAGTTGAGCGCCGAGGAGACGGACGCCCGACTGGAGAAGCTGCGCGACAAGATCCGCGGCGACAAGAAGTACGGCCGCTCCATCGGCTTCCGCTACCACGACGGCAAGCCCGGCATCGTGGAGGGACTCCTCTCCCGCGGCGACCGCAGGATCGGATCGGTCATCCGGGCCGTCTACGAGGACGGCGGCCGGTTCGACGGCTGGCGCGAACACTTCTCGTACGACCGCTGGATGGCGTGCGCCGACAAGGCCCTGCCCGAGTTCGGGGTGGACGTCGACTGGTACACGACGCGGGAGCGCACCTACGAGGAGGTCCTGCCGTGGGACCACCTGGACTCCGGTCTCGACAAGGACTGGCTCTGGGAGGACTGGCAGGACGCGCTGGACGAGACCGAGGTCGAGGACTGCCGCTGGACGCCGTGCTTCGACTGTGGGGTCTGTCCTCAGATGGACACGCAGATCCAGATCGGCCCCACCGGCAAGAAGCTGCTGCCGCTGTCGGTGAAGACCCCGACCTGAGCAGCGGTGATGCCGGTCGGCTGAGGTACTGACTCCGACCGGCACGACGGACCGGAGCGTCCCGAGTTCCGCCGGGGACTCGGGACGGAGCAGTAGATCGAGTAGCGTCCGCACGAGGTCGCGCCGCGGTGCGGCCTCCCGTGCCTCGCGAGATCCCTGCCCGTCCTGCCCTCGGAGTCCTCACACATGCCCCAGCCCTCATGAGCGACATATCCCGTACGCCGGGCCGCCCCTCCGACGGCACGGGTACGGGGGGCTGTCTCGGTGCCGCCGTGCGCGTGCCCGTGCGGATCGTGGTGCTGGTCGTCGTGGTACCGCTCCGGGTTCTGTTGGACCTGCTGGTGGCGCTGGGCAGGGGAGTGCGACGGCATCTGTTGGAGCCCCTGCGGCCGGCACTGCGGTGGTTCGGCGAGCACGTGATGGCGCCACTGGGGCGTGCACTCGTGTGGGTACTGCGCGTTCTGATCAAACTGCTCTTCGTCTGGCCGTGGGTCGGCCTCTGGCGCTATCTGCTGGTGCCGCTGGCCACCTACGGCATCGCGGCACCCCTCGTCTGGATCTACCGCGAGGTCCTCACCCGGCTCGGCCGGCTCTCCGCGCCCTTGCTGCGGTACGCACTGATCGTCCCGCTCCACTGGATCTACACCTGGGTCCTCACACCGCTCGGCCGGGGCAGCAGCTGGGTGGTGCGCAGTTGCTGGGAGGGGTTGCTCTGGTGTCTCGTCCACCTGGTGGTGCGGCCGTTCGTCTGGCTGGTCAAGCATGTGATCGCCCCGCCGTTCGCCCTGCTCTGGCGTCGTGTGCTCGCCCCGGCCCTCGGCTTCGCCTGGAAGGTCGCCGGGCGCGTCTCCCGTGCGCTGGGCAGTGCGCTGCGCTGGTTCTACCGGACGATCTGCACACCGGTCGGGCACGTGCTGCGCGACAGCTTCTGGCGACCCGCCCGTACCGCCGCCGCTGAGGCGTGGGGAGCGGCCCGTACAGCCCTGCGATCGGTGCGGGGAGCCGTCCGCGGAGAGGGACGCAACAGCCGGTGAGCAGCCTCGGCGAAGGCCCGGGTAGCGGAACGTGGGGAACCGGTGGGGCCGGCGAAGCGTACTCTGGGTAGTACGACGACTGTCCCCGGCGCGGCGGCCGGCCCCGAGATCTCCCTCCGCCAGGAGGGGTGAGCCGGGCAGGCCCCCACGGGAAGCCGAATTCCCGAGGGCGGGCGCGCCACCCGCGCCCGCCCCGCAGCGAGGAGAAGAACCCCTGGGCAAGCGACAGCCCGAAGGCCCGCCGCCCGCACCTGCGGTGCAGCGCATCAGACTGCGCTACACCAAGCGTGGCCGCCTCCGGTTCACCAGTCACCGCGACTTCCAGCGCGCCTTCGAGCGGGCTCTTCGGCGTGCCGAGGTGCCGATGGCGTACTCGGCTGGTTTCACCCCGCACCCCAAGGTGTCGTATGCCAATGCCGCACCCACCGGCACGGGCAGCGAGGCCGAGTACCTGGAGATCGCCCTCACCCAGCACCGTGATCCGATCACCCTGCGTGAGTTGCTCAACGAGTCCCTGCCGCCCGGCTTGGACATCACCGACGCGGTGGAGGCACGCACCTCTGGCCTCGCCGATCGCCTCACCGCCTCGGTGTGGGAACTGAGGCTCGAAGGGGTCGAGGTCGCCGACGCGGAGCGGGCCGTGGCCGCTTTCCTCCAGGCGCAGACCGTGGAGGTCCAGCGCAGGACGAAGAACGGGATGCGGACGTTCGACGCCCGGGTCGCAGTGGCCCAGCTCACGGCTCATGCGCAGCCTGATAGGACGGCGGTCGGGCCCTGTGCGATACTGCGGCTGGTTGTTCGGCACGTAACGCCTGCCGTGCGACCCGACGACGTCCTGTCCGGTCTCCGCGCTGTGGCCGACCTGGCGCCGCCGGTCCCCGCAGCGGTGACCAGGCTGGCGCAGGGGCTCTTCGACGAGGAGTCCGGCACGGTGACCGACCCGCTCGCGCTCGACCGCGAGGCAGTTCCGGCCGCTCCACCCACGGCCGTCGGGACGGCCTCCCCCCAGCTCGGCTAGGGGGCCCGCGACGGCGCGCGTGCCACATCGGTCCCGCCGCGCATCCAGGCAGTCGTCGTAGCGCAGCCCTGGCACTCGGGAGCCACCTGGGTCGGGCCGCGCGAAGCCCAGAAGACTTTCGCCAGGCCGTGCGTACATCGCGTACGGAACCGGCGAGCCAGACATCAGCTCCCGTGCGGCGCACGCGCCCCGGACGGCGGTACCGCGTATGTGCGGACCGTGACCGGACCGGAAAGAGGCGCGGCGCCCGGGAGCGTGACGGGAGAACCGCCCGCAATGCACCAGTCGAATGAGCCCGGCACCGCCGGGAACACCGAAGACCGTAACTCGCCGAGCGACACCCTGCCGCCGCGCCGTCGGCGCCGGGCTGCGTCCCGACCCGCGGGGCCGCCCGGTGCCGCAGAGGCCACGGCACCTGTCGCCGAGACCGACGCCGCATCGGTGTCGGTGGAGGCTCCGGCCGTTGTTGAGCCGATTGAGGAGGCTCCTGCGCCGCGTACTCGCCGCCGTGCCACGCGGAAGGTTTCTACTCCTGAGCCGGTTGTTGCCGAGCCTGCTGCTGAGGAGGCTGTTGCGGTGAGCGAGGAGCCTGTGGTGGAGGTTGCTGCGCCGCGTCGGCGTCGTCGTGCTTCTGCGCCTGCCGGTGCGCCGGTGGCTGCTGAGGCTGTGGCGCCTACCGCGGAGGCCGATGCCGAGGCCGAGGCCGCTGAGCCGATTGAGGAGGCTCCTGCGCCGCGTACTCGCCGCCGTGCCACGCGGAAGGTTTCTGCACCCGAGCCGGTCGCCGCCGAACCCGCTGCTGAGGAGTCCGCTCCGGAAGCGGCCGTCGACGAGCCCGCCGCAGAGGCCGAAGAGAGTGCCGCTCCGCGCAAGCGTCGCCGTGCCACCCGCCAGGTTTCTACTCCGGAGCCGGTTGTTGCCGAGCCTGCTGTTGAGGAGGCTGTTGCGGTGAGCGAGGAGCCTGTGGTGGAGGTTTCTGCGCCGCGTCGGCGTCGTCGTGCTTCTGCGCCTGCCGGTGCGCCGGTGGCTGCTGAGGCCGCGGCCCCTGCCGCTGAGGCCGAGGCTCCGGCTGCTGTCGAGCCGGTTGTGGAGGCTCCTGCGCCGCGTACCCGCCGCCGTGCCACCCGTGAGACCACCGCCCCCGTCGAGTCGCCCGCCGCTGCCGTGGCGGAGAGCGCCACCGCCGCTGAGGCCCAGCCCGCGGCGGCGCAGACCGCGCCGCAGGAGCAGGCCCCGGCCGAGCAGAACGCGCCCCGTGGCCGGGCCCGCCGTCGTGTCGTCTCGCCCGAGTTCACCGCCCAGCCGGCGAAGAGCGCGGAGGAGGGCTCCCGTGCCCGCCGCGCGGCCCGTCCCGCAGTGGCCGTCTTCCAGGCCCCCGTGTTCACCGAGCCGATGTTCCAGACCCCGGAGACGGCCGCTGCCGCCGCTGCCGCAGCCGCTCTGGACGTCGAGGACGAGGACGAGGAGCTGACGGAGACCCCCGAGGCGGAGGTTTCCGCACCCGCCGCACCCGCACCCGCTCCCGCCGAGCCCACCGGCCGTCGTCGGCGTCGTCGCCGGGGTGAGCCCGCAGCCGCCCCCGCCGAGCAGGACGAGCGCGACGAGCGCCACGCCGCCGACGAGGTGCCGCAGAGCACCGACGAGCCCGAAGCGGTGGACGCGTCCGACGGCGACGACCACGACGAGCACGACGACTCCGGGGACCGTCCCTCACGCCGCCGCCGCCGTGGCGGCCGTCGCCGCCGCCGGGGCGAGAACGCCGACGGCGAGGCCGACGAGCAGCAGTTCGACGAGCCCGCCCAGGAGGAGGGCGAGTCGTCGGACGAGGGTGACGAAGGTGACGAGCACCACGACTCCGACGCCGATGAGGACTCCGGTGCCTCCGCCACCACCTCCAGCAGCCGTCGTCGGCGCCGTCGTCGGCGCCGCAGCGGTGAGCCCGTGGCCGACGAGGAGCAGGGCACCGGCGACCCTGAGCGCACGGTCGTGAAGGTGCGCGAGCCGAGGGCCTCCCGGGCCAAGGGCGATGACGCGTCCGACTTCCAGGACGCCGTGCAGTCCATCAAGGGCTCCACGCGTCTGGAGGCGAAGAAGCAGCGCCGCCGCGAAGGCCGCGAGCAGGGCCGCCGCCGTGTTCCGATCATCACCGAGGCGGAGTTCCTGGCCCGCCGAGAGGCCGTGGAGCGGGTGATGGTCGTCCGCCAGAGCGGCGAGCGCACCCAGATCGGCGTCCTTGAGGACAACGTGCTCGTCGAGCACTACGTCAACAAGGAGCAGGCCACCTCGTACGTCGGCAACGTCTACCTGGGCAAGGTGCAGAACGTACTGCCCTCCATGGAGGCGGCGTTCGTCGACATCGGCAAGGGCCGCAACGCGGTCCTGTACGCCGGCGAGGTCAACTTCGAGTCGCTCGGCATGGCCAACGGCCCGCGCCGCATCGAAGCCGCGCTCAAGTCCGGCCAGTCCGTGCTCGTCCAGGTGACGAAGGACCCGATCGGCCACAAGGGCGCCCGGTTGACCAGCCAGGTCTCCCTGCCCGGCCGCTATCTGGTGTACGTCCCCGAAGGGTCGATGACCGGCATCAGCCGCAAGCTGCCCGACACCGAGCGCGCCCGGTTGAAGACCATCCTCAAGAAGATCGTCCCCGAGGACGCCGGCGTCATCGTGCGCACCGCGGCCGAGGGTGCCAGCGAGGACGAGTTGCGCCGTGATGTGGAGCGCCTCCAGTCGCAGTGGGAGGACATCCAGAAGAAGGCGAAGGGCGGCGGCGGTTCCCATGCGCCCGCACTGCTCTACGGCGAGCCGGACATGACCGTCCGTGTGGTGCGCGACATCTTCAACGAGGACTTCTCGAAGGTCATCGTCAGCGGCTCCGAGGCGTGGGAGACCATCCACGGCTACGTTTCGCACGTGGCGCCCGACCTCGTCGACCGACTTCAGCGCTGGACCAGCGAGGTCGACGTCTTCGCGACCTACCGGATCGACGAGCAGTTGATGAAGGCACTGGACCGCAAGGTCTGGCTGCCGTCCGGCGGTTCGCTCGTCATCGACAAGACCGAGGCCATGATCGTGGTCGACGTCAACACCGGTAAGTTCACCGGCCAGGGCGGCAACCTGGAGGAGACCGTCACCAGGAACAACCTGGAGGCGGCCGAGGAGATCGTCCGTCAGCTGCGGCTGCGCGACCTCGGCGGCATCGTCGTCGTCGACTTCATCGACATGGTGCTCGAATCCAACCGCGATCTGGTGATGCGTCGACTGCTGGAGTGCCTGGGCCGGGACCGGACCAAGCACCAGGTTGCCGAAGTCACCTCGCTGGGCCTGGTTCAGATGACCCGTAAGCGCGTGGGTCAGGGCCTGTTGGAGTCCTTCTCGGAGACCTGCGTCCACTGCAACGGTCGCGGTGTGATCGTGCACATGGAGCAGCCGTCCTCCGTGGGCGGTGGCGGTGGCGGCAAGCGTTCCAAGAAGCGTGGCCGCGGTGGCTCGGAGCAGACGCACGACCACGACACGACCGTTGCCGACGAGCGGGTGGAGACCGAGGCGGAGGTCGCCGCGGAGGTGGCGGAGCCCGCCGCGCTCGCCGAGCCCGAGTTCGTACCGGACGAGGAGCTCTACAGCAGTGCCGCCGAGGCGGAGGCCGCAGCCCAGCGCGGCGGCCGTGGTCGTCGTCGGGCGACGCGTCGGGCGTCGGCTCCCAGCGGGGCGCCGCGGTCCAGCGAGGCCAAGGCGAGCGCCGAGGCGAAGCCCGCGGTGGAGCCGGAGCCCCGGCCCGAGCCGCAGCCCGCGGCCGAGGAGACCTCGGTCTCCGAGCCGGAGGTCCAGGAGGCGGCCCCTGTCGGCCGTACCCGCCGTCGTGCCACCCGCAAGGCGACCGCTCCCGCCGGTGCGCCCGCGGTGACCGAGTCGGAGGCGGCAACCGTCGTGGAGCCGACTCCGGAAGCCGTGGCGGCTCCCCAGGAGACCGCCGAGGCACCGGTCGAGGCGCCGGCCGTCGAGGCCGCACCGCCGAGGGCCCGTCGTCGGGTGACCCGCAAGGTCACCGCTCCTGCCGGTTCCCCCTCGGGCGCCGAGGAGGCCGCGGTCGTCGTGGTCGCTGCCGAGCCGAAGGCCCAGCCGGTCGAGAGCGATGCCGTGCCGTCCGAGGCCCAGGCCACCGACACGCCCGATGCCGCTGCCGCCGAAAGTGTCGAAGCCGCTCCCGCCAAGAAGACGGCGGCGCGCAAGACGGCCAAGAAAGCAACGGCGAAGAAGGCGGCCGTCAAGAAGACGACCGCCAAGAAGACCGCTGCGAAGAAGACGACCGCCAAGAAGGCCAGCGCGAAGAAGACTTCCGCGGCCGAGCAGCAGGCGCCCGCGTCTGTGACGGCGGCCACCGAGAGCTGAACAACTGATGTGCCCTCAGTGAACGAATCGTGTCCCATCCCACAGACTCCGGGATGGGACACGGTTTTTGTCTCCGAATTGATGCAGTCCCGGGTTAAGGGCCCCCGAAATTGCCTAGGAAATCCCTGATAATGTGACGGCGGTCGCTGCCGGGTTTGTGGAACCCGTTCCGGACACTCCGGCGGGTGACCGGCCCGGCTCGGGACACGACCGGTCCCAGATCCTCGGTAGGGCGTTGGCTTTGCGCCGAAGGGGTGTGCACGGCCTCGCGAGACGTCCGCACCGCCCCAGACCTCCTGCCACAGAGAGCTCTTGCGGTGTTCAAGGAGGACGTCCATGACGAGCAGCAATCAGCAGCCCATTCCCGCTGCCCGCCCGATCATCGGTGAAGAAGAGATCGAGGCGGCAGTACGGGTTCTGCGCACCGGGCGCGTCGTACAGGGCCCCGAAGTGGCGGCCTTCGAAGAAGGATTCTCCGAGTTGGTGGACGGTCGACACTGCGTCGCCGTGAACTCGGGCACATCTGCGCTCCACCTGCTGTTGTTGGCACTCGGCATCGGCCCGGGCGACGAGGTGATCGTTCCCTCGTTCACGTTCGCCGCCACCGCCAACGTGGTGCGGCTGGTCGGTGCCGACCCCGTTTTCGCCGACATCGATGCCGACGACTACGGCCTCTCCCCGGCCGCCGTCGAGGCCGCCATCACACCGCGCACCGCCGCGATCATGCCGGTGCACCTCTACGGGCACCCCGCCGCGATGGACCAGCTCATGGCGATCGCAGCCAAGCACAAGCTGGCCGTCGTCGAGGACGCCTGCCAGGCACACGCCGCGGCGCTGAACGGCACTCCGGTCGGTGCCTTCGGCGTCGGTGGCACCTTCAGCTTCTACCCGACGAAGAACATGCACTCCCTTGAGGGCGGCATGGTCTCCACGGGCGACGCCGAGATCGCCCGTACCCTGCGCCTCCTGCGCAACCAGGGCATGGAGCAGCGGTACGCCAACGAGATCGTCGGTGTGAACATGCGCCTGACGGACGTCGCCGCCGCGGTCGGCCGCGTACAGCTGGCCAAGCTGGCGGGCTGGACCGAGCAGCGCATTGCGAACGCCGCCTACCTCACCGAGCACATCACCGCGCCCAATGTGACCACTCCGGTCGTCGCGCCGGGCGCGCGTCACATCTACCACCAGTACACGATCCGCTTCAGCGGTGACCGTGACGCCGCGATGGCGAAGCTCACCGAAGCCGGTGTCGGCAACGCCGTCTACTACCCGACCCCGGTCCACCGGCTGCGGCCGTTCTGGGAGCCGGACCAGAAGGCCGGCCGCATCTGGGACCTTCCCGAGACCGAGCGAGCCGCTGCCGAGGTCATCTCCCTGCCGGTGCATCCGTCGCTGTCCGCGGAAGACCTTGACCGCATCGTCGTCGCCGTGAATGACCTTGGAGAGAATCTGTGACCACCGCGGGAGCACAGGGGCTGCGCGCCGGACTGATCGGCCTGGGCTCGATGGGCCGCCACCACGCCCGGGTACTCGCCGGACTCGACGGAGTCCAGTTCGTCGGTGTCGTCGACCCGATGGGGGACAAGAACGGATGGGCGCAGGGCGCCCCCGTGCTCCCCACGGTCGAGGAGCTGATCACCCTTGGCATCGACTACGCGGTGGTGGCCTGTCCGACCGCCCTGCACGAGGAAGTCGGCCTCGCACTGGCCGATGCGGGCATAAGCGCCCTGATCGAGAAGCCGGTGGCGGACACCGTGGAGGGCGCGCGCCGACTGGTCGACGCGTTCGAGTCCCGCGGTCTGGTGGCCGGTGTCGGTCACATCGAGCGCTGCAACCCGGCGCTGCTCTCGCTGCGCCAGCGCCTTGAGGCCGGTGAGCTGGGAGACGTCTACCAGGTCGTCACGCGCCGCCAGGGCCCGTTCCCGCACCGCATCGCCGACGTCGGCGTGGTCAAGGACCTCGCGACCCACGACATCGACCTCACGGGTTGGGTGACCGGTCAGACCTACACCTCGATCTCCGCCCGCACGGTGTCGAAGTCGGGCCGCAAGCACGAGGACATGGTCTCCGCGGTCGGTCAGCTCTCCGACGGCACCATGGTCAACCACCTGGTGAACTGGCTGAGCCCGCTCAAGGAGCGTTTCACCTCGGTCACCGGTGAGAAGGGCTGTTTCATCGCGGACACCCTCACCGCCGACCTCACCTTCTACTCCAACGCCGCCCAGGCCACCGAGTGGGAGGCCCTCCAGGCGTTCCGCGGTGTTGCCGAGGGCGACATGATCCGTTACGCCATTCCGAAGCGTGAGCCGCTGCTGGTCGAGCACGAGCTGTTCCGCGACGCTGTTCTCGGCAAGGCGCATGACATCTGCACGCTGCGTCAGGGTCTGCGTACCGTCGAGGTGGCTGCCGCCGTCCTGGAGTCAGCGGCAGCCGGCGTCACCGTTCGTCTCGATGGCCTCGGCGGGGAATCTGCTTGACCCTCCGCCGTGGCGGTTGCCGCCGCTGATCTGCCGGTCCCCGGCTTCCTGTGCGACGGAGGCCGGGGACGCCGAACTCTGTCTTCCAAACGGAGGAAGTACGTCATGGAATCCCCTGCCCGCCGACCGCGGCTCGCGGTGATCGTCGCCAATGGAATCACCGGCGACTCGCGGGTTCAGAAGACTGCCGTCGCCGCGGCCCGCGACGGCTGGGACGTCACCCTGATCGGGAGGAGCGACACCAAGCGTGTCCAGCACTCCCGGATGGGTCCGATCGACGTGATCCGGGTACCGGTCGGTACCGACTACCTCCGTGCGGTGAACGCACGCAAGACCCACCCCGTGCGCGCTGCCGCCACTCAGTTCCAGATCCACGACCCGGCCGCGCTCAAGCGCTACAGCGCCGCCTACCGGGCCTGGGTGCGGGAGACGTCCGCGGAGACCAGCTGGGCCGGCGCCCCCCGCCGCACCTCCCTCAAGGTGATGCTGAGGGCGCGCAGGGCCGTGCACCGCATCCGGGTGAAGGCGTTCAAGTGGGAACAGCGCCGCCGCCCCAAGGACCCGGCGCCGATCGGTGACTGGCGCCGCGACTGGCCGCAGGTGATCGATCTCGACCTGGCGTTCGGCCCGGTCATCGAGAAGCTCCAGCCGGACGTCATCCACGCCAACGACGCCACCATGATCGTCACCGCCGCCCGCAGCGCCGCCCGCCTCAAGGCCCAGGGCCACCGCTGCACCTGGCTGTACGACGCCCACGAGTACATCAAGGGCGTCGAATGGCCCAATCCGCGGCAGGCGTCCGCGCTGCCCGCCATGGAGGCCGAGTACATCCGCCGCGCCGATGCCGTGGTCACCGTCTCCACCCAAATGGCCGAGCTGCTCAAGAACGACCATGGGCTGGGCACCCTGCCGCTGGTCGTCGGCAACTCACCGGTCCGTGAGGTCATCGGTTCCGGCAAGTCGCGTTCCTCGGTCCGCCAGGCGTGCGGTCTGGGACCCGAGGTCCCCCTGATGGTGTATTCGGGCTGGATCGGTCGCGAACGCGGTGTGGACGCGGTCATCGACGGACTGCCCGAGCTGCCCGGGTTCCACCTCGCCCTCGTCGTCGGCCGCACCACGCCGCTCCTGGAGGAGCTGCTGGCCCACGCCACCACCCTGGGCGTGCGCGACCGGATCCACCTCGTTCCGTACGTGCCGCAGCACGAGGTCGCCGACTACCTGTCCTCGGCGGACCTGGGACTGACCCCCTTCAAGCGGGTCCCCAACTGCGAGGTGTCGCTGCCGACGAAGGTCTCCGAGTACCTCCAGGCCAAGCTGCCGCTGGTCACCAGCGATGTGAAGGTCATCAAGGCGTACGTCCAGGAGCGCGGCCTCGGCGAGGTGTTCACCTGGGACGACCCGAAGACGTTCGCGGGCGCCGCGGCCCGTGCCATGGAGAAGCGGGAACAGCTCGCCCAGCAGATCACCGAGGACGTCCTCACCGAGCTCTCCTGGGAGGCGCAGAGCGGCAAGCTCCTCGCGCTCTACCGCGAACTGGCCGGGAAGACCCCGCCGGGCCCGCGCCCCGAAGTGTCCTGGACGGTTCAGGAGACCCCCGGAGCCGCCCGTACCGTCGAGGTCTCCGACGGTGACGGCACGCTGAGCTGGAAGAAGCTCGGTGGTACGCGGGTCAAGCTCGGCCTCGGCCCGGCCAACTACGCCGGTCAGGCCGCCGCGTACGCCCAGGCGATCACGCGCCTCAACCCGGACGTGTCCGCCGAGGTCGTGATGAACAAGCTTCCGCAGTCATTCGACTATCCCGCGGACGTCTATGTCGACGCCTCTCGCCTCACCGAACTCGACGTTCAGTTCGAACAGGTGCAGCGCATTGTCGGCCGCTATACGCATCTGCTCGTCGACGCCTTTATGCCGGTCTTCGGACAGCTCAATGGGCCGAATATCGCCGGTGACCTCGCAGCGCTCAAACAAGCGAAGATCAAGGTGGCGCTGCTCGCCCACGGCAGTGACATCCGGCACCCCGGACAGCACCTGGAGCGCCACGAGTTCTCACTGTTCCGTGATGCGCCCCCAGGAATCGCCAAGAAGCTCCAGGCCAAGGCGGAGGCGAACAAGCGGATCGCCGACGAGTGCGGTCTGCCGCTGTTCGTGACCACCCCCGACCTCCTCGACGACCTGCCGTCCGCCACCTGGGCCCCGCTCGTCGTCGACGTCGCCTCCTGGGGGACCGATCGCCCGGTGATGGAGCGCTCGCGGCCGGTCGTGATGCACGCCCCGTCCAAGCGCTGGACCAAGGGCACCGACCGGATCATGCCGATCCTCACCGAACTGCACGACAAGGGCGCGATCGACTTCCGGCTCGCCGAGGGCATCCCCTGGGCCGAGATGCAGGAACTCGTCAAGAGCTGTGACCTCGTGCTCGACCAGTTCACCACCGGTAGCTACGGAACGTTCGCGGTCGAGGCGATGGCGGCCGGCCGCCCCGTCGTCGGCTACATCAGCGACGAGGTCAAGGCCGTCACCGAGGGTGCCCTGCCGATCGTCAGCGCGACCCCCCGCAACCTCCGCGAAGTCCTGGAGTCCCTGATCGAAGACCCCGAGAACACCGCCCGCATCGGCCGTGACTCGGTGGAGTTCGCCCGCACTTACCACGACGGGACCTGGACCGCGCAGGTTCTGAGTGGCTTCCTCAAGTGACCGGTCCAGAAAGGCTGTTCATGGAAAAGCAGAGTGCCGACGCGGGCCGTCCCGCCAAGGGGCGCGTCGTCATGCTGGTCGACAACAAGGTCGACGGCGACTCCCGGGTGCAGAAGGCGGCCGAGTCCGCCGCGGCGGCCGGCTGGGACGTCGTCCTCCTCGGTCTCGTACGCTCCGGCAACGGGCGCACCTGGAAGCTCGGTGACGCCGAGGTGCGGCTGCTGCCCCTGAAGACCCCGCTCGCCAAGCGACACGCCGAGCGCCACCGCTCACTGCTGCGCCGCCCGCTGGCCTACCCGCCGGGGCCGCTCGCCGCCTACCGCCGGCAGTGGGCCAAGGCGTGGCGCGCCGATGTCGCCACCCGGCGTGCCGCCCTGCGCGTGGCGCCCGCAGCGGTGGGCTCGCCGCTGTTCCGCAAGACGGAGCAGGCCCGACTGGTCGTCGCGGGTCCGGTCTCCAAGTTCCTCCAGAAGTGGGTCGGGCTCCGCTCCCGGCAGACCACGCAGGCGCAGAAGGCCGGCCGTGCGCTGCGCGGCCCGCTCGACCGTGCCTTCACCGCCTCCTGGAAGACCGTCAAGGGGCCCCGCGCCTGGCGCCGACTGGAGCCGGTGCTGTGGGACTACGAGCTCACCTACGGCAAGGAGATCGACGCCCTCAAGCCCGATCTGATCCACGCCAACGACTTCCGGATGCTCGGTGTGGGGGCGCGGGCCGCGGTGCGCGCCCGGGCTGCCGGCCGCCCGTGCAAGCTCGTCTGGGACGCCCATGAGTTCCTGCCCGGGGTGCGCCCCTGGGAGGACAACGCCCACTGGATCCCGGGCAACACGGCGCACGAGAGCGAGTTCGCCCCGTACGCCGATGCCGTGGTCACGGTGTCGGAGGGCCTCGGTGACCTGTTGCGCGAGCGACACGGTCTCAAGGAACAGCCCACCGTGGTGCTGAACGCTCCCGACCGGCCGGTCGACGTCGATCCGATCCTCGACGACGCCGACGAGCCCGTGCCGGACCTGCGGGCCCTGTGCGGCATCGGGCCCGAGGTGCCGCTGGTCGTCTACAGCGGTTCCCCCGGTGCGCAGCGGGGCCTGGGCGACATGGTGGAGGCGCTGCCGAAGCTGGACGGCGTCCACATGGCCTTCGTGGTGCCCGCGCCCGCCGCGGGGTACATCCAGGGGCTGCTGCGCCGCGCCGAGGAGTTGGGCGTGGGCGAGCGGCTGCACGCGGTGCCGTACGTGCCGCACTGGCAGGTGGTGCGCTTCCTGTCGGCCGCCGACGTGGGGTGCATTCCGATCCACCACTGGCCCAATCACGAGATCGCGCTGATCACCAAGTTCTTCGAGTACTCGCACGCCAGGCTGCCGCTGGTGGTCAGCGATGTGAAGACCATGTCCGAGGTCACTCGTTCCACCGGGCAGGGCGAGATCTGCAAGGCCGAGGACGTCGACGACCTGGCACGGGCGATCAAGGCCGTGCTGGCCGATCCCGAGCGCTACCGCGCCGCCTACGACAAGCCCGGTCTGCTCGACAACTGGACGTGGGAGGCGCAGGCCGAGGTCCTCGATGCGCTGTACTCCCATCTGGTGACCGGCAAGCCCGCTGCCGGGGGTGGCGCATGACCAGAACCCCGGACGTCACGGTCGTCATCGCGGTCTACAACACGATGCCGTATCTGACGGAGTGTCTGAACTCGCTGCTCGGACAGACCATCGGTCGGGACCGGTTGGAGATCGTGGCCGTCGACGACGGTTCGACCGACGACAGCGGCAAGGAGTTGGACCGCTTCGCCGAGCGCTACCCCGATGTTCTGAAGGTGGTCCACCAGGAGAACTCGGGCGGCCCGGCCGGCCCCAGCAACAGGGCCCTGGAACTGGCCACCGGCCGTTACGTCTACTTCATAGGCTCCGACGACTATCTCGGCGACGAGGCACTGAAACGGCTGGTGGACTACGCCGACAAGCACGAATCGGACGTGGTCGTCGGCAAGATGGTCGGCACCAACGGACGGTACGTCCACCAGGCGCTCTATCAGCAGAACGACCCGGACGTCAGCCTCTACGACTCGGCACTGCCCTTCACCCTCGCCAACACCAAGCTCTTCCGGCGCGAGTTGGTCGAGCGGCACGGGCTGCGCTTCCCCGAGGACCTGCCGGTCGGCAGCGACCAGCCGTTCACCATAGAAGCGTGCGTGCGGGCCCGTAGGATCTCCGTTCTCGCGGACTACACCTTCTACTACGCGGTCAAGCGCGGTGACGCGAGCAACATCACCTACCGCGCCAACCATCTGGCCCGGCTGCGGTGCACCGACCGGATCATGAAGCACACGGCCGCTCTCATCGAGCCGGGCCCTCAGCGCGACGCCGTCTTCAAGCGCCACTTCACCTGGGAACTCGCGAAACTCGTGCAGGGTGATTTCGCCACCCTCGACCGTGACGTCCAGTACCAGGTGTGCGCGGGCATCTCGCAGCTCGCCGACGACTACCTCACCGAGCCGCTCCAGGACTCCCTGAGTGTGCAGCCCCGGGTGCGGATCGCCTTGGCCCGCCGGGGTTCGGTCCATCGTCTGATCGAGGCCAATGCCGCCGAGACGCCCGGCAGCGCGGTGCCCTTCCTGCTGGAGGGCGAGCGGGCCTTCGCCCGCTACCCCGGCTTCCGGGACCCGGTGCTCGCGCTGGAGGACCGGGTCTTCGAGCTGATCGGGGAGGCTGCGCCCAAGCGGGTCGCGGAGGGCACTTCGCTGGTCTCCGCACAGTGGCAGCAGGCCGGTGATCAGATGGCCCTGACGATGTCGGTTCGCGTACCGGTTACCGGAACAATCGATTCCGCAGTGCTGCGGCTCGCCCCGAAGGCCCTGTCGAAGAACGCTGCCAAGACGGGCGCGCGACGGTTCCCCGTCGATGCCGCCCTGCCCCCCTTCGACGGGGAGCTGACCCGCGAGCCGACCGATGACGGCACCGGCACGCTCTTGAACGCCACGATTCCGCTGCCCGCGGTCAGCACCAAGGCTTTCGCCCGCGCCTATCTGGAGATCGCGGGCATCTGGCACGAGGTCGCGGTACCGACCAAGGACGTTCCCCTGCCCCTGGCTCGACGGTGGCGTGAGAGAGTCCCGTACCGTGTTTCGGCGACCGCCGGTCCGAACGGCGGTCTGGTGATTGCGACGGCCCCGCTCTGGGAACCCGCCCTGGGCGTGGGCAAGCGAGTGCGACAGACGATGTCCCGTGTGAAGAGGAAACTGACCCGATGAATATCTGTGTAGTCGCGCTCGGCAAGATCGGTCTGCCGCTCGCCGTGCAGTTCGCCGCCAAGGGCCACAAGGTCATCGGCGCGGACGTCAACGAGAAGGTCGTCGAACTGGTCAACGCCGGTACCGAGCCCTTCCCCGGCGAGCACGACCTGGACCGACTGCTCAAGGAGACCGTGGGCGCGGGTCTGCTGACCGCCACCACCGACACCGCGGCGGCCGTGGCCGACTCCGACGCCGTCGTGGTCGTCGTCCCGCTCTTCGTGGACGCCGAGGGCACCCCCGACTTCGGCTGGATGGACTCCGCCACCCGGGCCATCGCCCGCGGACTCAAGCCCGGCACCCTCGTCTCGTACGAGACCACACTGCCGGTCGGCACCACCCGGACCCGTTGGGCCCCCATGCTGGAAGAGGGCTCCGGGCTCACCGCGGGCGAGGACTTCCACCTCGTCTTCTCGCCGGAGCGGGTCCTCACCGGCCGGGTCTTCGCCGATCTGCGCCGCTACCCCAAGCTCGTCGGCGGCATCGACGACGCCTCGGCACGCCACGGTGTCGACTTCTACGAGCAGGTGCTCGACTTCGACGAGCGCGACGACCTGCCCCGCCCCAACGGCGTGTGGGACCTGGGCACCGCCGAGGCTTCCGAACTGGCCAAGCTGGCCGAGACGACCTACCGCGATGTCAACATCGGTCTGGCGAACCAGTTCGCCCGCTTCGCCGACCAGAACGACATCGACATCAAGAAGGTCATCGAAGCCTGCAACTCGCAGCCCTACAGCCACATCCACCAGCCGGGCATCGCCGTCGGCGGCCACTGCATCCCGATCTACCCCCGGATGTACCTGTGGAACGACCCCGAGGCCACCGTGGTGCGCTCGGCGCGCGAGGCGAACGCGGCCATGCCGGAGTACGCCGTGGATCTGCTGGCCGCGGCCTACGGGGACCTGAAGGACGCCGGTGTGCTCGTGCTCGGCGCCGCCTACCGCGGCGGTGTCAAGGAGACCGCGTTCTCCGGTGTCTACGGAGTCGTCGAGGCCCTCAAGGCGCGCGGTGCGGTTCCGTTCGTCTCCGACCCGATGTACACGGCCGATGAACTCACCGCCCACGGCCTGACCCCGCACGAGGGCCAGATCGTGACGGCGGCGATCCTCCAGGCCGATCACGCCGAGTACCGCGAGTTGGCGGCCACCGATCTGCCGGACGTCCGCGTCCTGGTCGACGGCCGGCGCACCACCGACCCGGCCCGCTGGGAAGGCGTGCGCCGCTTGGTCATCGGCGGCTGATCGGGTCCCCAGACAGTCCACGACGGACGGTCCACAGGGGGAAGGCCCCCCGCCCACATCTGTTTCCGTGGGCGGGGGGCCTTCCCCCTGTGTCGTTCGCGGCATCACGACCGCGGGATCGTGCCGGGTCAAGCGGTCGGTGCGCTCTTCCGCGCCGCTTCCGCCCGCTCCTCGATGGACAACTCGGGGACCCTCTCCTTCGCCAACCGGTTGCGCAGCCACCGCACCGAAGGCTTCTCCACCAACACGTGCACCACCCACGACAGCACGAGCAGCACACCGGTGGTGACCAACAGCGTCGGCCATGCGCCGAGTCGGCCGTACAGCTCCCGGATCATCGCCCAACCCAACTCCTCGTGGAGCAGATAGAGCGGGTACACCAGCGCGCCCGCGGTGGTGAGCCACTTCCAGTTGAACCAGCCCGCCTTGCGCAGCGCCACCGCCAGCACCAGCAGGTAGAAGACCGTGACCAGGGCGAGTGCGACGTACGGATCGCGGTCCAGGCCCTGCTTCTCGCGGACGTTGTCGGCGTGCTCGATCAGATCGCTCTGCATCACCAGCCAACTCGCGCCCAACAGGCCCCACAGCTTGAGGTCCGGTCCGAAGCGGTACATCAGATACATCGCGATGCCCGCCACGAAGAGGGCGGTGTTCAGCGGCTGGGCGAAGATCCCCAACAACGGGATGTCGTCCTGCTGGACGAGCACACTGGCGAGCAGCCACAGCCAGCAGAAGACCGAGACCCGTACGTAGTCCAGACCCTTCCAGAGCACCACCAGGAAGATCAGGTAGAAGGTGAGCTCCACCCACAGCGTCCAGTAGGCGCCGACCAGGTGCTGGGCCGACAGCGGCACCTGGACCATCGTCAGATTGGTCAGCGAGTCGCTGATGCTCGGCACCGCGCGCTGGCCGTCCGGCAGCCCCCGCCAGATCACCAGGGCCACCACCACGGAGAACCAGTACGCGGGGAAAAGCCGCAGGAAGCGCGCTCGTACGAACTGGCCCGGTGTCCGGTCCCACGCGGACAGGCATATGACGAAACCACTGATGATGAAGAACAGTTGGACGCCGTACGAGCCGTAGGACGTGATCGGGAAGAGTTCCGGGAACAGTTCCTTGGGATTCACACCCCAGTTGGCCTTGGTCGCCGCGTCGACACCGGTGAAGTGGAACAGCAGCACGGCCAGGGCGGCCACCACGCGCAGCGCGTCGAGCGCGTAGAGGCGCGGCGGGGCCTTTCTGGTTGGTGGTGCCGGAACGGCCGCGGTGCCGCTGCGGTCCGTGGTGGGAGGGGTGGCGACAGGAGTGTGGGACATGCGTCGGCCTTGCTCACGGGGGAGGGGGGCGTAGGAAACCGGTCTGCATCCTATGCACCAGCCGGAGACGCAGGGCTTCAGGGAGTGGGTTTCCTCACGTACACGCCAATTTCCGGCTTGGTCACGGTGGCGGGGGTGTTCCCGGAGGCCGGTGGGGCGTGTGATCCGCACCGGGTCGTCGCCCGAGCGTGGGTGTGCTGTGTCCATCCCGTACGGAGGGTTCGCCCACGCCCCGCACCCCACGCCCCGCGGAGCCGTGCACCGGGTCATGTCCGGTGTCGATGCCGTCCGGTGGCGGTGTGCACGGCACTTCGGGGCGCGGGGCGTCCGCGCTCGGCTACGGGGCCTCGGTGAGCGTCCCCTCCGACGCGCGGTACAGCTTCCCCGTCTTCGGGCACTCCCACAGCCCGGGCTCGTCAGCGCGCTCCACCAGCCGTACGCCGGAGTGGCCGACCCAACCGATCTGCCGGGCCGGGACGCCGACGACCAGCGCGAAGTCCGGTACGTCCTTGGTGACCACGGCACCGGCGGCGACCATCGCCCACCGACCGATCTGCAACGGGGCCACGCACACCGCACGGGCACCGATGGAGGCGCCATCGGCGATCTTCACACCGACGGCCTCCCAGTCGCCGCCGCGCTTCTGCTTGCCGTCCGGGTCCACCGAGCGGGGGTTGTGGTCGTTGGTGAGCACCACGGCGGGCCCGATGAAGACGCCGTTCCCCAACTCCGCCGGCTCGTAGACGAGCGCGTAGTTCTGGAGCTTGCAGTTGTCGCCCATCTGCACACCGGTGCCGACGTAGGCGCCGCGGCCCACCACGCAGCCCTCGCCCAGCCGGGCCTTCTCGCGGATCTGGGCGAGCTCCCAGACGCTGCTTCCGGCGCCGATCTCCGCCGTCTCGTCGACCTGTGCGGTGGGCTGGACCCTGTAGTTCACTCTGCTGCCTTTCCGGTGGCGTCTTGGCCCGCCGAGCATACGTCTCGGCCGCCGAGGGACAGCGGGCGCCCGGAACGGACCTCCGACGGGCTCGTACGGGCGGTTCGGCCCCGCTCCCACGGCGCGGAACCTCGCGTCCCTCGCACCGGCCGTCCCCCTCGCCCTGCCGTCAGGGGCGCCGTCGTCGCATGCTGTCCCGGATGCCCTTGAGCACTCCGCGGCGCAGGACGAGTTGGGCCCCCGGTGCGTCCTTGAGGATGTCGTCCCGCTCGCCGAATCCGTCCGGCAGCGGGGGCAGCCCCAGTGCGGCCAGGAGTTGGCGTTGCCTCCGGGCCGGGTCGTCCCCGCCGCGCAGCAGGGTGATCAGCGGGCGGGGGCCGGCGGGAGGGAAGGCCGATGCCAGTGCCCGGGCGACCGCAGCGGCCTGGGGGTGGTCCAGCACCGGAGCGGCGGGGTCCCATTGGTGGGACGCCAGGACAGTGCCCTCGCCGAAGAGGGCGAACCCATGACGGCCCGCGGTGTGGTGCAGCACCAACGCCGGCCACGGCTCGCCCGTGGTGAAGCCGACGACGGCCGTCGTCAACAACTCCTCACCGGTCGCGGCGCCCGTGCGTCGGTTGGGGAAGAGGTCGGGCGCGACCTCCACATAGCTCAGCCGCGCCCCCGGGGAAGGCGACGGGGACGCGGGCAGCGGTGGACCGCCCGCCTTCCAGGCGGCGGGACCGGTGCCGGGGATGCCGGGGCCGGCTCCCCACAGGAGGGGACCGGGCCCGGGCGGTTCGGAGTCCGACCAGAAGGCTGCGGGCCCCGGGCCCGTACCCGGAGTGCCCGCGGTGCCGGGCGTCCCCGGCTGACCGCCCGGCTGACCGGCTGGCTGTCCCTCCCCCGTCCCGCGTTCTGGGGTGCCGGGTGAGCCCTGTCCTGCACCCCAGGGGGCCGGGGCGATCCGCAGCGAGACGCCGCACATGAGCGCCGCCTCGGCGACCCGGTCCGGTGCCGCCGCGACGATCGCCAGCGAGCGGTGCACGCCGTCGGAGTCGGTGACCACCTGCTCGGGCTCGGGCGGGGGAGTGGGCTGCGGCGGTCTGCCGAAGAAGGGCGTGCTGGATGCCACCTGCATCCGTACGCCCAACCGGAACTCCAGGAACTCCTTGCGGCTCTCACCCAAGTACGCCCAGGGGAACTCCCGGGCGTGCACGCCTATCGCCCGGAACATCTCCAGCGCGTCCTCCCAGCGCTGGTCGAAGATCAACATCAGGGCCAGATGGTTGCGGAACTCCGCCGCCTCCGGGTCGCCGGGCTCGTACCAGGAGGAGAGCTCCAGGGCGCGCGCCACCGCGGACGCCAGCCGGCCCCGGGTGATCGGCCCGGTCTCCGGCGGGTCCGGCGAGACGACCTCGTACTCGATGGCGGCCAGCAGGGGCAGTGCGTTCAGCAGCGAACCGGGCAGTGCGCGGTCGGCCGCCCGCTCGGCGAAGTCGAACATCTCGGTGTGCGAGCCGTACCACTTCTCGCACAGGTACTGGAGGGCGGAGGCATGGCAGCCGAAGTGGTGCGGGGCCCGCGCGACGGCCTCCGACCAGTAGGACTCGAAGACGTCGCGCGGCGACTGGATACCCCGCGCATGGGTGAGGGCGATCTCCCAGGGCACCGGATCCGTCGGATTGAGCTCGGTCGCGGCGGACAGCACCGGCACGGCCTCCTCCAGCAGGGAGAAGAAGACCCGGAACTGCTCGTCCGAGATCTCGCCGGCGTCCTCGCCCGTGCGGACCTCCCAGGCCCGCTGCACCCGCAGACCGGCGGTGAGCAAGGTGGCGTCCGGGTCGTCGGGGCTCGCGTCCAGCCAGTTCTCCAGCCAGCCGGGGTGGCGCAGGGCACTCGTGGCGAGGGCGGACACACAGCTGCTGCGCCGTTCCCACTGGGCGCCGAGCCGGGTCTCGGCCAGCAGCTCCCGCGCGGGCGCCGCATCACCGAGTGCGGCGGCCGTCAGCGCATCGCACAGAGCGGGGTCGGTCACGGCATCGACCGTGACGGCCTCGTCGGGTGGCAGATCCGCGCCCACGGCGGAGCCATGGCGCAGCATCCTGGGCATGGACATCAGGGAGCGCAGCGACACAGCTGCCCATTGAACAGGCAGCGGCGGCCGTTCACCAGGTATCGCGTACGTGTGCGACGGCGTGGGCACCGTGTGCGGGGCGAGGAGCTGGTTTGACCACCCGGATCCGTCCCCGTAACCTGGTCCATCGGTGTGTTTCCATGCGCGCCCACCCCTGAGCATCTCCCTCCCGACCGGCTTCGGGCCGTTGGGAGAGGCCGCTCGTCCTTCCGGATCACCGCAGGCTCCGGCCTGCGCGAACGGCTGGCGTCAGGGGTCCGTTCCGAGCGAAAGAGAGATCCGCGTGTACGCCATCGTGCGCAGCGGTGGTCGCCAGCACAAGGTTGCTGTCGGCGACATCGTTGAGGTTGACAAGATTTCCACTGCCAAGGTTGGCGACACGGTAGAGCTCTCTACCCTGCTCGTTGTCGACGGCGAAGCTGTGACCAGCGACCCGTGGGTGCTCGCAGGCATCAAGGTCACGGCCGAGGTCGTGGACCACCACAAGGGCGCGAAGATCGACATCCTGCGCTACAAGAACAAGACCGGCTACCGCCGCCGCCAGGGTCACCGTCAGCAGTACACGGCGATCAAGGTCACCGGCATCCCGACGGCCGCGAAGTAAGGGACTGAGGAGACATGGCACACAAGAAGGGCGCATCGTCCACCCGGAACGGTCGCGACTCCAATGCTCAGCGGCTCGGCGTGAAGCGCTTCGGCGGTCAGGTCGTCAACGCCGGTGAGATCCTGGTCCGCCAGCGCGGCACCCACTTCCACCCCGGCACGGGCGTCGGTCGCGGTGGCGACGACACCCTGTTCGCCCTGCTGCCCGGCGCGGTCGAGTTCGGCCGTCACCGTGGCCGCAAGGTCGTGAACATCGTTCCGGTCGCCTGATCGAAGGCAGCCCCAGAGCGTTTTCCGCGGAGGCGGACCTCACTTCCCGCACGGGAAGCGGGTCCGCCTCCGTTGTGTTAGAGCTAAAGACAATCCCGTACGTATCTGGAGGACACCCATGACCACCTTCGTGGACCGCGTCGAGCTGCACGTCGCCGCGGGTAGCGGAGGCCACGGCTGCGCCTCCGTTCACCGGGAGAAGTTCAAGCCGCTCGGCGGACCCGATGGCGGCAACGGCGGTCGGGGCGGTGATGTGATCCTGGTCGTCGACCAGTCGGTCACCACGCTCCTCGACTACCACCACAGTCCGCACCGCAAGGCCACCAACGGACAGCCGGGAGCCGGCGACAACCGCTCGGGCAAGGACGGCAGGGACCTGATCCTGCCGGTGCCCGACGGCACGGTCGTGCTCGACGCCCAGGGCCATGTGCTCGCCGACCTCGTCGGTCAGGGAACCACCTTCGTCGCAGGTCAGGGCGGTCGCGGCGGCCTCGGAAACGCGGCGCTGGCCTCGGCCCGCCGCAAGGCCCCCGGCTTCGCCCTGCTGGGGGAGCCCGGCGAGGCCCGCGATGTGACGATGGAGCTCAAGACCGTCGCCGACGTGGCGCTGGTCGGCTATCCGAGCGCGGGCAAGTCCTCGCTGATCTCCGTGCTCAGCGCGGCCAAGCCCAAGATCGCGGACTACCCCTTCACCACGCTCGTACCGAACCTGGGCGTCATCACCGCAGGCTCGACCGTCTACACGATGGCCGACGTTCCCGGTCTCATCCCCGGCGCGAGCCAGGGCAAGGGGCTGGGCCTGGAGTTCCTGCGCCACGTCGAGCGCTGCTCGGTGCTGGTGCATGTGCTCGACACTGCGACCCTGGAGTCCGACCGCGACCCGCTGTCCGACCTCGACGTCATCGAGGCCGAGTTGGCGCAGTACGGCGGTCTTGACGACCGTCCCCGGGTCGTCGTCCTCAACAAGGTCGACATCCCGGACGGCAAGGACCTCGCCGAGATGATCCGCCCCGATCTGGAGTCCCGCGGCTACCGGGTGTTCGAGGTCTCCGCCGTGGCCCGTACCGGGCTCAAGGAGTTGTCCTTCGCCCTGGCGGGGATCATCGCCGAGGCACGCGCCGCCAAGCCGGTGGAGGAGGCGACCCGTATCGTCATCCGCCCCAAGGCCGTCGACGACACCGGATTCACGGTCGTCCGCGAGGACGACGGGCTGTTCCGGGTGCGTGGCGAGAAGCCGGAGCGCTGGGTGCGGCAGACCGACTTCAGCAACGACGAGGCCGTCGGCTATCTCGCCGACCGGCTGAGCCGTCTCGGTGTCGAGGAGTCCCTGATGAAGGCCGGTGCCCGTTCGGGTGACGGGGTGGCCATCGGACCCGAGGAGAACGCCGTGGTGTTCGACTGGGAGCCGACGGTCATGGCCGGAGCGGAGATGCTCGGCCGCCGCGGTGAGGACCACCGCCTGGAAGCGCCGCGCCCCGCAGCGCAGCGCCGACGCGACCGTGACGCCGAGAAGGACGAGGCACAGCGCGCGTACGACGAGTTCGACCCCTTCAACTAGGGTTCCGGCGGCTCCGTACCGAGTCGCTGCGTCAAGGCCCGCCCGGGAGCACGGCAAGTGCCCGCTCCCGGGCGGGCCTTGACGTGTGCCCGGCGGCCTGTGCCCGGCGGCCTGTGCCCGGTGGCCCCTGCCGGGTGAGCCCCGCCGACTGGTGCCCGTTCGGCACGGCCGGCCCGGCCCCGTGTCCGCTCACCCGTGTCCGCTCACCCGTTCCGGGAACGCACCACACCCTTTTCCGCGTGTCTCGTGGTGAGCGGCTCACCACGGCGGTCCGATGCCGTATTGGTGCACGGCGAGGCACAACCTCTCATGTCTTCCTCCGGTCTAATACGCGGGGGCAAAGACGAGTGGCCCCGGCAGAGAAGCGGAGCGCTGGTGAAGATTTCCTTACTTATCCACACCATTTACGGCATCGGTGGCACCATTCGCACCACGCTGAATTTGGCGGAGGAATTGGCCAGCCGCCATGAGGTGGAGATCGTCTCGGTCTTCCGCCACCGGGACATCCCCCTCTTCGACATCGACCCCCGCATCACCGTCGTGCCCCTGGTGGACACGCGCACCACATTCCCGGACAACGAGAAGGAGCACCCCGACCACCAGAAGCCGGCCGAGTTCTTCCCCCGGCACGAGGCCCGGTACAAGGAGTACAGCCAACTGACCGACGACCGGGTCCGCGCCCACTACACGGGCTCCGACGCGGACGTCGTCATCGGCACCCGGCCGGGACTCGTCGCCTACGCCGCCCAGTTCGCCCCCGTCGCCGCGGTGGTCATCGGTCAGGAACACATGACCTACCACCACCACAAGGAGGCACTGCGCGAGGAGATGCGCACCTTCCTCACCGAGACGGACGCCTTCGTCACCGTCTCCGAGGGGGACGCGGAGGTCTGGCGCGAACGGATGCCCCTGCCGGACACCCGGATCCTCTCCATCCCCAACAGCGTCCCCGAACCGGACGTCCCCCCGTCGGACACGACCGGCAACATCATCGTCGCCGCCGGTCGCCTCTCCCGGGAGAAGCAGTACGAGGTCCTGCTCAAGGCGTTCGCCAAGGTGGTGGCCCTCCGGCCGGACTGGACCCTGCGCATCTACGGGTGGGGCCCCGAGCGGGAGAAGCTCCGGCAGCGCGTCCAGAAGCTGCGTCTGTACAACAGCGTCCAACTCATGGGGCCGCGCTCCCCGATCGAGCCCGAGTGGGTCAAGGGCGCGATCGCCGTCTCCACCTCCCGCCACGAGTCGTTCGGCATGACGCTCGTCGAGGCGATGCGTGGTGGGCTGCCGGTCGTCAGCACCGACTGCGACTACGGACCGCGGGAGATCATCAAGGACGGCGTGGACGGGCTGCTCGTACCGGTCGGCGATGCGGGCGCCGTGTCCGATGCGCTGCTCCGCCTCATCGACGACGAGCAACTGCGTCGCACGATGGGCGCCAAGGCCCGGGAGAACGCCCGCCGTTACGACCCGGCCGCGGTCGCCAAGCGGTACGCGGACCTCTTCGCCGAACTCGGCGCCGGCGCCACCCAGCGCAACGGCGGAGCGCCCGTCTCCACGGGGCCCCGCAGTACGGGCTTCGCCCCGGTGGCCGACGCCGTCGCCCGGCCCGACGGATCGGTGACCGTACGACTGGTCACCCCGGAGGCCGCCGTACTGAAACACCCGGGGCTGCAACTGCTCTGCACCCGGATCGGTGACGGGTCACTGCCGCGCACCTATCCGCTGGATCTCGACGGCACCGTCACCATCCCGGTGACGGACGACTTCGCGGACGGCCACTGGATGTGCCACGCCGACCAGCCAGCCACCGGGCTCCGCGTCGGCATACTCGCCCGAGCGGTTGACCAGCGGGGCTCCCTACGGGTCTCCGACCGGCTCACCACCGGGGCGGGCGTCCGCCATCTCGTCCCGTACCGGAGGCCACCCAAACAGCACCTCGTGCTGCGCTCCTGGGTGCGTTCCGTCCACGCGGAGGCCGCCGACGTCCTGCTCGTCAACCGCAAGATCACCCTGACCGGCCGTCTGGTGGGCGAAGCGGAGCCTTCGGGCGAACCGTCACTGCTCTTGCGCCGCGCAGACGACCCCCAGCAGAACGAGCTGGTTTTCCCCGGCACCAGGGAGGGCACCCGAGGCTTCGAGGTGACCATCGGGTGCGAGGTCGCCGTCGCTCACCAGCGGAGCCCGAAGGACACCTGGGAAGTGTGGCTGCGGTACTCCCCGGGTGAGGAGCCGGTACGGGTGGGCCGCGTCCTTGACGACGTGGTCCAGAAGGGTGACGTCTTCGTCTACCCCGAGGTCCTGTTCCACAAGCAGCGCCCGCTCCTGCTGGCCCGCCGCGTGCTTCGCAGGCTCTGGCACCGTCAGCAGCGGCTCGTCAAGGTGAAGCTCGCGTATGACCGCGACAATGCGCTCGTACTCCACGTCAGCGATCGCTGATCAGGCCCGAGAGGAGTGAGGGATGCCGCCCCACCTGCACAAACCCGCAGACGGCAGGGCATTCGTCACTTCCTCGGGCACACAGCTCGCAGGTCGGATCGCTGGACGACCGCTGACGAGGATGAACCCCAGGTGTCCCTGGGGGGTGAGGCGGTGGACGCCCACCTTGCACGACGGTCACGCAGAGTGCGACCATCGCAGCGTCCCCCATTCGTCTCAAGGTAGGTCGTTCTGTGTCTGTGCCGCACGAAGCCAAGCCCCGCACCACAGCGGTTGTCCTAGCCGGAGGCACCGGTCAGCGGGTGGGACTGGCCATCCCCAAGCAGCTGCTGAAGATCGCCGGCAAGGCTGTCATCGAGCACACACTGACCATCTTTGAGCAGGCCGACTCCATCGACGACGTGATCGTGTTGATGGCCCCCGGCTTCGTGCCCGACATCGAGCGGATCGTCGCCAAGGCGGGACTCACCAAGGTCACCCGGATCATCGAGGGCGGCACCACCCGCAACCAGACGACCGAGCGCGCGATCGCCGCGCTCAGCGAGGGCCTGCCCGACGGCGAGGACCGCAATGTCCTCTTCCACGATGCCGTCAGACCACTCCTGTCACAGCGAGTGATCCAGGACTGCGTCGACGCGCTGGAGCGACACGCCGCGGTCGACGTGGCGATCCCGTCCGCGGACACGATCATCGTGACCCGCACCCACGGGGACGACGGCGAGTTCATCACCGACGTGCCCGACCGCTCCCGCCTGCGGCGCGGCCAGACGCCCCAGGCGTTCAAGCTCTCCACGATCCGCAAGGCGTACGAGGTCGCCGCGGGCGACCCCAACTTCCAGGCGACCGACGACTGCTCGGTCGTGCTGAAGTACCTGCCGGACGTACCGATCCACGTCGTCGCCGGCGATGAGTACAACATGAAGGTCACCCAGCCCGTCGACGTCTTCATCGCCGACAAGCTGTTCCAACTCGCCTCCACGGCCGCACCCCGCCAGGCCGACGAAGCCGCCTACCGCGAGCTGCTCGCCGGCCGGACCCTCGTCGTGTTCGGCGGCTCCTACGGCATCGGCGCTGACATCGCCGCCCTCGCCGAGAAGTACGGCGCCCAGGTCTACGCGCTCGGCCGCTCCACCACCGGCACCCACGTGGAGAACCCGGAACACGTCGACGACGCCCTCTCCAAGGCGTACTCGGAGACCGGCCGCATCGACTACGTCATCAACACGGCGGGCGTCCTGCGCATCGGGAAACTCGCCGAGACGGACAACACCACCATCCTGGAAGCGCTGAACGTCAACTATCTGGCTCCCGTCCAGATCGCACGTGCCTCCTACAAATACCTGGCGGAAACCAAGGGGCAGCTGCTTCTGTACACCTCCTCCAGCTATACGCGGGGCCGTGCCGAGTACAGCCTCTACTCCTCCACCAAGGCCGCCATGGTGAATCTCACCCAGGCGCTCTCGGACGAGTGGGCGAACGACGGTATCCGGGTGAACTGCGTCAACCCCGAGCGCACCGCGACCCCCATGCGCACCAAGGCGTTCGGCGACGAACCCGCGGGCTCGCTCCTCTCATCCGAGGCGGTCGCGCGCACCTCGCTCGACGTGCTGCTGTCCGAGCTCACCGGCCATGTCATCGACGTGCGCCAGCAGGACCCGACCCGCGGTGCGAGCGAGTCGTCCGACTTCGAGCAGGCACTCGCCGCGGTCCTCGACCGCGAGGGAGACGTGTAATAATTCGCTGTTAATGCAGTGGTCGCGATCCCGTTCTCGGTGATCGCGGGCAGTCACCGCACAATCAGCGTGCTGCGGGCCTCCGTAAACACCCTCGACATGATTTGCCGGGGATGTGGGGGATGGGGAGGCCCGCCTCAGTGAAGTCCTCAATACCACTTCTGGGAATTCCGACTTCACCATTCATTTAGCAATATGAATAAGGACTAACCGGCACCCTTTGGAGCAGGTTCCTCGTGATTTCGACCGCCATTCGTCTGGCACGTGTCGGCAGCCGATCAGAGTTGGCCGCAGCGGCTCTGATCGGACTCGGCTACCCATGCGTCATGCTCGCCGCGCTGCTCCCGAGCATCTGGCTCTTTGCCGCCGCGGGTGCCGCCACCTATCTGGCTGACTGGTATCTGCACCAAAAGGGCAGCTATCTGATCAACCGCCTCAACAAGGTCCGCATAGGGCTTCCGATCCGGTTCCTGCTGCGCCAATTGCTACTGGTGCTGCTCCTCGCCCGGGAAGGGCTGGCGGAAAGCCCGCTCTTCTACACGGCCGTCGCCGGACTCCTGGTCTTCTACGCACTCCAGGCACCCCACGGCGCCCTCACCACCCTGATCCGGCTGCGCCGCACGCTGCCGATCGTCACCCGCAACGTGGACCTCGCCGGACTGCGCATCCCCGACGCCCCGCCGAACGTGCTGATGCACCGCTCCGCGGAGAAGATGCTCCACCTGGACCTGCCCGCGATGGCCTGTGTGCTCGCCGCGGTCGTCGTCGACCGGGACGCCATCGGCTACGCCGGCATCGCCGTCACCCTCGCGTGCGGCACGCTCTACACCGTCGCCCTCGTGCCCTATCTGCGCAGGAGGCGCGTCCCGGGAGCGGGTGCCGTCCTCAAGAGCATCAGCGCCTGGCTGCTCGAGTACCGCCCCACCACCGTGCTCTACTTCTCCGGCTCCGGTGAATCCGCGTACCAGATCAACATGTGGCTGGAGACGATGGAGCAGGTCGACGGGCGACCGTTGATCATCATGCGGGAACGCGAGCTGGTGACGAAGGTCAACACCACCGCCGTGCCGGTCATCTGCGTACCGGCTGCGACCCATCTGATGAACCTGGACCTCTCGACCGTCCGGGTCGCCCTCTACCCGGCCAACGTCGGCAAGAACATCCATCTGCTGCGCGTACCGACCATGCAGCACGTCTTCATCGGCCACGGTGACAGCGACAAGCTGGCCAGCGTCAACCCGTTCAGCAAGGTGTACGACGAGGTCTGGACCGCGGGCCGGGCCGGCCGCGACCGCTATGCACTGGCCGACGTGGGGGTGCGCGACGAGGACGTCGTCGAGGTCGGAAGGCCCCAGCTCGCCCCCATCAAGACCTGGACGGGCACCCCGAAGAACCCCATCCCCACGATCCTGTACGCCCCCACGTGGGAGGGCTGGGACGACAATCCCGGCAACACCTCGCTGCTGCTGGCGGGCGAGAACATCGTGCGCGGGCTCCTCGACGCCGGGAAGCCCGTACGGCTCATCTACAAGCCCCACCCCTTCACCGGCATCCGCAACAAGAAGGCCAAGGCCGTCCACGAGCGGATCATGCGCATGGTGCGAGCGGCAGCCGCCGAACGCGCCGTCGATCCCCGCTGGGCCTCCGAAGCAGCGGCGGCGAAGTCCGGGCAGGCGGAAGCCCGACTCGCCCGTACCCGCATCGAAGCCGAACTCGCCGTACTCGCCGCACCGGGACGCTCCGGGGGCGACGAGGCCGAGGAGTCGCGCGTCTCACTGGCCGACCCCGTCCGACTGGAGCGCATCAAGCGGCTGCGCGCCGAGTGGAACGACGCCTACTGGCGCTCCACCGGCTGGTGGGAGCACCTCGTGGTGACCGGCGCCGAGCCGAAGCTGTACGACTGCTTCAACGAGGCGGACGCCATGGTCTCCGACATCTCCAGCGTGGTGTCCGACTTCATGGCGAGCGGCAAGCCGTACGCGGTCACCGACTCGGCCGCCCTCGGTGCGGAGGAGTTCCAGCGGCAGAACACGGCGGCACGGGCCGCGGTCGTCCTGTCCAACAGCGCGGTCGAACTGGTGCAGTTGCTGGCCGCGGTGGAGTCGCCGGCGCTCGATCGGCTCGCGGACTCCCGGCGGGAGCTCAAGGAGTACCTCCTCGGCCCCGATCACCCGACCTCCATGGAGCGTTTCAACACCGCCGTGCGTACGCTGCGTGCGGGGGCCGAGGCACGCAATGCGGGTGTCCAGCAGCGGCTGACCGAGCAGGCACAGAAGGAGCTCAACCGGCAGCCGGACGCCGGCCCGGTCGCTCCCGCCGCCGCCACTGAGCAGGAAGCTCCATTGGCTCGCTGACCTGTTCCGACCTGATCTGGCCTGGCCTGAGCGGTCGATCCGGCCGGAACAGGGGAAGCAGCACCGGAACGAAGAGCAGGGCCCGTACGCCGCTCGGCGCCGTACGGGCCCTGCTCCGCTTTCGTACGGGCACCTTCCCGGACGCGGAGCGGTGCGGGCGCCTCAGACGCGGCCCACGGGCCGTGCACTCGGCTGCTCGGGGTCCGCGCCCGGGCCGTGCACGGGCTCTAGGGGGAGCGTTCTGCGTTCCGCAGCAAGCCGCTCGGGAGCCCGGATGCCCGGGGGTGTCCAGCTTCATGTCCAGCGGGTGAAATGCCGGGGCGCCCGGAGGGCACCCTGGCATAGATTCAGCCCGTGACAGAGGCAAGACAGCAGGTAACGCAGGCCCGCAGAATCGTCGTCAAGGTCGGCTCGTCCTCCCTGACCACGGCGTCGGGCGGACTCGACGCCGACCGGGTCGACGCCCTCGTCGACGTACTCGCCAAAGCACGCAGCGGCGGCGAGAAGGAGATCGTGCTCGTGTCGTCCGGTGCGATCGCCGCCGGACTCGCTCCGCTCGGGCTCGCCAGACGCCCGCGCGACCTGGCGCGCCAGCAGGCCGCGGCCAGCGTTGGACAGGGCCTCCTCGTGGCCCGCTACACGGCCTCGTTCGCCCGTTACGGCGTACGCGTGGGCCAGGTCCTCCTCACCGGCGACGACACCAGCCGCCGTGCCCACTACCGCAACGCGTACCGCACCCTGGACCAGCTCCTCACCATGGGGGCGGTGCCCGTTGTCAACGAGAACGACACCGTTGCCACCGATGAGATCCGCTTCGGTGACAACGATCGCCTCGCCGCCCTCGTCGCCCATCTCGTCCGCGCTGACCTGCTGGTCCTGCTCTCCGACGTCGACGGCCTGTACGACGGGGACCCGGCCAGGCCGGGCAGCGCACGCATCGAAGAGGTCCACGGGCCTGCCGACATCGAGCAGGTGGAGATCGGCAGTGCCGGCAAGGCCGGCGTCGGCACGGGCGGGATGGTCACCAAGGTGGAGGCGGCCCGGATCGCAGCCGCCGCGGGTGTGCCCGTTGTCCTCACGTCGACCGTGCGTGCGGCCGACGCACTGGCGGGCCGTGTCACCGGCACCTACTTCCACCAGACGGGCCGCAGATCCGCGGACCGCCTGCTCTGGCTCGCCCACGCCTCCACCCCTCGCGGCGCCCTGATCCTCGACGACGGCGCGGTCGACGCGGTCGTCCTCGGAAGGAAGTCGCTGCTCCCGGCCGGCATCGCGGCAGTCGAGGGGGAGTTCAGCGCGGGGGACCCGGTGGAGTTGCGGAACGCCGGGGGGCAGGCCGTTGCCCGTGGATTGGTCAACTTCGACGCCAAGGAGATTCCACAGCTTCTCGGGCGTTCCACCAAAGAGCTCGCACAAGAGCTCGGACCCGAATATGAGCGAGAAGTCGTACACAGGGACGATCTGGTCGTCATGCACCCCTGAAACGGCTGAAAGTCCCGTCATCCGACAGACACCTTCATGAAAAACGCCCCATGTTCGGTCCAGGACTGGTCAACTTTGTTGCGGGGCACATGGCGGGGGACGGCAAGACGACACAGGTAAACAGGAGGCCGCCGGTGAGACGAGCGCGCCCGGGGGATGCACCCCGTGGGAACGGGGGCGTCCCGAACACCCGCAGAACTGCGGGCGACCACCATCGTGGGGCGGGTGAGGAACGAGCCCTCACGAGCGTCGAAGCCGGCGCCGACTTCGACGACGGTGGCTCCTCGGAGCGCACCGGGCGGACCATCGGGGCCGTACCGGGGCCCGGGGCGGCGGCGCAGACGGACGGCGGCAACGACGTCCACGGCGACGGACAGTCGAAGCTCTGGCACATCACGCTGAGCGTCTCGGGTGCGGAAGCGCCCCTCAAGGAGGTCCGGCGCGGCCTGGAGCAGTTGGCCCACGACCATCCCTTCTTCCTGACCAGCCGCTATGCGAACGACCACGCCGAGATCCGCTACTGGGAAGAGGCGCGCGATCTCCATGACGCCGCGGCGGTCGCGCTGCGCCTCTGGGGCGAGCACCGTTCCACCGCTCGACTGCCTCCGTGGACGATCGTGGGCCTTGAAGTGATCGACCGGCAGACGTATCACCAGCGTGTCGCTGAGGGGTACGGCCCGCCGCCTGCCTCCTCCATGGGAGTTCACCCCTTCTAGCCCTTCTGGAAGACGACTTCTGGACGACCGTTTCCGGGCCACCGTTTCTGAACGGCGGCTCCTGAACGGCGGCTCCCGGACCGAGGTTTCTGGATCAAGGTTTCCGGACGATTGCGCTCCGGTTCGGCTGGGTGTTTCTGTGCTTTTCTGCTCCCTTGTGGGTTCTTTAACGTCTTTCATTCCCTTTCGGTTTTCTCGTGCTGTTTCCCTGCTGTCCGGGGTTGGGTCGGGAGCCACCGGAACGCGGTGTCTGCCGGGGCGCAGGGCGGCAGGTGTACGAGGCAGTCCGACCGGGTGCCGGTACGGCATCGCCAAGGGCAGGCGGGACGGACTCAGATGCCAGGGGAGCGCTGGATGGCCTGAACTCGCGCCGGAGAGGGTGTGGGGAACGCCGGTGGGGGATCCGGGACACAGCCGTACGGGTCCGGTCCGGGCCCCGCGGTGCGAACGGGCACTTGACGGCCTCTCGGCCACCCCCCCGGCCGTCCTGGACTGAGCACGGGCCGCAGGTGCTCCGTCTCGCTCTACGGGATACCGGCCGGGGGCACTCCGTGCGCGCATTACCCTGCGAGTATGACGACGCCCTCGCCGCTTGCGCAGAACGAAACCCCTTCGCCGGTAGTCCAGGCCGCTCAGCGGGCCCGGTCCGCTGCCGCCGATATCGCGCCACTGCCGCGGGCGGCCAAGGACGCAGCCCTGCTGGCGATCGCGGACGCGCTGGAAGCCCGCACGGACGACATCGTCACCGCCAACGCCGAGGACATCCACCGGGCCCGCGAAGCCGGCACCAGTGAGTCGATCATCGACCGGCTCACCCTCACTCCCGAGCGGGTGCGCGCCATCGCGGCGGACGTCCGCGATGTCGTGGCCCTGCCCGATCCCGTGGGCGAGGTCGTCCGCGGCTCGACCCTCCCCAACGGCATCGACCTCCGCCAGGTCCGCGTCCCGCTGGGCGTCGTCGGCATCATCTACGAAGCCCGGCCCAATGTAACCGTGGACGCCGCGGCGCTCTGCCTCAAGTCGGGCAACGCCGTGCTGCTGCGGGGTTCCTCCTCCGCCTACTCGTCGAACGCCGCGCTCGTCGAGGTCCTGCGCGACGCGGTCAAGTCCACCGGTCTCCCCGCCGACGCGGTGCAGCTGGTGCCCGGCGAGTCCCGCGATTCGGTACGGGAGTTGATGCGGGCGCGCGGCCTGGTGGACGTCCTGATCCCCCGTGGTGGCGCGGGTCTCATCCGGACCGTCGTCGAGGAGTCCACGGTCCCCGTCATCGAGACCGGCACCGGCAACTGCCATGTGTACGTGGACGCCCAGGCCGACCTCGACATGGCCGTGGACATCCTCGTCAACTCCAAGGCCCAGCGGCCCAGCGTCTGCAATGCGGCGGAGACCCTCCTGGTGCACCGCGACATCGCCGCCGCGTTCCTGCCGCGCGCCCTCGACGCCCTCGCCGAGGCCGGAGTGACCGTCCACGCGGACGAGCAGGTGGCCGAGCACGCCTCTGCCAGCAAGGCCACGGTGGTGCCGGCGACCGCGGAGGACTGGGAGACCGAGTACCTCTCGTACGACATCGCCGCTGCCGTCGTGGACTCCCTGGACGCCGCGGTCGCCCACATCCGCCGCTGGTCGTCCGGTCACACCGAGGCGATCGTCACCACGTCCCAGTCCGCCGCCCGCCGGTTCACCCAGTTGGTGGACTCCACCACCGTGGCCGTGAACGCCTCCACGCGCTTCACCGACGGCGGGCAGTTCGGCTTCGGGGCCGAGATCGGGATCTCCACCCAGAAGCTCCACGCCCGGGGCCCGATGGGGCTGCCCGAGCTGACGTCCACCAAGTACATCGTCACTGGCGACGGCCACACCCGATAGCTCCTGACCGGGCCTGACGCCCGTCTGATGGGACCCGAGAAGCCCAGCACCGGGCCTGTCGGGTCCCCGTCCAAGGTGACGGGCGCCCCCGCTTCGGACCGGAGAGTTCCTCCTTCCGTCTGCCCAAACAGGGCGGCCAGGTCTACTCTGAATGCGTGCCGGACGACGTGGGGGGCAGGCCGTTCCCGGACGACGGGGAGCCCGACGACGACCGCGGTGGCGCGGACGAGAACTTCGCCTCCGTGGTGTTCGACGAGGACTTCGTCAGGGCGGCGGAGGTCCACGAGCCGAGTGCCGTCGAGAGACTTCTCGCAGCAGCTCAGGCACGTGCCGAAGCGGAGGCCGCCCGGGCGGGGCCGGGCCGTGGCTCCCATGACGACGACCTCTACGAGGACGAGTACGGCTCCTTCGGCCGTGAGGACTTCGGCGACGGATTCGCCTCCGACGACGAGTCCGGTCCGTACGGCAGACACGGTGGCGCCCTTCGCCCCTACCGCGGCTCCGCCCGCTGGCACCGCCCCGTGGCCTGGGTCCTCGCCCTGCTGATGGGCATCGGCATGGTCGCCCTCGCGTTCACCGCCGTCTACCGTGGCTCGGCGGGAAACAACGAGGATCAGGTGCCCGCACCCGCGTCGAGTGGTGTCGACAGCAGCAGTCCCTCGGCCTCACCTGACCGAGCGCATGGCCCTCCCGGCTCGGCGAACGTCTCCGTACCCCCCGTCCCCGCCGATCCAGCGGCGCCTTGACACGCGGGTTTTCACATTTCGGCTTCGATGGGGGCACGAGTCCCGCGGCTCCGTAGTCCTTGCATTCAGCCAGTGCCTCACCGCCGGCCAGTGCCTCACCGTCAGTCCAGTTCGGGGCGGAACGGGCTCCGCCCTCGCCCCTTCGAGTGCGTCGACCACACAGAGCAACGGTTAGCTTTCGGCCACTCAAGGTCTGTCGAACCGATCGTTCCTGATCTCCGATCGATCACTTTCCCGTGAACTGTCGAACGGTTGCACGGGAAGTCATCAGACTTTGTCGCACGCCACCGCGTTTACCGAGGCCCCGCCAGACCCACCCTGAAGGTATGGCTGGCCGTGGAGACCCGCCTGAGGGGACACCTGAGGGGACACCCGAAGGACTCCCCGGCGGTGGAGAGGACGAATACCGATCCGTCGTCTTCGACGAATCGTTCATACGAGCTGCGCGACTTCAGGAGTTCTCCGCGCACGAAAGAATGGGCGAGCACGCGCGCGCTGTGCGCAGTCTCCCCTCCCAGGCCCGGAGATCCGGCCCGAAACAACTACTGATCCTGATCCTCCTCGTGGCAGTTGCGTTCGGTACTGCGACGTACTTCGGAATGCGCCCGTCCAACCCGGTGCCCGGCGGCAAGAGAGCTGCCCCGCTTCGCACCACCCTGATCCCCCTCGCTCCCCAAGGAGTGGTCCCCGGAGGGACCCCCGGTGACCTCTACGCGAACAGTCCCGCCGCCCAGTTCCGCATCGGAGCAGCCGGCATCACCTTCCCGAGCGCCGTGAGGACCAAGAGCTTCTCCCAGAGCCAGGTCGTGATGGCCCTGACGATCGCCAAGGACTACTTGGTGGAGTCCTCACTCGATCCCGACGTCCTCACCGGCGGAGCGGTACGGCCCGTGCGGGTGCTGCTCGATCCGGGCCAGTTGGCACAGTTCGACCGGAGCATGGCCACCCCGGTGGCCGACGGCCACCACGCGGCGACCGGGTGGTTGGTCCGCTACGACCCGGCCAAGGTGGTGCTGGCCGACCCGGAAGTCCGCGTCCGGGGCACTCTGGCGGTCACGGAGGCGGGCGCCGACGCCCTGGAAGTGACGTCGGACCACATCTTTGCGTACGCCCTCCGTCCCGCCCCGACTCACGGCCCACCGACGGGCACAGGGCCAACTGCTCAGCTCGGCAGCAGAACGAAGGGCGAGTCGGAGGCCGCGATCGTCGATACCTCCCGCCGTACGGTCGACGCCTCACCACGACGTCCCGGTGAGGCGTCCTCCCCGAGGGCCAGCCGTCGGCATCAAGCCATCGGTCGCGCGGATCGCACGGCTGGTGCTTCCCTGTTCACCGTCCGACGGGTACTGCACTTCCGGTTCGACCGGGATGACCTCCACCTCCATCGTGCGGAACTGCTGGCGAGCTATGTCCAGGCGGGGCCGCAGGCCTGCTCCGACGACGCTTCGGGGAGGCTGCATCCGCTCCTCGCGGGGGAGCGGGCAACGGCGGGTGCTCCGGCGGGCACCGATCCCTACGAGGAGGGGGAAGCCACCGCGGCGCTGTGCGGCTCCCTCGCGTCGTCGGCCCAACCGAGCCCGACCCCCTGAAGACGCGCCCGACGCTCTAGAGATGCGCAGAGACGCGCAGAGACCCGAGGGGTCCTCCGAGATGCTCAGAAGTCCTGAGAGCATCTCGGACGAACACCGCCGAGGGCCTTGCCCTGGACACCCATGGCCAGAACCACTCGCCCCGGGGGCAAGGTTCCAGCCCGGAGCCCCGGCTGAGGCCGCCCTGATTGACGGCACTCTCCGATTGCCGGATCGGAGAGCTTGCCTGGTGTGCCGAGGGAAGGCGATACGGCTAAGCCCCTCCCTTGGTGCCTCCCGAGTCCGAGCCGCCGCCGTTCCCGCCGGTGAACCGGTCGCGCAACTTGCCCCCGAGGTCGCCTGCACCCCCGGCGATGTCACCTACCAACTTCATCAACGGGTCCTTGCTCGTCCGCACGGTCTCCGCGTAGTGCGAGGCGGACTCGCGTATGGAGTCGGTGACGGAGGTGTCGTTGTCCTCGGTGCGCCGCGGATAGTGGCCGTCCATGATCCGTTGGTAGTCGCGGCTCTCCGCCCACTTCTTGAGCTCCGCCGCCCGCACGGTGGTGAAGGGGTGGGAACGCGGCAGTACGTTGAGGATCTTCAGTACGGAGTCGCGCAGGTCCCCGCCCGCCTCGTACTCCTCGGCCTGCTGGAGGAACGCGTCGACGTTCATCTCGTGGAGGTGGTTGCCGCCGGCTATCTTCATCAGCCCGCGCATCGATGCCTGGAGATCCTGGCCCACCAACAGTCCGGCGCGGTCCGCCGAGAGTTCCGACTTGCGGAACCACTCCCGTAGAGCGGTGACGATCGCCATGATCGCGACATTGCCGAGCGGAATCCACGCGATCTTGAGCGCCAGATTGGTGAGGAACAGCAGGATCGTCCGGTAGACGGAGTGCCCTGACAGGGCGTGGCCCACCTCATGGCCCACCACCGCCCGCATCTCCTCCTCGTCCAGCAACTCCACGAGCCCCGTCGTCACGACGATGATCGGCTCGTCGAGCCCGATACACATGGCGTTGGGCCGAGGGTCCTGCGCCACGTACATGGCGGGAACCTTCTCCAGGTCCAGGACGTAGCAGGCGTCCCGCAGCATGGTGTTCAGATGGGTGAACTGGGCGTCGCTCACCCGCACGGAGTCGGAGAGGAAGAGCAGCCGCAGACTCCGCTCGGGCAGGAGCCCGCTCAGTGCCTTGAAGACCGTGTCGAAGCCGCTGAGCTTGCGCAGGGCGACCAGCGCGGAGCGATCGGCCGGATGCTCATATGCCCGTGACGAGATGCCGGGGAAACGCTTGCGCTGCCTGCTCGGCACCTTCGCGTGACTGCTGTCGGTCATTCAAACCCCCTGGTCGGACCGGTGATCCGTCGTACGAGTGATTGATTCGTCCCCCTGGCGATCCCCAGCGTAGGTGCTGGGAGCACAGTGCGCCCGAGGCTGTGGATAACTCTGGAACACAGGCCCGCACGCCCGTTTTCCGTCATACGGCACCCCCGCAGCGGCGCCGTGACAACGACAACGACTGAGTCGGCGTGAGCGTGCCCGAGCGGCCCGCATACGATATGGGCGAAGTCCCTCCGCTCCGTTTCCGATCGATAAGGGCCCGCCGAAGATGAGCCTCCCCAGCAACGCCCCCAACCTGGTCACTCTCGCCGAGGGAGGCGAGGGCGCCCTGAACCACCCGAGCCTTGAGCCGATCCTCACCGGCGGCGGTGCCCTCCTCGCCCTGCTCCTGCTGCTGTGGATCACCATGAGCTTCAACCGCGACCGCTGAGCCGGGCGGAGCGAGTCAGGTTCGCGGGCCAGTAGGCTCTGCACGCATGGGAGAGCAGGAAGTGCCTACGGGCCCGGGTTCCGGCCGGCGGCGGCTCGGTGTGATGGGCGGGACGTTCGACCCGATCCACCACGGACACCTCGTTGCCGCCAGCGAGGTGGCTGCCCTGTTCCACCTCGACGAGGTGGTGTTCGTACCGACGGGACAGCCGTGGCAGAAGAGTCACAAGGCCGTGTCACCTGCTGAGGACCGGTATCTGATGACGGTCATCGCCACGGCGTCCAATCCGCAGTTCTCGGTCAGCCGCATCGACATCGACCGACCCGGCCCGACCTACACGATCGACACCCTGAGGGATCTGCACCTCCAGAACGAGGACGCGGACCTGTTCTTCATCACGGGTGCCGACGCCCTTTCGCAGATCATCGGCTGGCGGGACGCTTCGGAGCTGTTCTCGCTCAGCCACTTCATCGGCGTGACCCGACCGGGGCACGATCTGACGGACGACGGCCTGCCCGAAGGCAAGGTCTCCCTGGTGGAGGTTCCGGCGCTCGCCATCTCTTCCACCGACTGCCGGGCGAGGGTCGCCAAGGGCGATCCGGTTTGGTACCTCGTGCCCGACGGTGTGGTGCGCTACATCGACAAGCGCCAGTTGTACCGCGGCGAGTGAGCCACGGAGAGGGGCCCCGGTGAACGACCAGCACAGCCCGTTCGACCCGTACTACCAGCAGCCGCAGATCATCGGCTACGACGAGTACGGGCAGCCGGTCTACCAGCAGCCCCAGGAGCAGCAGCAGTACGACGCGCACCAGGGTGCCCAGTACGACTACCCCGAGCAGCAGCCCGTAGAGCAGACGTACGGTTACGACGCCTACGGCCAGCTCCCTCAGACGGAGGAATCCCTCCCTCAGGGGTATGAGCAGCCGGGCCACTCCCCGACGTACGACGCCTACGGACACGGTGCGGACCAGGGACACGGTGGGGCGGCCGAGGGGGACCAGGGCTACACCTATGCGTACGAGCCCTATGCGGCCGACCAGGGTGGCCAGAACGCCGCCCAGCAGACCGCCGCAGTGGAGACGGCGGAGTGGAACATCCCGCAACAGGCTCCGCCCATCGCTCCACCCGAATCGCCGATGTCCGACTTCTCTGATCTGGCTCCCGGAAACGACGACGAGTACGCCGATCAGCTCCTGGTGCCCGGACCCCGTCGTTCCGATGACGAACGCGACTACCGCACCGAGCAGTTCGCCTTCATCCAGGATCCGGACGGCGACTCGGAAGACGTCATCGACTGGTTGAAGTTCACCGAGAGCCGCTCGGAGAGACGGGAGGAGGCCAAGCGGCGCGGGCGTAACCGGGGCATCGCGCTCGGGGTCGTCCTCGGGCTGGTGTTGGTGATCGGACTCGGCTACCTCATCTTTTCCGGCGACGACCCCAAGGAGACCGCGGGTCAGGCCACCGGCCCGCAGAAGCGGGACGTGATCGTTCTCCATCTGCACAACACCAAGAAGAAGGGCACGTCCACCGCCCTGCTCGTGGACAACGTCACCACCAAGAAGGGCACCACGGTCCTCCTGCCCAACTCGCTCTCCGTCGCCGGCGACGACGGCACCGGTACCACCTTGGGCAAGTCGGTCGAGGACGACGGTTCACAGGGCACCCGGGAGGCGGTCGGCGCCCTGCTCGGCGCGAAGATCACCGGTACCTGGCGGCTCGACACCCCGTTCCTGGAGAACCTGGTCGATCTGGTCGGCACCATCGACGTCACGACGGACGTCGTGGTCCCCGGCGCGAAGAAGGGCGAGCCTCCGCTGGTGACCCGTGGCGAGGGCCAGACCCTGAACGGTCGGGCGGCTGCCGCCTACGCGACCCATCTGGCGCCCGGCGAGGTGGAGGCCAAGCAGCTCCAGCGTTTCGGGCAGGTCATGCACGCCGTCCTGCGGAAGTTCCCGAGCGAGCAGAAGTCCGCCACCGTAACGGTCGAAACTCTGGCACAGATCCTTGACCCATCCCTGACGGAGAGTGACCTCGGGGCCTCGTTGGCGAAGCTCGCCGACCACGCAAAGGGCGGCGACTACCAAACGGCCCTGCTGCCGGTCCAGGCGGACGGCACACTGACCCAGCAGGCAGCCGCGAGCGTCAAGGACGTTCTGGGGGGTTCCATCACCGCACCGGACAAGAACGCGGCCGTCCGGATCGGTATCCGCAATGGAACGGGCAAGGCACCCGTCTCGGAATCCGCACGGATCCTGCTGGTCAACGGTGGCTATGCGGTCGTGGACGGCGGGAAGGTCGCGACGATCGGCACTTCTCGTATCACGTACGGTGACGATGCCCAGAAGGCGGAAGCCGTTGAGGTCGCCAAGACCCTGGGGCTGCCCGTGAGCGTCGTGGCCAAGGGCACGGCACCGCCCAACGCCGACATCAGCGTTGTCCTCGGCCAGGACTTCAAGACCGAGTGACGCGGCCGATGTGTACCGACGCTTGCGTTCCGCAGGGCGGGCGGCGCGGCGTCGGGTGCGGCGGTCAGCTGGGAGACGCCGACGTTCGCCGGGTGGGTGGCCGCAGGTCGCGCACCCGGCTGACCAGCCAGGATGCCCCGTACCTGGGCCCCCGCGCATAAGTCGCGGGCGGTGTCGGTGGTACATGAGATCCTTGGGTTGACACCCGACCGCCGACGAAAGCCAGCTAGTGACCGCTACGGACCGCTCCATCGAGCTCGTCAACGCCGCCGCCCAGGCAGCCGCCGACCGGCTCGCGCACGACATCATCGCGTACGACGTCAGTGATGTGCTGTCGATCACCGACGCCTTCCTGCTCGCCTCCGCTCCCAACGACCGCCAGGTCAAGTCGATCGTCGACGAGATCGAGGAGCGGCTGAACAAGGAGCTGGGCGCCAAGCCCGTACGGCGCGAGGGCGACCGGGACGCCCGCTGGATCCTGCTCGACTACGTCGACATCGTGGTCCACGTCCAGCACTCCGAGGAGCGGGTCTTCTACGCCCTGGAGCGACTGTGGAAGGACTGCCCCGAGCTGACGCTGCCCGAGGACGCGCAGAAGACCCGCGGCAAGGCCGCTGAGCACCACCAGGGGGCCGCCGCCGATCCGGACGGTGAGTTGAGCTGAACGAGGACGCCTACAAGCGCACGGGTCGCCGTGTCGTCCTCTGGCGACACGGCCAGACCGCATGGAACGTGGAGCGCCGTTTCCAGGGCACCACGGACATCGATCTCACCGAGGCGGGCATCGCCCAGGCCCGTAGGGCTGCCAGGCTCCTGGCTTCCCTCAAGCCCGACGCGATCATCTCCTCGGACCTCAAACGTGCTTCCACGACTGCCGGTGAACTGTCGGGGCTGACGGGTCACACCGTCACCTTCGACCCCCAACTGCGCGAGACGTACGCCGGTGTGTGGCAGGGCATGACCCACCAGGAGATCATCGCCCAGTACGGCGACCAGTACGCGGCCTGGAAGCGCGGTGAGCCCGTGCGCCGGGGCGGCGGAGAACTGGAGACTGAGGTCGCCGACCGGGCGGCACCGGTGGTGCTCCGCCACGCCGAGAAGCTCCCGGAGAACGGCACGCTCGTGGTGGTCAGCCACGGCGGCACGATCCGTACGACCATCGGACGGCTGCTCGGCCTTGAGTCCCGCCACTGGGAGAGCCTGGGCGGGCTCTCGAATTGCTGCTGGTCGGTCCTCGGTGAGGGCGCGCGCGGCTGGCGGTTGCTTGAGCACAACGCGGGGACCCTTCCCGAACCGGTCCTCGGCGACGACGACTGATCCGCAGTTCCGGCTTCGGTGGTCAGCCCGGTCGTGCCTGTCCTGTGAGCGACCTCGCCGGCGTCCGGAGCCGGCGGATCGGGCCCGTGGCGGTGGGTCGGTCGTGGATTTCACGCACGGTTCCCGGCAGGCCGTCACGTGGGCGCGTTGGGCTCGGAGCGTCCGCCGAGGCCCACAGTCGCTCGGTTCCGCCGGCCGCGAGTTCGTGCTGTTGAAGGACCCCGGGGCCGGTGGGGGCGACCCACCCGGGCCGCTCCCTGACCGGGCAGCCGGCCCGCACCCCGGATTTCACTTTCCGGTAGGTCGCAGGCTAAAGTTCTACTTGTTCGCAGCGCCGAGCGCGAAGAACACGCGGGGCTATAGCTCAGTTGGTAGAGCGCCTGCATGGCATGCAGGAGGTCAGGAGTTCAATTCTCCTTAGCTCCACAATTCGGATCCCGCCCCTTACGAGGGGCGGGATCTGGCGTTTCCCGTCACCTTCCCGCCAACGTCACCGCCCCCCTACCGCGGTCATGGCAGAATCGGACGGCCGGAGTGGACACCGGTCGGTACGGGGAGGTTGAGCATGACGTCCGCCAGTAGGAGCGAGGAGACCGATGATCTGCTTGCCGCAGCGGACACACCCGCCCTTCCCGGACTTTCCTCCCATGGATCGGTATGCCTCGGCCAGGCTCACGGCCTCCGTGGCGAAGTCTCGTTCGGACGGTTCTCGGCCGGACGGATGTCCTGTCGTCACCGCTGGAGCTGAGTAATGGGAGCCCATAGGCGCAAGTGCGACTGGTGTGGCAGCGGTACGCCCATCGTTCGGGACATGGACCCGCTCAATCCGGAGTTCCAGTACTGGTGCGAGGAGTGCGCGCGGGCGCTGATCATAAAGGGCGATCCCATCGAAACCTATCGGGAGCTTGAGGGCGAGCCGATCTACGGTCGACTGCTCGAAGAGCACTGCACGCTGAAGCGCTTCTACTCGTTCGCCACCGCCTGACCCCCGCGGTCAGGCCCGCGGACCGCCTTGGTCCGGCTCCCCGGAAGCCTTGCCGGTGGCCTTCTCGGAGCACCGGGGAATGGATTTGGTGAAGCGCCCCGAGGAGCGTTAATGTTGTCGACGTCGCCGGGGGAAAGCTTCGACCGGACGACATCTCGCAAGGGGCTATAGCTCAGTTGGTAGAGCGCCTGCATGGCATGCAGGAGGTCAGGAGTTCAATTCTCCTTAGCTCCACAGAATCACTCCCGAGGTCCCGTCAGGTCAGATGACCCGACGGGACCTTCTGCGTGGAGACCCTCTTCATGGTGGACGGCACCGGGATCTGCTCGGCCACGGCAGCGCGGTGACTCGCCAGCCGATCGGTGAGCCATCGCACGTGCTCGTGTTCCCCGTGGTCGTCGTGTTCGCCACGGTCGTCTCTGAAAGACCCTGACTGCGGGACCCGGCTGAGGGACGTCAGCCGCGTCCGCTGCCCAGCTCCCTACGGCGTGACACCGGCAGTCCGGGACGCGCCAGCGAGGTCGGAACCGCGGTCTGCTCGATCCGCATCGCCAGGGCGGGACATCGACGTACCGCCCGCTGGGCCCGTCCCTGGAGATGCACCGGAACGACGGCGTCCGCCACGGACGGGTAGCCGTCGGGATTGATCCGTATCAACTCCGGGACGATGTCAGCGCAGAGGCCGTGCCCCTGGCAGAGGGTCCAGTCGATCAGGACCTTCTCGCCGCTCGGGATGGACTCCTCCGATTCCTGGTAGCCGGGCAGCGGCAGGGGCAGCACACCCGTCGTATCCCTGCCGCAGCCCCCGTAGAGCACGTGGGCGGCCAGATCGTCGGTGAACGCCGAGAGCGTCGAGGCGAAGAACCGGGCCGAACCGTCCGGATGTTTGCACGCCCCCCGTCCCTTCACCGCTTGGGTGACCTCCCGCAGGGCCTCAAGAGCCGCCGGACCGCCACCGTTCATCACATCCGCGAGGCCCCCTGCCGCCGCGGGAAGTCCCAACTTGCAGGGGCCGCACTGCCCGGCTGTCTCCGCCGCGAGCCAGTTCGCCACCCGCAGGGCTTCTCCCAGCGGACAGGTCTCCGGACCGATCGGCAAGATGGCGCCCGCGCCCAGCGAACCGCCCACGGCCGACAGTGACTCGCGCGATACGACGGCGTCCTGCACGGCGGCCGAGTCGATCCAGTTCCCGTGGTAGCCGCCGGTCAGCACCCCCTGCGGAACGGGGGGAGCACCGGCCATCTGGAGGACGTACCTCAACGGGACCCCGGTGGGCACTTCGACCACCATGGGACGAAGGACCGCACCCGAAATGGTCAGCATCACCGTGCCCGGCTCGGAGCCCGCCCCCGTATTGCCGTAGCGGCGGGCGCCGATCCGGGCCGCGACGGCGACCTGTGCAAAGGTCTCTGCGTTGGACAGCAGGGTGGGCGCGCCGCCGACACCACTGTCGGACGCGCGCACCCGGCGGCCGGGTGGCAGTGCGGGACCTCCGTTGATCGCGCGGATGACCGAAGACGCCTCGCCGGAGACCATGCGCTCGGGGGTGCGCACGACCCGGGCGCGCATCCGCTGGCCGCGCCGGTCGGAGAGGCCGCGCTCCGCCAGTGCGGCGCGCATGGAGATCTCGGTGGAGTTGCGGGTGACGGCCACGACCAGCGTGCGCGCGCCCACGGCCTCGGCCGCCAACAGCGCGCCGTCGAGGATCAGGTGCGGGGCCCGGTTGAGCAGGACGGTGTCCTTGCGGCAGGCCGGTTCGCCCTCGCTGCCGTTGACGACGATGACGGGCCGCACTCCGCGTCGGATGGCCGACTTGGCCACGGCACGGAGCTTCTGTCCGAAGGGGAAACCGGCTCCTCCACGCCCGCGGAGGGAGATCTCCTCGGTGAGCTGCGCCAGCCGTTCGCCGGTCATCGGCTCCAAGGGGCCGTGGACCTTGAGGTGCATTTGAAGATCGAGCCGCTCGACCAGATCGAAGCCCTGGGTCAGTTGGGGCAGCCCGACCACGCGGACCTCGGGGACGTCGGGGAGGGGGGTGTTCAAGGTCGTTCTCCTGCGGGCGCGTTCCAGGGCTCTCCGGCCAGGGGCGGAAAGAAGGGTCCCGGCACGGCTTCCGCGGTGCCGTACGGGTCCGGGCGTTCGGTGCCGGGGGCACCTCCGTAGTCCCATCCTTCGAAGCCGGGACGGACGGTCTCGTAGGTGCCGATCACGGGGGCTTCGTAGGGCGGGGGAGGGCCCTGCGGTGGCGGCGTCGGAACGGTGGGCGCCGGGCGCCTGGAGAAGGCGTCGAAGGGGCTGTCGGCAGGGGGTGGCCGAAAGAACCCGTCTCCCAAGCCGGTCGATGCGTAGCCGTTTGACCCGGAATCGGTCGATGCGTAGCGATGCGGCCCGCTGTTGGATCCGTAGCCGGTCGATGCGTAGCCGTGGGATCCGTAGCCGGTCGATCCAGGACTGTTGGGTTCGTATCCGGTGGGGACGTGCGGGCGGGGAGGCGCGCTGGGATGTGGGGGCGCGAACGGGGCCGGAGGGAAGGCAGGGGCCGGAGGCGGCGGTGAGGGGGTCGGCCAGCCGCCGCCCGCCGGGCCGCTCTCCGTCATGACCGGCAGCTCCTCGGTCATCGGCACCCGCTGCGCGAGCGGAACGAACGGCTCACCCGCGCGGGAGACGGCGTGGTAGGCAGCCGCTATGCCCGTTCCCGCGCCTGCCGGCCCGTTGCCCGTCGTGACCGCCGCACCGGTCGGCTCGGCGGCAGGCCGCGGTGGGACCTCGTACAACCGGGGGGACGGCGGGGCGATCCCCGGTTGCCGGCGACGACGCCCGACGGCGCTTCGATCCGGGGGCACCGCCCCGTAGGGCCGCTGGGCGGGGATGCCGTTCATCCGCTCCAGCCCGATCTCGGTCTCTGACTCATCAGTGCCAGGGAAGGGCGCCGTGGTGGGACGGGCAGGTGGCGTCGCCTCCTGGACGGGTGCTTCGGCGCTGCCGCGGTTGGTCACGGCGAGGATCTTGCCGGCGATCTCGCGCTTGACCGGACGCGGCAGCAGTCGTATCGAGAGCGCCCCGGCCACGCTGACCAGCGCCAGGCCGTACATCAGCACCACCCAGGGCGCCGCGGGGCGACCGGAGAAGAGGCCGTGGAGCAGCGCGAAGCACCAGGCCGGGTAGGCCAACATGTGCAGCGTTCGCCAGCGGCCTGCGGCCGTTCCGCTGCCCGCCAGAGCGCTGCGCAGGGCGCCGGTCGCCGCTGTGATCACCATGAGCAGCCCGGCCAGCGAACCGAAGCCGATGAGCCCCGACGTACCGCTGACACCGAGCCCGAACGGAACCAACGCTCCGACGAGGCCCACATGACCGAGAGCGACCTTCACGGTGGCATGGAGGAGGAGGAAACCCAGAGCGGCTGCCGCTGTGGCACGGTGCACGGCCTGCGCCAGCAGTCGGTGACGCGGAGAGAGCAGAAGTCGGTCGGTGGCGATCAGACCCCAGGCGATCGAGGCCGTCAGGGCCACCAAGGCCAGGACTCCCGTGGTGAAGTCGAGCGCTGCGCGAAAACTCTCGCTCCCGCCGATGGCGAGAAGAGGAATGAGCACCAATCCCGCTACGGTCAGGCCGCCTTGCACGGGGCGACCGAGTCCGGAACTCGGGGCGGGCGATGAACGGCTCTTGCGATGAGGCTTCATGGGGCAACTCCGAGGGTGCGGGAAATGCGGTCCCGTTGAGGAATGCTAAGTCGACCCTTGGCGGGCGGAACGACGTTTTGGCGTTTACGGGGTTGACCTGCGCCCACCGGATGCTGGGGTTGCCCCGGATAGGGTTGATATGCGCGTCCAGCAGGGGGAGTTGGCGATCCCGGGGTCGAGATGGGGGAAGGGCCCCGTGACCTGCGAGGGGCAGGAGGCATTCGGCTTCCGGAGCTGTCGGCGATGTCCACGCGATTCGATACGGGGTTCGTCCCGGATCGTCTCGATGCCGAGAGCGGTCGGATGAAATTTCCGGTCACTGCGGCTTCTTCGCCGCCCACCATTCCCGTGGGGCCTTCGCCTCTCGGCCGCATCGGTTTTACCGTTGGTCACGACACCATCCGCTTTACCGGTCGTCCCGGCGCCCGCTTTCTCGGTGGTGACCGCGGCTCCGTGCCTGCTGGCCCGGTGTCGTGCCGTCGATCACTCCGTGTGCCCGGGGGCATGCCAGCGCGCGTCCGGATCGGCCGCTGCGGTACTCTGACGCTATGCGTGCCGTACGCCTTCTGCTTAGCGAGCCGCGCTGATCAGTCCCGACGGATGAAAAGGTCCGGTCGGAATCGGCGCGGCTTCCCCTCCTGTGCGAGGGGTCCTTTTGTTTGCGGGCTATGCCCATTCCGACCGCTGGGCAGAGACGATCGATGGAGCTTTAAGGATCATGAGCGAGACGAATTCTGCTGCTTCTGCTGCCGAGGTGGCTGCGCCGCACCGCTATACGGCGGCGATGGCTGCCGATATCGAGGCACGCTGGCAGGACTTCTGGGACGCCGAGGGCACGTACGCGGCACCGAACCCGAGCGGTGACCTGGCGGGAGATCCCGCGCTGGTCGCCAAGCCCAAGAAGTTCATCATGGACATGTTCCCCTATCCGTCCGGTGCCGGTCTGCACGTCGGACACCCGCTGGGGTACATCGCCACCGACGTCTTCGCCCGTCATCAGCGGATGACCGGCCACAACGTGCTGCACACCCTGGGCTTCGACGCCTTCGGCCTGCCGGCCGAGCAGCACGCGGTCGCCACCGGGACGCACCCGCGGGTGTCGACCGAAGCCGCCATGGACAACATGAAGCGCCAGCTGCGCAGGTTGGGGCTCGGCCACGACCAGCGCAGGTCGATCGCGACGATCGATCCGGAGTACTACCGGTGGACCCAGTGGATCTTCCTGCAGATCTTCAACTCCTGGTACGACCACGAGATCCAGCAGGCCCGTCCGATCGCGGAGTTGGTGGCGCAGTTCGAGTCCGGTGAGCGGCCGGTCCCCGACACCGCGCGTGCCTGGGGCGAGTTGAGCGCGGTCGAGCGTTCCGAGGTCCTGGGCGGATACCGTCTGGCGTACGCCTCGGACGCCCCGGTCAACTGGTGTCCCGGCCTGGGCACCGTGCTGGCCAACGAAGAGGTCACCGCCGACGGCCGGTCCGAGCGCGGGAACTTCCCCGTCTTCAAGGCCAAGCTGCGCCAGTGGAACATGCGCATCACCGCCTACGCCGACCGTCTGCTGAGCGATCTGGACGCACTGGACTGGCCCGAGGCCATCAAGTTGCAGCAGCGCAACTGGATCGGCCGGTCCGAGGGTGCCCGTGTCGACTTCTCGATCGAGGGCCGCGACGACGCCCGGATCACGGTCTTCACCACCCGCCCCGACACCCTGTTCGGTGCCACCTACATGGTGCTGGCACCCGAGCACGCGCTGATCGACACGATCCTGCCGACCGAGTGGCCCCAAGGCGTCAAGGGGGAGTGGACCGGCGGCGCGGCCACACCCGCCGATGCGGTGTCCGCGTACCGCAAGCAGGCACAGACGAAGAGCGACGTCGAGCGGCAGACCGAGCACAAGGACAAGACCGGCGTCTTCACCGGTGCGTACGCCGTCAATCCGGTCACGGGCACCCGGATTCCCGTCTTCGTCGCCGACTACGTGCTGATGGGATACGGCACCGGCGCGATCATGGCCGTGCCCGGGCAGGACGAGCGGGACTGGGAGTTCGCCGAGGCGTTCGGCCTGCCGATCATCCGTACCGTCCAGCCGCCCGCCGGATGGGAGGGCGAGGCGTTCACCGGCCAGGGGCCGGCGATCAACTCGTCGAACGACGAGATCTCGTTGGACGGCCTGGAGGTCGTCGAGGCCAAGGCGCAGATCACCGCCTGGCTGACCGAGCGGGGCATCGGCGAGGGGACCGTCAACTTCCGGCTGCGCGACTGGCTGTTCAGCCGCCAGCGCTACTGGGGCGAGCCGTTCCCCATCGTCTACGACGAGGACGGCGTGGCCCACTCGCTGCCCGACTCCATGCTGCCGCTGGAACTGCCCGAGGTCGACGACTACTCGCCGCGTACGTTCGACCCCGACGACGCGGACACCGAGCCGGAGACCCCGCTGTCGCGGAACGAGGAATGGGTCAACGTCACCCTGGACCTCGGTGACGGTCCCCGCAGGTACCGCCGCGAGACCAACACCATGCCCAACTGGGCCGGTTCCTGCTGGTACGAGCTGCGTTATCTGGACCCGCACAACAGCGAGCAGCTGGTCGCTCCCGACATCGAGCGCTACTGGATGGGACCGCGCGAGGGGATGCCGCACGGCGGTGTCGACCTGTACGTGGGCGGCGCCGAGCACGCCGTGTTGCACCTGCTGTACGCACGGTTCTGGTCCAAGGTCCTGTTCGACCTGGGGCACGTCTCCTCCCCGGAGCCGTTCCACAAGCTGTTCAACCAGGGCATGATCCAGGCGTACGTCTACCGTGACAGCCGCGGGTTCCCGGTGCCCGCCGCAGAGATCGAGGAGCGGGACGGCAAGTTCTTCCATGAGGGCGAGCCCGTCAAGCGCGAGCTGGGCAAGATGGGCAAGTCCCTGAAGAACGCGGTCACTCCCGATGAGATCGCCGCCGAGTACGGTGCCGACACGCTGCGCCTGTACGAGATGGCGATGGGGCCCCTGGATGTGTCCCGCCCCTGGGACACCCGTGCCGTGGTGGGTCAGTACCGGCTGCTGCAGCGGCTGTGGCGCAACGTCGTGGACGAGTCCACCGGCGAGGTCACCGTTGAGGACCGCGAACCGGACGAGGCCATGCTGCGCGCCCTGCACAAGGCGATCGACGGCGCGGGTGCCGATCTGGCGGCACTGCGGTTCAACACGGCCATCGCCAAGATCACCGAGCTGAACAACCACCTGACCAAGACGGGTGGCCCGCTGCCGAGGAGCGTGGCCGAGCGGCTGGTCCTGCTGATCGCCCCGCTCGCCCCGCACATCGCCGAGGAGCTGTGGCGGAAGCTGGGACACCGCGCATCCGTGGTGCACCAGGACTTCCCGGTCGCCGACCCCACCTATGTGGTGGACGAGGCCGTGACCTGCGTGGTTCAGATCAAGGGCAAGGTCAAGGCGCGGCTGGAGGTGTCTCCGGCGATCTCGGACACGGAGTTGGAGGCGTTGGCACTGGGTGACGCGGCTGTCGTCGACGCCCTCGGCGGTGCGGGAATCCGCAAGGTCATCGTGCGGGCCCCGAAGCTCGTCAACATCGTCCCCGAGTAGTCGACTTCCCTGAGACGGTCGTCCGCGCTTGATCGCGACGGCCGTCTCAGGTCTTTCCCGGGCACGGTGCGTCCCGAGGCGACGGCTGCGGAGGACGACCCGGGGGGCACTCAGGGTATCCACTAAGGGCAGGTTGGGGGTTCCGAGGAACCCTCGGCCTGCCTGCGGCGTTTACGGTGGGAGGAGCACGACTACGGTGGATGCAGGACAACCGAAGCCGAAGGGGCGCCCATGGAAAGCGCGATTCTGATACTGGCGCTGCTCTTTGTCGCTTTTGTGGCGCTCGGGGTCTATGCGACGGTCAAGGCGGTGCGCGTCGCCAAGAAGGGCGTGGAGCGTACGGTCACCCAGGCGCGCCGTACGGTCGAGGACACCACCCTGCGCGCCAAGAGCTACGGCCAGATCGGGGTCGCGGGCGAGCTGGCGCAGCTGCGGTTGAAACTGCGGACCTCCATGCGGGCGACGCAGGACGCCCTGAACGCAGGCGTGGCCGAGGATGCTTCGCTCTCCGAATCCATCAGCTTGTTCGAGCGGCTCAGCGTGCACGGGCGGGAGTTGGACGACGAGCTGAAGCGCCTGGAGCGCGAGCCCGACCGGGCGACCGTGTCCGCCAAGATGCCCGAGCTGCGTGAGCGCATGGAGCGGATCACCCACTCGGCCGAGTCGCTCCGCTGGGCGGCCCGGGATCGGGCACGTCGCTTCGCCGAGGATGATCTGGACACCTTGAGCAGCGAGATCGACATGGAGGCCGGAGCCCTGCGGCACTGGTCGGACGCGGAGACCCCGGCGGCTTCGGGATCCACCTCAGGGGCGGCTGAATCGTCGTGGCCGACGGCGGACGGCCGTACCGTGGCGAATCAGTCCTGGTCGGACGTGGAGTCCGAGAGCACGGCGGGTGAGCACTCGGGTCAGTCCGGTGCCGGCCCGGCGGCTCAGCAGCCGCAGGCCATCACGGCACGCGACCCCCGGCAGGCGAGCTACCCGTGGGAGAAGTCCGCCCGCCCCGAGACCACCAACTGAGACGGCGAGGGAGAGGCTCCGGGATCCCGGGGCCCCTGTGCTGCCGGCCGGGGTTGCTATCCGTTGCGTGCCGCGGGCGGTTCAGGGCATCCGAGAGACCATGAGTCGCATCGATGGAACGGTCCGCGGTCGGCCCCACCACTCCACCGTCCCACCTCGTGGGGTGCGACGGGGCGGCGCAGGGGTCTTCCTGGTCGCACGGTGAGGGCTGGAACGGCCGGGCCGGGCGGGACCGGGCGGGCCAGTGAGGGGCCGGACTCCCGTTTGCGAGCGCTGAACGGTAACCTCCCGCTCATGTCCCGCCATGTCGCTATCGTCACCGATTCAACGGCCTACTTGCCGCAGCCGGCGATGGAGCGCCACGGCATGGTGGCCGTTCCCCTGACCGTGGTTCTCGGCGATGAGGCGTTGGAAGAGGGCACCGAGATCTCGGCCCGCTCACTCGCTCTGGCCCTTCAGAAGCGGCGTGCCGTCACCACGTCACGTCCCAGCCCACAGGTCTTCGCCGAGACCTATCGCGACCGGGCCGAGGCGGGGGCCACCGGAATCGTCTCGCTCCATCTGTCGTCCGAGTTCTCGGGTACGTACGACGCTGCGGTGCTGGCCGCGAAGGACGCACCCGTGCCGGTGCGGGTGGTGGACACCGGCATGGTCGCGATGGCGCTGGGGTTCTGTGCTTTGGCTGCCGCCGAAGCCGCCGGAAGCGGCGGCACACTCGACGAAGTGGTCGCCGCGGCCGAGAAGCGTGCTGCGAACACATCGGCCTTCTTCTACGTCGACACCTTGGAGTACTTGCGGCGCGGCGGGCGCATCGGGGCGGCGCAGGCCCTGTTCGGCTCGGCACTCGCGGTGAAGCCGTTGCTCCAACTGGTCGACGGGCGGATCGAGATGCTGGAGAAGGTACGCACGGCATCGAAGGCGATCGCCCGTCTGGAAGAGATCGCCGTGGCCGAGGCCGGCAGCGGCACCGTGGATGTCGCAGTCCATCATCTGGCCGCTCCCGAACGGGCCGCGGCCTTGGCGAGCCGGTTGCGCGAGCGGGTGCCGGGCTTGGTCGACCTCCATGTCAGCGAGGTGGGCGCGGTGATCGGGGCGCATACGGGTCCGGGACTCCTGGGAGCCGTGATCTCACCGCGTTGACAGGGCCGGATCGATCGATACGTCACTGTCAGGGCTCGGGGCGGGCTGTGCGCGACCCGTTCTTGTTCCATGTGGCTGGGCGGGTCCCTGGGTTCTTGGTGCAGGGAGAGGTGCAACAGAACTCCTGTGGGTGATCTGGTTATCCACAACACCGCAGTCATCCACCGTAATTGAGGCCGTTCAGCGAGATGGAGCAGGGCTGCTTACCGTCCTTGCATGGATCTCCGATCACGTTCTGCAACCAGTGGGCCGGGCCGTGCCCCGGCGTCCGATGGTCGTGCCCGTAGCCGGCGCGGCGCGGGTTCGACCGCCCCGGTTTCGCGTTCGCGCCCTGCTGTTGACTTCGGCACCCGACCAGGAGGCCATGGCCGCGGACCTGCACCCGGCGGTCCCGGCTCCCGGACGGGCCCGGGTCGAGGGCGGCTCCACCGTGTCTCCCGACCTTCCCGTCCGAGGACGCCGGCCTCTTCCCACGCGGTGGCCAGGCGCGGGGCGTTCGCCGTGTTCGGCACGCCTTCGGACAGCGGCGACGGCACCACGAGGGCGGCCGAAGGCCCAAGGGACAGGGACCCCACGGGAGCGACTTCATCAGGGGGAGCAGCGGGCGGGCCCCAAGGGATGACGGACACGGTGCCCTCGGCCGCCGCGGATCCAGCCCGTCCTGCCGGCGAAGCAGTGGCGGACGAGGGAAGCGGTCACCGTGCTTGGCACCGGCTCGCTCTCGCCACCCGGGAGCGGCTGCCGCTCTGGATGCAGCTCCGGTGCGGGCTCGAACCGAAGACGTTGATGGCGCTGGCGATCGTGTTTCTCGTGGCGGCGGTCTTCGCGGTACAGCACTTCTGGGCCGGACGGCCGGAGACCGTGCGCGCTCCGGAAGTGCTGTCGGAGCCGGTGGTCGCGGAGCGAACGCCCACACCCGGACCGGCGCCGATGCCTCGACCGGAACCGTCGACCGCCGGGCGGATCGTCGTCGACGTCGCCGGCAAGGTACGGCGTCCCGGTGTGCTGAAGTTGCCGGCGGGCTCCCGCGTCGCCGATGCCCTGGTGGCTGCCGGCGGGGTACGGACGGGTGTGGACACCTCGGGCCTCAATCGGGCTCGCGTGCTCGTCGATGGCGAACAAGTGGCAGTCGGCGTGCCAGCGGCCACCACCCCGGGCCCCGGTGGGGCCGGCAGCGCCGCGGCGGACGGCGCAGGTGTACCTGACGGTCCCGGGCGGAGCGACTCGACGACGGGCCATGATCGAACAGCCGGCACAATGAGTTTGAACACGGCCACAGCGGAGGAGTTGGACACTCTTCCCGGCGTCGGACCGGTACTGGTTCAGCACATCATCGACTACCGGACCCAACACGGTGGATTCCGCTCCGTCGATCAACTCCGAGACGTGGACGGCATCGGGGAGCGACGGTTCGCCGATCTCAAGCCCCGGGTGCGACCGTGATGAGCCAGGAAACAGGCCGTGGATCTGTACGCCCCTCGGGTGACTCCCCCTCCAGGAGAGAAGGGCCCGTCGATCTGCGCTTGGTCTTCCCCGCCCTCGCCGTCTGGGGTGCGGCGGCCCTTGCCGTGGGTCTGTCGGGGTGGTTGACGATCCTCGGGATCGTGCTCTGCGTCTCTCTGGCGATCCTGCTCCTGGCCCGGACGGTGCACCACGGCAGCAGTCCTTTGTCAGTCGCCCGCACGAGCATCCCCACCGCGGAGGGTGGGTGGGACCGCGAGGGCCGGCGTCGGCGGTTGAACGCCACCGCGCTCGCCGCGGTGTTGTTGGCGGCAGCCGCGGGTGCTGCGGCCGGCGGGCTCCACAGCGCAGATCAGCGGCGTGGCCCCCTGCCGGGCATGGCAGCTGCCCACGCCCGGGCCACTTTGGAACTGACGGTTTCCACCGACCCCAGGTTCACCCGACCCCGTGCCCCGAGTGATTCCTGGACGCAGCGCGCTGTGGTCTTTGACGCAGAGGTCACCGAGGTCACGTCATCCGGTGGAGAGACGACCGTCACCAGGAACCCCGTGCTGGTGATCGTGCGACCGGGCCTGCCGCGGGCTGCCCTGGCGCGCTGGCAACGACTTCTCCCGTCGACCCGGCTGCGCGTCCGAGGCCAACTCGCACCGCCCCTGGACGGAGACCACCGCTTCGCCGCCGTGCTGAAGGCGCGAGGAGACCGGCCGGACATCATCCGGGGTCCTTCCTCCCTCCAACAGCAGGCGGGTGACCTCAGAGCCGGGCTGCGCGAAGCCTCGAAGGACCTGAGTACGGATGCCCGCGCCCTGCTGCCGGGATTCGTCGTCGGTGACACCACGAGGATCACTCCCGATCTGCAAAGGGCGTTCGAAGCGACCGACCTGACACACCTTCTAGCGGTGTCCGGAAGCAACCTCAGCATCGTCCTCATTCTTCTGATCGGCCCACCCGGTCGCGCCCTGCTCGCCGAGAGGGGCGGACTCGCACCCCGACTCGGCATCACCCTGAGGGGAACGGCGCTGTTCGGAGGTGCCTTGACGCTGGCCTTCGTCATCGTGTGCAGGCCGGAGCCAAGCGTTCTGAGAGCCGCCGCCTGCGGAGCGATCATCCTGCTCGCGATCGGAACCGGGCGCCGACGATCCTTGATCCCAGCCCTCGCCGCCGCGGTCGTGGTGCTCGTCCTCTACGACCCGGGCCTGTCCCGGAGCTATGGATTCCTGCTGTCGGTCCTGGCAACCGGATCCCTCCTCACCATCGCGCCGGGCTGGAGCTCTGCGCTCCAGCGCCGCGGCGTGCCACCGAGGCTTGCCGAGGCGCTGGCCGCGGCGGCAGCGGCGCAGACAGTCTGTGCCCCCGTGGTCGCGATCTTCGCCGCCCGGGTCAGTCTGGTCGCCGTGCCGTGCAACCTCTTCGCCGAACTGGCGATCGCCCCCGCGACCGTGCTCGGCTTCGCCGCCCTCGCCACTGCCCCGTTCTTCATGCCGCTTGCCGAGGCGCTGGCTCAGATCGCGGGCTGGCCTAGCGGCTGGATCGCCTCCGTCGCCCGGGCAGGCGCCTCACTACCGGGAGCCCAGTTGGACTGGCAGGACGGTTGGCGAGGAGGGCTCTTGCTGGCGGTGCTCACCGCGATGTTCGTTCTCCTCCTCCGCAGATTGCCGTCCCACCCGTGGGTGGCAGCCGTCTGCGCCCTGGTGCTCCTGTGTGCCGTGGTGCGTCCGGCACCCCTCACCCGGGTGCTCACCGGTTGGCCACCCCCTGGTTGGACGTTCGCCATGTGTGACGTCGGTCAGGGAGATGCCACGGTGCTCGCCGCAGATGACGGCAGAGCGGTGGTCGTGGACGCCGGGCCCGATCCCACAGCGGTCGACGCGTGCCTGAGAGATCTGGGTGTCCGACAGATCTCCCTCGTCCTCCTCACGCACTTTCACGCGGACCATGTGCGAGGTCTGCCCGGAGTGTTGAAGGGAAGAACCGTGGGCGCAGTGCAGACCACCACCCTTCAGGAGCCCTGGGAGCAGAGCGCATTCGTCCGCAGGGTCGCCGCCAGAGCCCGTGTGCCGTTGATCCACGCCCGCATGGGAGAACGGAGGAAGGACGGACGACTGTCCTGGCAGGTGCTCTGGCCGCGGCCTCACACATCCACAACGGGACTGCCACACGCTGGGACACCCCATGGGCACGGCGGATCCGGCCCTCCGGACGGGCCCAACGACGCCAGTGTCACCTTGCTGGTCGACATCGCCGAGGGCCCGACCCTGCTGATGCTCGGAGACCTCGAACCGCCCGCCCAACGCGGTCTGCTGATCGAACACCCACGGCTCGCGCGGGTGGACGTACTGAAGGTCGCCCACCACGGCTCAGCCCATCAACACCCCGAACTGTTCACTGCCGCCCGTCCCAGGCTCGCCCTGATCTCCGTGGGCCGAGGGAACACCTACGGTCATCCCTCGCCCCGTACGGTGAGCGCCTTGCAGGCCGCTGGCGCCCGGGTCCTGCGCACGGACCGGGACGGACCCATCGCGGTTACCGGAGCCCGGCGAGGTCTGCGTGCCCACGTCGGCGGGAGTACACGGTCCGAAGGTTCCTTCGCATCACCGCGGCCCCAGCCGGGCGCCAACCACGCGCTCGCCACGGGCCGTTCGTCACCCCGTCCCACAGGGCAACGCAGCTGCCGCTCCGGTCGCCGAGGCCCCTGCCCCGGCCCCCGCCCCGAGCCCAGAACGAGGACTGTGCGCTGTTTGTGGACAGCGTCGTATTCGTGCTCCCTGCGCATGCGGTTGCGCCGCGTCTCAGACCAGCCAGGCGCCCTCGCGCATCAGATCGCGATCGGCGAGCTCATTGACCTCCCGCCATGCCTGTACGGCCTTTGGGGTGACCCGGAGGTAGATCCACTGTGGCTGGCCGCGCGGGTCCCAGCCGTTCATCTTCGTGGCAAACGCATCGCCAGATCGGGTCGCCAAGGCCGAGTGCTCGACCACTTCGGCGCTCCCCTTGATGAGAACGACGTCCCGCGTGGTGCCCAATGTGAGGACGACAGGCCCCCGTGGGGTCAGATTGGTCGCGGTCGGATTGGTTCGTCGGGTGGACATCAACACGGTGTCCTCGTCCCAGACGAAGGACAGCGGCACCAGACAGGGTCCGCCGTCGAGGGAGGAGGTCGCCACCCAGACGTCCTGGTCCTGGCTCAGCCGGGTGAGGACGTCGTGCTTGCGCTGCTCTGCCGAGCGGGGCGGATCGTAGCTCGGGGTCTCTGTCACCATGTCCGGCACGCTAGTCCGCTTCCACGCTGGCGCGCCTCGGCCAACGGCCCTAGGACCAGCGACGCATGGACGTGGAGATCATCTCGGGCACCATGGGCACCATGGACGACTACCTCGGCCGGATCGGCGCCGATCGACCTGCCACGCTCGACATCGCGGCCCTACGCGAGCTTCAGTTGCGGCACTTGCGCACCGTGCCCTTCGAGAACCTGTCGGTGCATCTGGGCGAGGGGATCGTGCTGGAGGAAGGCGCCCTCCTCACCAAGATCGTCCGAGGTCGTCGGGGCGGGTTCTGCTACGAGGTCAACGGAGCGTTCGCCGCACTGCTGCGTGACCTTGGGTTCACCGTCAGCCTCCTCGCAGGTCGAGTGCACAACGCGGATGGCCGGTGGGGCATCCCCTACGACCACATGGCGCTCCTGGTGGAGCCGGCTGATGGGAGCGGGCGATGGGTGGTCGACGTCGGGTTCGGTGAGCACGCGCACCACCCCTTGGCCCTCGACGACCGCGAGGACCAGTTGGATCCCGCAGGTTCGTTCAGGGTTGTGGAAGCCGTGGGAGGGGCGCCGGGACAGGGGGATCTCGACGTGCTCCGGGACGGCAGGCCCCAGTACCGCTTGGAGACGCGCCCCAGGGCACTGGCGGACTTCCGTGCCGGCGCCTGGTGGCACAGCACCTCGCCTGCCTCACACTTCACCCGGTCGCCCGTCTGCACCCGGCTCACGGTCGACGGCCGGATCACCCTCAGCGGCCGCAAGTTGGTCACGACCGAGCACGGCGACCGGCGCGAAGAACTGCTCGGAGACGACACGGAGATCCTGGCTGCCTACCGGGAGCACTTCGGCCTGCACCTCGACCGGGTGCCGGTCGACCCGCGTGAAGCCGTGGAGCAGGCTGACGGCGGCCTGCCGGTCCAGGGGTCTCCGGAGCAGCGCCCGTCCGCATAGGTCGGGGCTGGGAAGCACCCGTCTGCATAGGGTGGGGTCAGGAAGCTACCGTCCGTACTGGTCGGGGTCAGGGAGTTCCCGCTCACTGGGGCCGGGGCTAGGGAGCTTCCAACCAGCCTTCGTACTCGGCGGCGAAGTCGTCGAGTGCCCGCGGGTCGAGACGGCCCTTCGGGTCCTCGACCACGACCAGCCATTGGGCGTCTTCTGCGTCGTCTTCGCCGGCCAGGGCGTCGCGTATCAGCTGCGGTTCCTCGTGCACCCCGAAGCGCTCCGTCAGCTCTTGCGCCACGTCCTCGGCCGTGTCGCGGTCGGGGAGCACCAGTACGTGTCGTTCCTCGCTCACCCGGCCATTGTCCTCCACGCCGAGCAGTGTCAGTGGCGCATGGGATGCTGGACGCGATGGCCACCAGGAAGAATCCCAACGACGATCCGCTCGCCCCCGTCACCCTCGCGGTGGGGCAGGAGGATCTGCTCCTCGACCGCGCGGTCCAGCACGTGGTCGCGGCTGCGCGGGCCGCCGACGCCGATACGGACGTTCGCGATCTCACCGCTGATCAGCTGCAACCGGGCACCCTGGCGGAGTTGACGAGCCCGTCACTCTTCGCCGAGCGCAAGGTTGTCATCGTGCGGAACGCACAGGACCTCGCTGCCGACACCGTCAAGGACGTCAAGGCGTATCTCACCGCTCCTGCCGATGAGATCACCTTGGTCCTGCTCCATCCCGGTGGGGTGAAGGGGAAGGGGTTGCTCGACGCGGCGCGCAAGGCAGGGGCCCGCGAGGTGGCGTGCCCCAAGACCACGAAGCCCGCCGAGCGGCTCACCTTTGTGCGGGCCGAGTTCCGGGCCATCGGGAGATCGGCCACGCAGGAGGCGTGTCAGGCGCTCGTCGATTCGATCGGGAGCGATCTGCGGGAGTTGGCCAGTGCCGTCTCCCAGCTCGCGGCTGACGTCGAGGGGACCATCGACGAGGAGATCGTCGGTCGTTACTACACCGGCCGGGCAGAGGCGTCGAGTTTCAACGTCGCCGACCGTGCGGTGGAGGGCCGGGCCGCCGAGGCCCTGGAGGCGTTGCGCTGGTCTCTGTCGACGGGGGTGGCCCCCGTGTTGATCACGAGCGCTCTGGCGCAAGGGGTGCGAGGCATCGGAAAGGTGCTGTCCGCGCGGGGTGGCCGACCGGCGGATCTCGCTCGTGAGCTGGGCATGCCGCCGTGGAAGATCGATCGGGTCAAGCAGCAGATGCGGGGCTGGACACCTGACGCGGTGGCCGTTGCCCTGCGTGCGGTGGCCGAGGCGGACGCCGGTGTGAAGGGCGGCGGCGACGATCCTGAGTACGCATTGGAGAAGGCCGTCGTGACCATCGCCCGGGTCGCGCGTCCCCGCCGCTAGCCCCTTCCCGTTCCGGTCTCCGGACCCGGGGCCGACCTCCACCGAGCTCGGGACACGTTTCGCTGCGCGCTTTCCCCAGGGGTGCCTTCGCGACGCCGTCACTCAACGGGAACAGAGGATGAGGGGATCGGGAGAGGGCAAGCAAAAGCCCCGGGCTCTGCGTCCTGGGGAAGGACGAAGAAGCACCGGGGCCTTCGACGAGGTCTTGCGGTCGGGCTCGCACCCGCGTGGCGAACGCAGGTCCAAGTGCAAGCCCTGGGGTGTCGGTCAGGGGCGGATGAGAGGGCCCGCTCACCTTTCCGACGGTTGGATCAAGAGCACTCAGCCCTGAAGAGCGGCAACCTTGGTGGCCAGCGCCGACTTCTTGTTGGCGGCGGCGTTCTTGTGGATGACGCCCTTCGAGACTGCCTTGTCGAGCTTGCGGGCGGCCTCGCGAGCGGCCACGGTGGCCTTCTCGACGTCGCCTGCGGCAGCAGCCTCACGGGCCTTGCGGACAGCGGTCTTGAGCGACGACTTGACGGCCTTGTTGCGCAGGCGCGCCTTCTCGTTCGTCTTGTTCCGCTTGATCTGGGACTTGATGTTCGCCACGAAAGAGCCTTCTCAGGTTCGATTGATCTTTGATGAGCGTCCCGTGCGGAGTTCCGAAACGAAAGCCCTGTACGAAGCAGCCCGAGGCGGGCACGAGACACAGCTGTCCACGTTACCAGTCGCTCTGTGGGCGGCCCAAACCGGGCGCAGCCCGCCGCGCGTGGGACCATGGGGGCTACGTATCGATCCGCCATCGCCCGAGACGAGACGCCCAGCGTCTCAAGAATCAGGACCCTGCGTGCCCGCGACTCCTCCCAACGTGCCCGAGCCGAGCCGTACCGACCCGGCGCTGATCCGCAATTTCTGCATCATCGCGCACATCGACCACGGCAAGTCCACGCTTGCCGACCGGATGCTTCAGCTGACCGGTGTGGTCGAGCAGCGGCAGATGCGTGCCCAGTACCTCGACCGCATGGACATCGAGCGGGAACGCGGCATCACGATCAAGTCCCAGGCGGTTCGACTGCCCTGGGCACCCACCGAGGGGCCCGATCAGGGCAGGACGCACATCCTGAACATGATCGACACCCCGGGGCACGTGGACTTCACCTATGAGGTGTCACGATCCCTCGCGGCCTGCGAGGGCACCGTCCTCCTGGTGGACGCGGCTCAGGGCATCGAGGCGCAGACGCTCGCCAATCTCTATCTGGCCATGGAGAACGAGCTCACGATCGTCCCGGTCCTCAACAAGATCGACCTTCCGGCCGCCCAGCCCGAGAAGTTCTCCGAGGAGCTGGCGAACCTCGTCGGGTGCGACCCGGAGGACGTGCTCAAGGTCTCGGCGAAGACGGGTGTCGGCGTTGAGGCGCTGCTTGACCGCGTGGTCCGCGAGGTCCCGGCCCCCGTGGGCGTGGCCGACGCGCCCGCTCGCGCCATGATCTTCGACTCCGTGTACGACTCGTACCGCGGTGTCGTCACCTATGTGCGAGTGATCGACGGCAAGCTCGGCAAGCGTGAGCGGATCCGGATGATGTCGACCGGAGCCACTCACGAACTGCTGGAGATCGGCACCAACTCGCCCGAGATGCTCCCGGCCGACGGCCTGAGCGTCGGCGAGGTGGGGTACCTCATCACCGGTGTGAAGGACGTCCGCCAGTCCAAGGTCGGCGACACCATCACCCAGCAGCACAAGGGGGCAACCGAGGCGCTCGGCGGCTACAAGGACCCCAAGCCGATGGTCTTCTCCGGCTTGTATCCGCTGGACGGCTCGGACTACCCGGAGCTGCGGGACGCCCTCGACAAGCTCCAGCTCAACGATGCCGCCCTGGTGTACGAGCCCGAGACCTCCGCGGCCCTCGGCTTCGGGTTCCGCGTGGGCTTCCTCGGGCTCCTGCACCTCGATGTGATCCGCGAGCGGCTGGAGCGCGAGTTCGGGCTCGACCTGATCGCCACCGCACCGAACGTGGTCTACCGCGTCCTGATGGAGGACGGCGTCGAGCACACGGTCACCAACCCGAGCGAGTTCCCCGAGGGCAAGATCGACGAGGTCTACGAGCCCGTGGTGCGGGCCACGATCCTGGCCCCGAGCGAGTTCATCGGCGCGATCATGGAGCTCTGTCAGACGAGGCGGGGCACCCTGCTCGGGATGGACTACCTCTCCGAGGACCGCGTCGAGATCCGCTACACCCTGCCGCTCGCCGAGATCGTCTTCGACTTCTTCGACCAGCTGAAGTCGAAGACCCGCGGTTATGCCTCGCTGGACTACGAGCCCACGGGCGAGCAGGCGTCCAGCCTGGTCAAGGTGGACATCCTGCTGCACGGCGACAAGGTCGACGCCTTCTCCGCGATCACGCACAAGGACGCGGCGTACGCGTACGGTGTCCGGCTCGTCGCCAAGCTGCGCGAACTGATCCCCCGGCAGGCGTTCGAGGTGCCGATCCAGGCCGCGATCGGCTCCCGCGTCATCGCCCGCGAGACGATCCGGGCGATCCGCAAGGACGTCCTCGCCAAGTGCTACGGCGGTGACATCTCCCGGAAGCGGAAGCTGCTGGAGAAGCAGAAGGAAGGCAAGAAGCGCATGAAGATGGTCGGCAGCGTGGAGGTTCCGCAAGAAGCCTTCATCGCCGTCCTCTCCAGCGACGACAGCGGGGGCAAGAGCAAGAAGTAGGTCCTTCTGCGCCGCTCGCCCACCGTGGCCCCCGTTGGACGGTGGACACGGTGGACCGAGCGCACCGGTGGATGGACTCTGCCGATGCGTCTCGCCTGAGCCGCGTCCCGCAGCCCGGTGTCACCGCAGCCCGGGTCGACCAGGTCGACCCGGGCTGCGGTGCGTGCTCACCCGTATGCGGGAAGCGCCGCGGTGTTCTCACGTTGCCAACAGCGGTCGTGTGCGGCGAACAGTCGTCGGGGGCCAGTGTGACGGGCGCGGTTCGTTGTTCCCGGGACCGCACGTTGGCACCGGGTTCGTTATGAAGCGGCAGCCCACAGAGTCTTACGCCTCGGCACAGCGCGTTCTACTCTGATCACGGCTCGATGGTTACTCGCCAGTTAAACACCAGCCAGTCGTGCAGTGCTGCCGCAGGCCCGGAGGATGTCGTGAGCGACACACAGACCCTGATCGAGAACCGACCGCCCTCGGTGGCGAACCTCTTCGCCGAGCGGGTGCTGGCCACGCCGGACGCCGAGGCGTTCCGGTATCCGGTGCCCGATTCCTCGGGACGGGGACCCGAGGAATGGAAGTCGCTCAGTTGGGGCGAGACCGCCGAACGCGTCTATCGCATCGCGGCCGGTCTGATCGCCATCGGGGTGAGTGCCGAGGACCGGGTGGCCCTGCTGTCCGCCACCCGCATCGAGTGGATCCTCGCGGACCTCGGCGTCATGTGCACCGGCGGAGCGACGACCACGGTCTACCCCTCGACCAACGCCGAGGAATCGGCGTACATCCTCGCTGATTCCGGTAGCAGGGTGTTGGTCGCCGAGGACGCGACACAGTTGGCCAAGGTCCGCGAGCGGCGCGCGGAGCTGTCCGAGCTCCACCATGTGGTCATGATCGACCCCACCGGTGTCGAGGAGGACGGGTCGGACCCCGACGATTGGGTCCTCTCGCTCGCCGAGTTGGAAGAGCGCGGAGCCCGCTATCTCCAGGAGCACCCCGAAGCGGTCAAGGAGCGAATCGGCGCGATCGAAGCCGGTCAACTGGCGACCCTCATCTATACCTCGGGGACCACCGGCCGCCCCAAGGGCGTTCGGTTGCCGCACGACAACTGGTCGTACATGGCGAAGGCGATCGCCGCGACCGGCCTGGTGGGCAAGGACGACGTGCAGTACCTCTGGCTCCCGCTGGCCCACGTCTTCGGCAAGGTGTTGATGGCGGCGCAGATCGAGGTCGGTCACGTCACCGCCGTCGACGGCCGGATCGACAAGATCATCGAGAATCTGCCCGTGGTGCAGCCGACCTACATGGCCGCCGTCCCGCGCATCTTCGAGAAGGTCTACAACGGAGTCGCCACCAAGGCCCGGGCGGGCGGCCCGGCGAAGTACAAGATCTTCCAATGGGCCGCCGGGGTGGCGCGGGAGTACGCGAAGGCGTCCCAGGACAACTTCCGACGTACGGGGACGGCATCCGCGCCCTTCACCCTCAGTGCAAAGCACAAGGTGGCCGACGCCCTCGTCTACGCCAAGCTCCGCGAGGCGTTCGGCGGCAGGCTGCGAGCCGCCATCTCCGGGTCCGCCGCGCTCTCGCCCGAGATCGGCTTCTTCTTCGCCGGGGCCGGCATCCACATCCTGGAGGGTTACGGACTCACCGAGTCCAGTGCGGCCTCCCTGGTCAACCCCGGTGAGGCGTACCGCACCGGAACCGTGGGCAAGCCGCTGCCCGGCACCGAGGTCCGCATCGCCGACGACGGTGAGATCCTGTTGCGCGGCCCCGGGATCATGGAGGGCTACCACGGGCTGCCGGAGAAGACCCAGGAGGTCCTGGAGCCCGACGGCTGGCTCCACACCGGGGACATCGGCGAGCTCTCGGCCGACGGCTATCTGCGGATCACCGACCGCAAGAAGGACCTGATCAAGACGTCGAACGGCAAGTACATCGCGCCGACCGAAGTGGAGATCCAGTTCAAGGCCATCTGCCCGTTCGTCTCGAACATCGTGGTCATCGGCGCCGACCGCAACTTCTGCACCGCGCTGATCGCCCTCGACGAGCCGACGCTGCTCAGCTGGGCCGAGGACCACGAGCTGGCCGGAAAGCCCTATGGGGAGGTTCTCGTCGCTCCGGCGACCGTGGAGCTGATCCAGGGGTATGTGAACCGGCTGAACGAGGGTCTCCAGCGGTGGCAGATGGTGAAGAAGTTCCGACTGCTGCCCCGGGACCTCGATGTCGAGCACGGCGACCTCACTCCCAGCCTCAAGCTGAAGCGGCCGGCCGTGGAGCGTGAGTTCCAACACCTGATCGACGAGATGTACTCGGGCTCGCGCGAGGCGTAGCCCGCCACCGGTGCGGGGGACACCCCCGCCCCCGCACCGGCCCCGCCCGCATCCCGTCCCGTAAGGCCACGGTCGCCGGCGCTGACGGATTCCACTCCCGCGGGTGACGGACAATGGGGGGCATGCCTTCCGTACTGCCTGACGGCGAACCCATGCCCGAGGACGGGGCGCTTCCGGCGTCCGCCCTTGAAGGGGCCGCCGACCGGCCGCTCGCCTTCTACCTCCACGTGCCGTACTGCGCCACGCGCTGCGGCTACTGCGATTTCAACACCTACACGGCGACCGAGCTGCGCGGCTCGGGCGGGGTGCTGGCCTCCCGCGACAACTACGCCGCCACGCTCACGGAAGAGGTCCGTCTCGCCCGCAAGGTCCTCGGTGACGACCCCCGACCGGTCCGCACGCTGTTCGTGGGGGGCGGTACGCCGACGCTGCTCGCGGCGGCCGACCTGGTGGCCATGCTGAACGCCGTACGGGAGGAATTCGGCTTCGCGGAGGGTGCCGAGATCACCACGGAGGCGAATCCGGAGTCGGTGGGACCGGAGTACCTCGCGGAGCTGCGGGCCGGAGGCTTCAACCGGATCTCCTTCGGTATGCAGAGCGCCCGCCAGCACGTCCTGAAGGTCCTCGACCGCACCCACACCCCCGGCCGGCCCGAGGCGTGTGTGGCGGAGGCGAGGGAGGCGGGGTTCGAGCACGTGAACCTCGATCTGATCTACGGCACCCCGGGGGAGAGCGACGACGACTGGCGGGCCTCCCTCGCCGCGGCCGTCGGGGCGGGGCCGGACCATGTCTCCGCGTACGCGCTCATCGTGGAGGAGGGGACCCAGCTGGCACGGCGCATCCGGCGCGGCGAGGTGCCCATGACGGACGACGACGTCCACGCCGACCGCTATCTGATCGCGGATTCGGTGCTCTCGGAGGCGGGCTACTCCTGGTACGAGGTGTCCAACTGGGCCACGACCGATGCGGGCCGATGCATGCACAACGAGCTCTACTGGCGGGGCGCCGACTGGTGGGGTGCCGGTCCCGGCGCCCACAGCCATGTGGGCGGGGTCCGCTGGTGGAACGTGAAGCATCCCGGCGCCTATGCCGCCGCGCTCGCCCAGGGCCGCTCCCCGGGAGCCGGCCGTGAGCTGCTGTCGGCCGAGGACCGGCGGGTGGAACGGATCCTGCTGGAGCTGAGGCTCCGGGAGGGCGTGCCCCTGTCACTGCTGCGCCCTGCGGGGCTGGAAGCCGCTCGTGGTGCCCTTGCGCAAGGACTGCTGGACGAGGCGCCGTACGGGGAGGGCCGAGCGGTTCTGACCCTGCGGGGCCGTCTGCTCGCGGACGGTGTCGTACGAGACTTGGTCGACTAAACCGCCTAAAACTGCCTGAAGCGGACCCGGGCCGTCCGTAGAGCCGCCCGGGTCAACAGGAACCGGAACGTCACTCCGGGGGTGCGGTCACAAAGTCGATCAGCTCCTCCACCCTCCCCAGCAACTCCGGTTGCAGGTCCCGGTACGAGTGCACCTTCGACAGGATGTGCTGCCACGCGGCACCCGTGTTCTCGGGCCAGCCCAGTGCCCGGCAGACGCCCGTCTTCCAGTCCTGTCCCCGTGGCACCACCGGCCACGCCTCCAGGCCGAGGACCGCCGGCTTCACCGCCTCCCACACGTCGATGTAGGGGTGGCCTGCGATCAGCACGTGCGTGTGCGTCACCGAAGCGGCGATCCGGGACTCCTTGGACCCGGGCACCAGATGGTCCACCAGCACTCCGAGCCGGGCGTCCGGCCCGGGAGCGAACTCGGCCACCACGGCCGGGAGGTCGTCGACGCCCTCCAGGTACTCCACCACCACCCCCTCGATCCGCAGATCGTCGCCCCAGACACGTTCCACGAGCTCCGCGTCGTGACGGCCCTCCACATAGATCCGGCCGGCCCGGGCCACCCGAGCCCTCGCACCGGGCACCGCCACCGAACCGGAAGCGGTCACCGCGGGTCTCGTCGGTTTGCCCACGCCGGGGCGGACCAGCGTCACCACCTCGCCGTCCAACAGGAAACCCCGCGGCGCCAGCGGGAAGACCCGGCGCTTGCCGAATCGGTCCTCCAGCGTCACCGTCCCGGCCTCGCAGCCCACCACCAGACCGCAGAACCCGGTTCCTGCCTCCTCCACCACCAGATCGGGGTCCGAGGGGTCGGCCGCGACCTCCCTCGCGGGGGCCGACTTCTTCCAAGGGGGCGTCAGATCAGGGCTGTAGCTGCGCATTCGGACGACGCTACGACACCCCGAACCGCTCCGCCAGCGCATCCCGCTGGGCACGGACGAACGCGGCGTCGACGACCGCGCCGTGCCCCGGCACGTACCGGGCCTGCTCACCGCCCAGTGCCAACAGCCGGTCCAACGCGGACGGCCAGCGCGCCCCGACCGCGTCCGGGCCCGCCTGCGGCTCCCCCGACTCCTCCACCAGATCCCCACAGAACAGGACGAGCGGAGTGCCCGGCACCAGCACGGCCAGGTCATGGCCGGTGTGGCCGGGGCCCGCGTCGACGAGCACCGCCCGGCGGCCATCGCCCAGATCGAGCGTCTGCTCCCCGGCCACGGCGCGTCCGGGGACCACCAGCGCCTCCACCGCGGCAGCCGCCTCCAGCGGCTCCACACCGTGCCGTACGGCATCGGCCCGCAGCACGTCCGCCTCCCGGCGCAGGAGGGCGCCGAGGCCCTCCGTGCCGTACACCTCGGCGGCCGGGAAGGCCGCCGTCCCCAGCACGTGGTCGAAGTGCGGATGGCTCAGTGCGACGTGCGTCACCTCGCGACCGCCCAACAGCGCCTGCACCTGCGCCCTCACCTCGGCGCCCTCCCGCAGCGAAGAACCGGTGTCGTACAGCAGCACGCCCTCGCTCCCGACGACCAGCCCGCAGGTCGCGTCCCAACCCGGCAACCGCCGTCGCCCCACCCCGTCGGCCAATCGCTCCCAGCCGAAGTCTTCCCAACAGACGTTCATACCGGGACGCTACTGGCAGCGACCAGCGAAGGCGCGCGGTAGCGTGGTCGGTCGCCCTTGCTACGGGCGTACCCCACGGCCGTACACTGGCACGGGGGATTCTTGGCACTCGGACCTGGTGAGTGCCAGACAGTGACCGAAGAACCACCGTGGGACCACAGCTGGAGGTGTGCGCGATGCTCAGTGAACGCAGACTCGAAGTGCTGCGCGCCATCGTCCAGGACTATGTCGGTACCGAGGAGCCCGTCGGCTCCAAGGCGCTCACCGAGCGCCACCGGCTCGGTGTTTCACCGGCCACCGTCCGCAATGACATGGCGGTCCTGGAAGACGAGGGATTTATCGCCCAGCCGCACACCAGTGCCGGGCGCATCCCCACCGACAAGGGGTACCGCCTCTTCGTCGACAAGCTCGCCGGGGTGAAGCCGCTGTCGTCGGCCGAGCGCCGCGCCATCCAGAGCTTCCTGGACGGCGCCGTGGACCTCGACGACGTCGTCGGCCGTACGGTCAGGCTGCTGGCGCAGCTGACCCGTCAGGTCGCGGTGGTGCAGTACCCCTCGCTCACCCGCTCCACGGTGCGCCACGTGGAGTTGCTGGCGCTCGCGCCCGCACGGCTCATGCTCGTGTTGATCACGGACACGGGTCGGGTCGAGCAGCGCATGATCGACTGTCCGGCTCCGTTCGGTGACACCCCGCTCGCCGATCTGCGGGCCCGGCTCAACAGCAGGGTCGTCGGCCGTCGCTTCGCCGACGTGCCGCAACTGGTGCAGGACCTGCCCGACTCCTTCGACCTGGAGGACCGGGGGGCCGTGGCCACCGTGCTCTCCACCTTGTTGGAGACGCTGGTCGAGGAGACCGAGGAGCGCCTGGTGATCGGCGGCACCGCCAACCTCACCCGCTTCGGCCATGACTTCCCGCTGACGATCAGGCCGGTACTGGAAGCCCTTGAGGAGCACGTGGTGCTCCTCAAGCTCCTGGGAGAGGCCAAGGAGTCCGGCGGGATGGGCATGACGGTGCGCATCGGCCATGAGAACGCTCATGAGGGCCTCAACTCAACCTCCGTGGTCGCCGTCGGCTACGGTTCGGGCGACGAGGCAGTCGCCAAACTCGGCGTGGTCGGACCGACCCGCATGGACTACCCCGGAACGATGGGAGCGGTACGCGCAGTGGCACGTTACGTCGGACAGATCCTGGCGGAGTCGTAAGTGGCCACGGACTACTACGCCGTACTCGGCGTGCGCCGCGACGCATCGCAGGACGAGATCAAGAAGGCGTTCCGCCGGCTGGCGCGCGAGCTCCATCCGGACGTGAACCCCGATCCGAAGACCCAGGAGCGGTTCAAGGAGATCAACGCCGCCTACGAGGTGTTGTCGGACCCGCAGAAGAAGCAGGTCTACGACCTCGGCGGCGACCCCCTGTCCCAGGCGGGTGCCGCGGGCGCGGCCGGCTTCGGTGCCGGTGGCTTCGGAAACTTCTCGGACATCATGGACGCCTTCTTCGGTACGGCGTCCCAGCGCGGCCCCAGGTCGAGGACCCGGCGCGGCCAGGACGCGATGATCCGGCTGGAGATCGACCTCAACGAGGCCGCGTTCGGTACGACCAAGGACATCCAGGTCGACACGGCCGTCGTCTGTACGACGTGTTCGGGTGAGGGCGCGGCCCCCGGGACCTCCGCCCAGACCTGTGACATGTGTCGTGGGCGCGGTGAGGTCTCGCAGGTCACCCGCTCCTTCCTGGGTCAGGTCATGACCTCACGGCCCTGCCCCCAGTGCCAGGGCTTCGGCACCGTCGTTCCCACCCCGTGCCCGGAGTGCGCGGGCGACGGTCGGGTCCGCTCGCGCCGCACGCTGACCGTGAAGATCCCGGCCGGCGTCGACAACGGCACCCGCATCCAGTTGGCGGGCGAGGGCGAGGTCGGCCCGGGCGGTGGCCCCGCGGGCGATCTGTACGTGGAGATCCACGAGGTGCCCCATGCGGTGTTCCAGCGGCGGGGCGACGATCTGCACTGCACGGTGACGATCCCGATGACCGCGGGCTCCCTCGGCACGAAGGTGCCGTTGGAAACGCTCGACGGGATGGAGGAGATCGACATCCGGCCGGGTACCCAGTCGGGGCAGTCCATTCCGCTGCACGGCCGGGGCGTCACCCACTTGAGGGGTGGCGGCCGGGGCGATCTGATCGTGCACGTCGAGGTGATGACGCCGACCAAGCTCGACGCGGAGCAGGAGAGGCTGCTGCGGGAGTTGGCGAAGCTGAGGGGTGAGGAGCGCCCGCTCGGTCAGTTTCAACCTGGACAGCAAGGACTCTTCTCCCGGCTGAAGGACGCGTTCAACGGGCGGTAGCCGATGGCCTCGCGGCGGCGGCCGAGCTTCGGCAGGCCGCCGCGGGGCACGCGCTCCACGGCGAGGCCCCGGCTGCGCGGCACCTGTTCTCCGCGGGCGGTCCGGGCGTCCTGAAACGCACTTCCCGAGGACGCTCCGACCACCTCCCCGACCAGACGATCTTCCCCTCCCAGCTGCCGTTCGACCTGCGTGCGAGGGATGGTCCGTAGCACGTCAACCGGCCTCCCGGGGGGCTGTCGGGCTCGATTCGGCCGGCCGTCAGTGGCATGACACGATGCACACATGTCCTCCGTACTGACCGATCTCTGCCGGTATCCGATCGTGCAGGCCCCCATGGCGGGCGGTGCGTCGCGCCCGCAGTTGGCCGCTGCCGTGTCCGAGGCCGGCGGCCTCGGATTCCTGGCTGCCGGGTACAAGACTGCGGACGGCATGTACCAAGAGGTCAAACAGATCCGTGGGCTCACCTCGCGCCCCTTCGGCGTCAATCTCTTCATGCCGCAGCCCAAGACGGTGGATTCGGCGGCCATCGAGGTCTACCGGCAGCAACTCGCCGGTGAGGTGAGTTGGTACGAGACCCCGCTCGGCGACCCCGATTCGAGTCGGGACGACGGTTACGAAGCCAAGCTGGCCATCCTCCGCGACGATCCCGTACCCGTGGTGTCCTTCACCTTCGGGTGTCCGAGCGCCGAGGTACTGGAGTCGTTCGCCAAGGCCGGAACCGCCACCGTCGTCACCGTCACCACGCCGGAGGAGGCGCGGATCGCCGAACGCGCCGGAGCCGATGTCCTCTGTGTACAAGGGATCGAGGCCGGCGGCCACCAGGGCACCTACCGCGATGACCCCGCCGCCTCACACGGCGGGATCGGCCTGCTCACGCTCATCGCCCTGATCCGTGAGTGTGTCGAACTCCCCGTGATCGCCACCGGCGGGTTGATGCGCGGCAGTCAGATCGGCGCGGCTCTGGCGGCCGGAGCGGACGCGGCACAACTGGGGACGGCGTTTCTCGTCTGTCCCGAGTCCGGTGCACACCCCCTGCACAAGCAGGCGATGACCAACCCCCTCTTCGCCCGGACGGACCTGACCCGAGCGTTCACCGGCCGCGTCGCACGCGGTCTCGTCAACCGCTTCATGCGGGAGCACGGACCGTACGCCCCCGCCGCCTATCCGCAGGTGCACTACCTGACCACCGATCTCCGCAAGGCGGCGGCCAAGGCGGGGGACGCCCAGGGCATGGCGCTTTGGGCCGGACAGGGGCACCGGCTGGCGCGCGAGATGCCCGCCGGACAGCTCGTCGAAGTGCTCGTCGCCGAGCTGGAATCGGCCCGCATCGCCCACGATCCCGAGGAGTCCCGTTGACCGCGCCCGTGTTCCTGACGGACTCCCTGGCGGATCTCGCACCCGGTGCCCAGCTCGTCCTCGACGGTCCGGAAGGCCGTCACGCGGTGTCCGTGCGACGGCTTCAGCCCGGTGAGGACATCGTGCTCACCGACGGCCGGGGCCGGGGTGCCGCCGGGCTCGTCGTCCGTACGGAGGGCAAGGACCGGCTGACCGTCGAGGTGGTGAGCCTGCCCGCCGAGCCCGAACCGCAGACGCACATCACCGTGGTGCAGGCGCTGCCCAAGGGGGACCGCGGGGAGTTGGCCGTGGAGACGATGACGGAGACCGGAGTGGACGCCATCGTCCCGTGGGCCGCGGCGCGTTGCATCACCCAGTGGAAGGGCGAGCGCGGCGCCAAGTCGCTGGCCAAGTGGCGGGCGACGGCCAGGGAGGCCGGCAAACAGTCCCGCCGGCTGCGGTTTCCGGACGTGGCGGAGGCGGCCACGACCAAACAGGTCGCCTCCCTGCTCGCCGATGCCGACTTCGCCGCGGTGCTCCACGAGGAGGGCGCACTGCCGCTGGCCACGGCCGAGTTGCCGAACGAAGGCTCGATCGTGCTGGTCATCGGCCCCGAGGGCGGAGTCTCCCCCCAGGAGTTGACCGCCTTCGCGGAGGCCGGTGCGTCCCCGTACCGCTTGGGTCGCAGCGTACTGCGGACGTCCACTGCGGGTACGGCGGCGGTGGCGCTGCTCCTGGGCCGCACGGGACGTTGGTCCTGACGCCCGCGATCGATTCGAGCCCTGTGCGCTCGGTGCACTCGGTGCTCATGGTGCTCACGGCGGTTCTGGTGTTCTTCTCGCGTCTCCCGTTCTCTCCGTTCTCCTACGTCAGTTGTGGGAGTCGAAAGCGCCGACGATCGGTCATCTTCGCGTCCATCCGGGGGGTTGTGGCCGCAACCAGTCTTTTCCAGCCCGCCCCTCGGTGTCACCCTGCCGTCCATGGAAGTCTCACCGCATAGGCGTGGCCGACGGGTTCTGGTGTCGTGCGCCCTCTCGGGGGCGGCCGTCATGGCCATGGCGGCTTTGACCGCGTGCGAGCCCACATCCACCGGACTCAACTCCTCCGCCGTCGCGATCACCACCGACCGCACGGCCACGAACGCCCTGGAACGGCTCGGCTTCAAGGTCGGGTGGTTCAGTTGTACGGCGAAACTGGGCGAGGAGGGCCGGTCGGCCCCTCCGGCCGGCGGCGGGTTCGCCTCTGTCGACTGTGAGGGGGAAACCGACTCCGACCAGCAGATCACGCTCAAGGGCCGGGTGACGGAGGAGCGTTCGGGCACCTGCATCAGGGGCGATCTGACCACGCGGATCAACGGGAAGGTCGTCTTCACGGCCACCTTCCTCGGGGACTGCGAGTCCCAGCCCACGCGGACGACGCGTCCCGTCGAACCACCGGACCGGCCGAACGGGGGGCCTCGGGCGACCGTCACGGTCACGGAGACGGTCACCGTCACGGCCGAACCGACGCGCAAGTGACGGGGGCGGGTTGACCGCACGCGAGTGACCGGGCTGCGAAGCGGCGAGGGCCCATCCGCCCTCGCCCGCCCCAGCCGCCCCAAGCGGTCGCGTCCCCCATCCACGGTGTCGTGCGTCCCCGGCCGGGGACGGGTTGCCGGGGCTGCGGGCGTTCCGGTCGCGCCGACCCATGTGCTGATGTTGCCCGCAAAGCCGTGACCTCGCCGTCCCCACCTGCCTAGGGTGACCCTGTGACGCAGCCTGCTTACCTCCGGTATCCGCACATCCACGGCGAGTTGATCGCCTTCACCGCTGAGGACGACGTCTGGGTCGCCCCTCTCGACGGTGGTCGGGCCTGGCGTGTCAGCGCCGATGACATACCGGTCGACCATCCGCGCTTCTCACCCGATGGCGCGCACATCGCCTGGACCTCCCGGCGCGACGGCGCGCCCGAGGTCCACACGGCGCCCGTCGACGGGGGATCGACGACGCGGCTGACGTACTGGGGCGACCACAAGACGTCCGTCCGCGGCTGGACCCCCGACGGGGAGGTCCTCGCCATCAGCGCCCGGGGTCAGGCGTCTTCCCGCCGCACCTGGGCGAGGGCCCTGCCCCTCGACGGCGGACCGGCGACCGTCCTTCCGTACGGGCTGGTCGGGGACGTGGCCCACGGCGATCCGGGGGTGCTGCTGCTCTCCGCCACCATGGGGCGGGAGGCCGCCGCCTGGAAGCGCTACCGGGGTGGCACCGCAGGCAAGCTGTGGATCGACCGGGCCGGAGACGGAACGTTCGTCCGGCTGCTCGAAGAACTCGACGGCAATATCGAATATCCACTGTGGATCACGGAAAACCGTTCTGGGGGTACGGACGGACGGGTTGCCTTCCTGTCGGACCACGAAGGCACCGGAGCCGTTTACTCCGCCCAGCCGGACGGCTTGGACCTGCGACGACACACCCCGCTCGACGGCTTCTACGCCCGGCACGCCGCCACCGACGGAACCCGGATCGTCTACAGCTCTGCCGGGGAACTCTGGCTCATCGACGATGTGTTCGCCGAGGAATCGCAGCCGCGGCGGCTGTCCGTGAAGCTCGGCGGCCAGCGCACCGATCTGCGCCCGCGGCTCATCGACGCCGAACACCACGTGGGCTCCGCACGGCCCGACCACACCGGCCGCGGCAGCGCCGTGGAGGTCCGCGGCGGCATCCATTGGGTGACGCATCGCGAAGGGCCGGCGAGGGCCCTGTCCGTCACCCCCGGTGTGCGCGCCAGACTGCCCCGCAACTTCCGGGTCGACGGCGCCGAGCACGTCGTCTGGGTCACGGACGCGGAGGGCGAGGACGCCCTGGAGTTCGCGCCGGCGACCGGTGCCCAGCCCGGAGTCACACCCCGAAGACTCGCCGCGGGCCAACTCGGAAGGGTGCTGGGGCTGGCCATGGCCCCCGACGGCAGCCGCGCCGCGGTCGCCACCCACGACGGCCGGGTCCTGCTGGTCGAGCGGGAGTCGGGAGAGGTCCGGGAGGTCGACCGCAGCGCCGACGGCGAGGCCACCGGACTCACCTTCTCGCCCGATTCCGGTTGGCTCGCCTGGTCCCATGCCGGACCCGCCCCCCTGCGCCAACTCAAACTGGCCGGCACCGCCGAACTCACCGTCTCGGAGGCCACCCCGCTGCGCTTCCGGGACTTCCAACCCGCTTTCACGCTCGACGGCAAGCACCTGGCCTTCCTCTCCGAGCGGGCGTTCGACCCCGTCTACGACACCCATGTCTTCGACCTGGCGTTCGTCGGCGGTTGTCGTCCGCACCTGATCACGCTGGCCGCCACGACCCCGTCGCCGTTCGGACCGCAGCGCCACGGTCGGCCCTTCGAGGCGGACAAGCCCGATCGGTCGGACAAGGGTGAGGAGGGGGACGGCCGTCCTGGTGGCGGCGCCACCACGAGGATCGACCTGGAGGGCATCGCCGACCGGATCGTGCCCTTCCCCGTCGAGGCGGCCCGCTACTCGACCCTGCGGGCGGCCAAGGACGGGGTGCTCTGGCTGCGCCACCCGCTGAGCGGTGTCCTCGGCACGGGCCGGGCGGGCCCCGGCGACCCGGGGCCCACCACCTCCCTGGAGCGGTACGACCTGGCCCAGCCCGGCATGGAGGAACTCGCGTCCGACGTGGGAAGTTTCTCCGTCAGCGGCGACGGCAAGCGGGTGCTCCTGTTCACGGGCGGCAGCGTGAAGGTGGTCCCGAGCGACCAGCGCGCCTCCCACGACGAGGACAGCGACACCAACATCACCGTCGACCTCTCACGGGTCCGCCAGCCCCTCGACCCGGCCGCCGAGTGGCGGCAGATGTACGAGGAGGCCGGCCGGCTGATGCGCCACAATTTCTGGCGCGCCGACCTCGGCGGGGTCGACTGGGACGACGTACTGGACCGCTACCGGCCGGTGCTCGCCCGGGTCGCCACCCATGACGACCTGGTGGACCTGCTGTGGGAGGTGCAGGGCGAACTGGGCACCTCGCACGCCTATGTCACACCCCGTGGATGGTTCGGCGGCCGATCCGAGCGCCAGGGCCTCCTGGGCGCTGACCTCTCCCGGGCGGAGGACGGAACCTGGCGGGTGGACCGGGTGCTTCCGTCCGAGACGTCCGATCCGCAAGCACACTCTCCGCTGGCCGCGCCGGGAGTCGCGGTGCGCGCCGGCGATGCGATCACCGCCGTCGACGGCCGGCCGGTCGACCCGATCGCAGGCCCCGGGCCGCTGTTGGTCGGGTCGGCGGGCAAACCGGTGGAGTTGACGATCGCCCCGGTGGGCGGCGGCGATCCGCGGTACGCCGTCGTCGTGCCGATCGCGGACGAGGAGCCGCTCCGCTACCACGCCTGGGTCGCGGATCGGCGCGCCTACGTCCACGAGAAGTCGCAGGGCCGGCTCGGCTATCTCCACGTGCCCGATATGCAGGCCCCCGGCTGGGCCCAGATCCACCGTGATCTGCGGATCGAGGTGGCCAGGGAGGGACTCGTCGTCGACGTCCGCGAGAACCGTGGGGGCCACACCTCGCAGCTGGTGGTGGAGAAGTTGGCCCGGCGGATCGTGGGCTGGGACCTACCGCGTGATATGCGCCCCTTCAGCTATCCGCAGGACGCTCCGAGGGGGCCCGTGGTCGTCGTGGCCAACGAGTTCTCCGGGTCCGACGGGGACATCGTCAACGCGGCGATCAAGGCCCTGCGCATCGGTCCGGTGGTGGGGACGCGTACCTGGGGCGGAGTGGTGGGCATCGACAGCAGATACACGCTGGTCGACGGCACTGCGGTGACGCAACCCAAGTACGCGTTCTGGTTGGAGGGGTACGGCTGGGGAGTGGAGAACCACGGCGTGGACCCCGATGTGGAAGTGGTGATGACCCCGCAGGACCATGTGGCGGGCCGGGACCCGCAGTTGGACGAGGCGGTGCGCGTCGCGCTGGCGGCGCTCGTGGAGAACCCGGCGAAGTCGCCGCCGACCATCGACTGATGCGGCACAGCCCCGCTCCTTCCGACCTGCGAAGGGAACCGGGGCGGGGCCAGCCGCCGACCGATCAGCGGTCGGCGGCTGTGTCACCGGATCACCGACTCAGCCGGTCACCGGTGTTCTGGCTCGCTGAGGTTCTGACGTCGATACGCGTCGGCCGGCAGTCCGCCGATGCCCCAGTCCTCCAACTCCACCTCCTCGATCACCACGAACGTCGTGGCGGGACTCTTGTCCAGTACGGACACCAGGAGGTCGGTGATGCCGGCGATGACCCTGGCCTTCTGCTCCCGGGTGGCGCCTTCGCGAGTGATCCGGACCTGTACGTAGGGCATCAGATCCCCTTCGGGAGGAGTTCGGGGGAGGGCAGGGGCGCGGAGTCGAAGACCTTGGCGATGATCCGCCACTCCCCGTCCAGGAAGACCAGGGACAGGAAGTCGGTGTACAGCCGGGGCCCGATGGCACATTCCACCCGGGCCGATGCCGTGACCGGCCCGGCGAACTCGATCGACACGATCCGATCCCGTCGCAACTCCCGCCGGGCGGCCGGCGGCTCCCTGCCCTCGACGACCGGAAGGTATTCCGCCATCGTCAGCCGTCGAAGGTCGCCTCCGGTCGCACTGGCGTAGATCGCATCCGGATGGAAGACCTGGCCCAGCCGACCCGTGTCCCCGTGGTGGAGCCCGTCGAAGTAGGTGTGGATGACCTCGACGACCTCCTGACGTGCGGTTCGTCCACCCCGATCCTCCCCGTGGTGCGGAGGTCCGTCGGGCCGGATCCGTTCGCCGTGCTGCTCCGTGCTCATCAGCGCCTGCCCGTCACATGTCCACCGTCCACCCGCAGGGCGTGGCCCGTGATGAACTGTGCTTCGGCCAGATAGAGCACGGCCGCGGAGATCTCCTCGACCTCGCCCACCCGGTCGAGCAGTGCGACGCCGCCGAAGGAGTCCACGTCCACACCGCTGTGGAGGGGCGTGCGGATCACTCCCGGGGCCACGAGGTTGACCCGGATGCCGTCGGCCGCCAACTCGGCGGCGAGACTGACGGTCAGTGCGTGGACGCCCGCCTTGCTGACCACGGGCGCGGACGCCGGAAAGCCGGCGAGCGCGTGGTCCACCAGGACCGTGCCGATGTTGACGATGCTGCCGCCGCGACCCTGCGCACGCAGTCGGCGGACCACGGCCTGCGTGGTGAGGTAGGTGCCGCGGAGGTTACCGGTCAGATAGCCGTCCAACTCCTCCTCGCTGACTTCGGTGAACGGTCGCGAAGCGAAGGTGCCCGCGTTGTTGACGAGGACGTCGACGCCTCCGAAGCGCTTGACGGCCGCGTCCACCAGTGCGGCTCCCGTGCGCGCGTCGCCGATGTCTCCCACCACCCGTGCCACGCGGTCGGGGTGACCGAGTACGGCTGCGGCCCCGGCCAGCCGTTCGGCGTCCCGTCCGTTGATGACGACGTTGGCGCCCCGCGCCAGGAAGGCCCGGGCGACGTCGAGGCCGATGCCGCTCGTCGAGCCGGTCACGACGGCCGTGCGGGCACCGGCTGGTGGATCGGTGTGTCCCGGGGATGTGTCGAACATGGCGTGCGCCTCCGGATCTCGTGGGTCGTTCTGGATCGACACTCGAACCGTAGAAGCGGAATGGACGATAAGACCACGACGCACTTTGAAGTATTCGATAATCTGTGCTTATGGATTGGGATCTACGTGACCTGGAGCTGCTGCGCACGACTGCTGAGGTCGGCTCCCTGACCGCTGCGGCCGAGCGGCTCTATGTCAGCCAGCCGGCGCTCAGCCAGCGACTCACCCGGCTCGAAGAGCGGTTGGAGATGCGCCTCTTCGATCGCCGGGGCCGCAAGTTGGTGCCCAACGCCGCTGGCAGACGGGTTCTGGTTGCGGCGCACCAGGTCCTGACGGAACTCCAGGCCACCACCCGGGACCTGGCGGACATGCGTGACGGGCGAGACCGGCGGGTGCGCTTCACCGCCCAGTGCAGTACGACCTTCCAGTGGCTGCCCCCGGTCATGCGGGCCTTCCGGGAGCGGATGCCGGAGGCGGAGGTGCGGATCGAGACGGTTCCCGATGACGCGCCCGTCCCCGCACTGCTCGCGGATCGCGTGGACGTCGCCCTGGTCACCAAACCCGACCGCGAGATGGACCGGGTGGCCCTCACACGGCTGTTCGAGGACGAGATGGTGGCCGTCGTACCGGCCCGTCACCCCTGGGCCACCCGCTCCCATCTCACCGCGAAGGACTTCACCGACGCACAGCTCATCCTGTACGACGTCTACGACCAGAACCGGATCCCCTCGATCCCCCTGCCCCTGCCTCCCCGGGCCCGACCCGCGCGCATCATCACCATGCCCGTCATCACCGATCTGGTCGTGGAGATGGTGGCCGGGGGACAAGGGGTGACCGTCCTGCCGAACTGGGTGGCCGCCCCCTACGTCAACTCCCATGACCTGGCGCTGGTCTCCCTCGGAGCCACCCCCATGACCCGGACCTGGTACTGCGCCACACGGCAGGGCCCCCGGCCGCCCCATCTTGAGCTCTTCGTCGAGGAGTTGGTGGCCCGGCTGGGAGACGCTCCACGCTCCGCGGCCGACTGAGCCCGGAGCTCTGTCGGAAGGCATGCGGGGTACTGCCCATGGCACCCGGCCCCTGCCCCTCCACCCGCCGGTCCCGCTCGGGGCGACCACTCGGCGTGGGCACAGGTCGCATCCCCCCGTTATCCACAGGGCGGACGGCGGTCGACCCCGGGTCGATACGATGCCGGGGTACTGGACGAACGCGAGGAGGACCCGGCATGGCGGGAGAACCGCAGGCTGACTGCCTGTTCTGCAAGATCGTTGCGGGCGATGTGCCCGCCACGATGGTCCGCGAGACCGAGACCGCCGTCGCCTTCCGCGACATCAACCCCCAGGCGCCCACCCATGTGTTGGTGATCCCCCGGGTGCACTACCCCGACGCGGCGTCCCTCGCCGTGGCCGAGCCCGCCCTCGCGGCGGACGTGCTGCGCCTGGCCGGTGAGGTCGCCGAGCAGGAGAAGACCATCGACTCCGGATACCGCATCGTCTTCAACACCGGTTCGGGTGCGGGCCAGACCGTCTTCCACGCCCATGCGCACGTCCTCGGCGGGCGCGGGCTCGCCTGGCCTCCGGGATAGCGGCGATCGACCTTGTCCGTACGAGAACTGGTGGTGCTGGGCACCGCCAGCCAGGTCCCCACCCGCCACCGCAACCACAACGGCTACCTCCTGCGCTGGGGCGCCGAGGGCATCCTCTTCGACCCCGGCGAGGGCACCCAGCGCCAGATGCTGCGCGCGGGAGTCGCCGCCCACGACGTCCACCGCATCTGCGTCACCCACTTCCACGGTGACCACTCGCTGGGGCTGGCCGGGGTCATCCAGCGCATCAACCTCGACCGTGTCCCGCACGAGGTCGTCGCCCACTACCCCGCCAGCGGCCAGCGCTACTTCGACCGCCTGAGATACGCGACGGCCTACCGCGAGACCGTGCAGCTCACCGAGGCTCCCGTCGCCACCGACGGTGTGCTCGCCACCACCGGGGCGTACGACCTGCACGCCCACCGGCTCTCCCATCCTGTGGAGTCGTTCGGCTACCGACTCGTCGAGCCGGACGGCCGGCGGATGCTCCCCGAGGAACTGGCCGCCCACGGCATCCACGGCCCCGACGTCGGCCGCATCCAACGCGAGGGCGAACTCCGCGGAGTCACCCTCGACCAGGTCAGCGAGGAGCGCCGCGGCCAGCGGTTCGCCTTCGTCATGGACACCCGACTCTGTGACGGCGTGTACGCCCTCGCCGAAGGATGCGACCTGCTCGTCATCGAGTCCACCTTCCTGGACGAGGACGAGCGGCTCGCCAAGGACCACGGCCACCTCACGGCCGGCCAGGCCGCCGGGGTCGCCCGCGACGCGGGCGTCCGCCATCTGGTGCTCACCCACTTCTCCCAGCGCTACACGGACCCGAGCGCCTTCGAGCAGCAGGCGCGGGCCGCCGGGTTCGACGGCGAATTGACCATCGCGGCCGACCTCCTGCGCGTCCCCCTCCCCACCCGACGACCATGAACGAAGCTGGACCCGTGCCCCTCCCCAAAGCCGAACTCCACCTCCACATCGAAGGCACCCTGGAACCCGAACTCGCCTTCGCCCTCGCCGCGCGCAACGGCGTGGAACTGCCCTTCCCGGACACCGAAGCCCTGCGCAGCGCCTATCTCTTCGAGGACCTCCAGTCATTCCTCGACCTCTACTACGCCCTGATGGCGGTGCTGCGGACCGAGGACGACTTCGCCGATCTGACGGACGCCTATCTGACTCGCGCCGCCGAGCAGGGGGTGCGGCACGCCGAGATCTTCTTCGATCCCCAGGCCCACACCGCCCGCGGCGTACCCATCGGCACCGTCATCGGCGGCATCGCCCGGGCGCTCGACCAGAGCGAGGAGCGCCACGGCATCTCCACCCGTCTGATCATGTGTTTCCTGCGTGACCAGTCCGCCGCCTCCGCCCTGGAGACCCTCGATGCCGCCCGGCCCCATCTCCACCGGATCACGGCCGTCGGTCTCGACTCAGCGGAGGCGGGCCATCCGCCGTCCACGTTCCGAGAGGTGTACGAGGCGGCCGGAGCCCTCGGGCTGCGCAAGGTGGCCCACGCGGGGGAGGAGGGCCCACCGGAGTACATCCGCGAGGCGCTGGACGTCCTCGGAGTCGAGCGCATCGACCACGGGCTACGCTGCATCGAGGATCGAGATTTGGTGGAGCGGCTCGCTCGCGAACGGGTGCCGCTGACCCTCTGCCCCCTGTCGAACGTACGCCTCAAGGTTATCGACGTGCTGGAGGACCATCCGCTGCGCCAGTTGATGGACGCCGGGCTGCTGTGCACGGTGAATTCGGACGATCCGGCGTACTTCGGCGGATATGTGGGGGACACCTTCCACGCCGTCCGTGAGGCGCTGGACCTGGACCACGAGCAGATGAGGGAACTCGCCCGCAACTCGTTCGTCGCGGCCTTCCTCCAGGACGACGAGGAGCGGCGCTCCCGTCTGATCGCCGAGGTGGACGCGTACGACTTCGCCGAGGAGCCGGGCTTCTAGCGCTGTGACCGGAAGCGTTCACCGGCCTTTCCGGTCACAGCCCTAGCTGCGGCGCACCCAGGGGGCTGGGAAACACACGGTCTGGCGAAGTGGGCGGTTTGTCGCGCTCATGTAGATTCGTCGTGAAACGGGCGGCGCCGACCCGAGAAACTTCTCCTGTCCTCTCGCAACAGGCCCCGCCCCAGCAGGCTCCATCAGGCACACTTGCCCTCATCTGCACCACGCACAGGAGCGGCGGCACGGGTGAGCACGCGACACGGAAAGCACGGGCAACAGCACGGACCATGGCAGGCACAGCCTCCGGTCCCCAAACCGCCCTGCCTCGATCCCCTCGCCGCGCTGCGCACCCCCTCCGATCCGGCCTGCGACGTCTACCTCACCGGCACGGTCTTCCTCGACATCATCTTCACCGGGCTCGGCTCCGCACCCGTCCGCGGCACCGAGTCCTGGGCGCACGGCATGGGCTCCAGCCCCGGCGGCGTCGCCAACATGGCCACGGCCCTGGCCCGGCTGGGTCTGCGCACCTCCCTCGCCGCGGCCTTCGGCGACGACCACTACGGGGACTACTGCTGGGACGCCCTGGAACAGGGCGAGGGGATCGACCTCACCCTGTCGCGCACGGTCCCCGGCTGGCACTCGCCGGTCACCGTCTCCATGGCGTACGAGGGCGAGCGGACCATGGTCTCCCACGGCCACGAGGCACCGCCGCCGGAGTCTGCCCCCGAGTGCCCGCCGCCCGCCAGGGCCGCCATCGCCTCGCTCACACCCGGTCGTCGGGACGAGTGGATCGCCCAGGCCGCGCGTCAGGGCACCCGGGTCTTCGCCGATGTCGGCTGGGACGAGACGGGCCGTTGGGATCCGGCTGACCTGGCCGACCTGGAGCACTGCGAGGCGTTCCTCCCCAACGCCGAGGAAGCCATGCGCTACACCCGCACCGACTGCCCCCGGGCGGCGGCCCACGCCCTCACCGAGCGGGTGCCGGTGGCCGTGGTCACGCTGGGAGCGGAGGGGGCGTACGCGGTGGACGCTCGCAGCGGTGAGTCCGCCCAGGTCCCCGCGATCGTGGTGGAGGCACTCGACCCGACGGGCGCCGGTGACGTGTTCGTCGCAGGATTCGTCATGGGAACCCTGGCCCAGTGGCCGCTGGCCGACCGGCTGGCCTTCGCGGGGTTGACCGCCGCGCTTTCGGTGCAGGAGTTCGGCGGATCGCTCTCGGCGCCCGGGTGGCTGGAGATCGCGACCTGGTGGCAGCAGGTCCAGGGGATGGCCGATCAGGACCCCGCCGCCCTGCGGAGGTACACCTTCCTCGACGGCCTCCTGCCGGCCCCGGCCAGGTCCTGGCCCCTGCCCCGGGCCGTCCCCACGATCGGCTTCCGCAGCTCCGCCTGACCCCGCACTCCGCCGAGCCGTGCACGCCCTGTCCGCGCCCGGCCGCAGCCTGCTACCCGGCCGTGCTCGGGCAGCAGGTGCCGAACCTCGGCTTCACCGTCCGGGCCCGGGGTGAAAAAGCCCTCGGCCCTTGTCAGCGCGGCGTCGTACGCTGGAGTCCCAGAGGTTGTCGAGCAGCGAGAACCCTGCGACGGGAGGTATGTGCAGGCCACAGAGCCGGCCCATGACTCACACACCCACAGCCCAGACCAGTTCCCGCCTTCCGGCCAGCGCCGGGGGTGCAGGGAACACAGCAGAGCCGGGACAGGCACGAGCCGCGTTCACCGTTCCCGCCAAACATCCGATGGTGACCATCCTCGGCTCCGGCGATGTATTGCTGCGCGTGATCGAGAAGGCTTTCCCGGCAGCCGACATCCACGTCCGGGGCAATCAGGTCAGCGCCGTGGGCGACCCGGTGGACGTCGCGCTCATCCAGCGCCTGTTCGACGAGATGATGCTGGTGCTCCGCACCGGACAGCCGATGACGGAGGACGCAGTGGAACGCTCGATCGCCATGCTCAGAGCCAGCGGGAACGGCACCGGGGGCGATTCCCCCGAGACCCCCGCCGAAGTGCTCACCCAGAACATCCTGTCCAGCCGCGGTCGGACCATCCGCCCCAAAACGCTGAACCAGAAGCGGTACGTCGACGCGATCGACAGGCACACGATCGTGTTCGGCATCGGCCCCGCGGGTACCGGCAAGACCTATCTCGCCATGGCGAAGGCGGTCCAGGCCCTCCAGTCCAAGCAGGTCACCCGGATCATCCTGACCAGGCCGGCGGTCGAAGCGGGCGAGCGCCTCGGCTTCCTGCCCGGCACGCTGTACGAGAAGATCGACCCCTATCTGCGCCCGCTGTACGACGCGCTGCACGACATGCTCGACCCCGACTCCATCCCCCGGCTGATGGCCGCGGGCACGATCGAGGTCGCGCCGCTGGCGTACATGCGCGGACGGACCCTCAACGACGCGTTCATCATCCTCGACGAGGCACAGAACACCAGTGCCGAACAGATGAAGATGTTCCTGACCCGACTCGGATTCGACTCGAAGATCGTCATCACCGGTGATGTCACCCAGGTCGACCTTCCGAACGGCACCAAGAGCGGTCTGCGGCAGGTCCAGGACATCCTGGACGGCGTTGAAGACGTCCATTTCTCCCGCCTCACGTCCAACGATGTCGTCCGGCACAAGCTCGTCGGCCGTATCGTCGATGCGTACGAGAAGTACGACGGCCTCAACGAGAGCCGCGGCGCGAACGGGAAGTAGCTCGAACCACACCATGTCGATCGACGTCAACAACGAGTCCGGAACCGAGGTCGACGAGCATGCGATCCTCGACGTCGCCCGCTACGCGCTAGCGAGAATGAGGATCCATCCGCTCTCCGAACTCTCGGTGATCGTCGTGGATGAGGCGGCCATGGAACAGCTCCACCTTCAGTGGATGGACCTGCCGGGCCCCACCGATGTCATGTCCTTCCCGATGGACGAGCTGCGTCCGCCGGTCAAGGACGCCGAGGAGCCTCCCCAGGGGCTCCTCGGTGACATCGTGCTCTGTCCCGAAGTCGCCAAGACCCAGGGCGAACAGGCGCCGACACAGCACTCCATGGACGAGGAACTGCAACTGCTGACCGTCCACGGGGTGCTCCACCTCCTCGGTTACGACCACGAGGAGCCGGACGAGAAGGCCGAGATGTTCGGCCTCCAGGCGGCGATCGTCGACGGCTGGCGGGCGGAGAAGGGCCTGACCGGACCGTCCCCCGCACCGACCGTCTCATGAGCGGGCCACTGGTCTTCGGGGCGGTCCTGCTGGTCGTCGTCGCCTGGCTGGCGGCGTGCGCCGAGGCGGGCATCGCCCGGGTCTCCAGCTTCCGTGCCGCGGAAGCCACCCGCTCGGGGCGACGGGGCGCCGCCAAATTGGCCCAGGTCGCCGCCGATCCCACCCGCTACCTCAATGTGGCCCTCCTGGTGCGCGTGGCCTGTGAGATGGCCGCGGGCGTCCTCGTCACCTACGTCTGCCTCCAGGAGTTCCCCGAGACCTGGGAGGCGCTCGCCGTCGCCATCGGCGTGATGGTCCTGGTCTCCTATGTGGCGGTGGGCGTGTCCCCACGCACCATCGGCCGCCAGCACCCGCTGAACACGGCCACGGCTGCCGCGTACGTCCTGCTGCCGCTCGCCCGGATCATGGGCCCCATTCCCCAACTGCTGATCCTGCTCGGCAATGCGCTCACGCCCGGCAAGGGTTTTCGCAAGGGCCCCTTCGCCAGCGAGGCGGAGTTGCGCGCGATGGTCGATCTGGCCGAACAGGAATCACTGATCGAGGACGACGAGCGCCGTATGGTGCACTCCGTCTTCGAACTCGGCGACACGCTGGTCCGCGAAGTCATGGTCCCGCGTACGGACTTGATCAGCATCGAGCGCTACAAGACCGTTCGACAGGCGATCACCCTGGCCCTTCGTTCGGGTTTCTCCCGCATTCCCGTCACCGGAGAGAACGAGGACGACGTCGTCGGCATCGTCTATCTCAAGGACCTCGCCCGGAAGACGCACATCAATCGGGAATCCGAGGCCGATCTGGTCTCCACCGCCATGCGAGCGGCGGTCTTCGTCCCCGACACCAAGAACGCCGGCGATCTGCTGCGCGAGATGCAGCAGAAGCGCAACCACGTCGCCGTCGTCATCGACGAGTACGGCGGCACGGCCGGCATCGTCACCATCGAGGACATCCTGGAGGAGATCGTCGGCGAGATCACGGACGAGTACGACCGTGAACTGCCGCCGATCGAAGACCTCGGCGAGGGCAACTTCAGGGTCACCGCTCGCCTGGACATCGGCGACCTGGGCGAGCTCTACGGCCTGGACGAGTTGGATGACGAGGACGTGGAAACGGTCGGCGGACTGCTGGCCAAGGCCCTGGGACGGGTGCCGATCGCCGGTGCGACCGCAGGGGTCGACCTGCCGGACGGACGGGCCCTTCGGCTGACGGCCGAGTCACCCGCGGGGCGTCGGAACAAGATCGTCACCGTACTGGTGGAACCCGTCCCCGGCGGTGCCGACGGCGCGCACGGAGCATCGGGACCGACCAGGACCGTGTGAGCCCTGGGCCCTCGTAGCGTGGAAGGTTGTCGTATGGACGGGCGAGAACTGAGGGAATTCTGTCTGGAATTCAATGACGCGACCGAGGAATTCCCCTTCGGTGAGGACGTGTCGGTCTTCAAGGTGGCGGGAAAGCTGTTCGCATTGAGCTCACTGGACGCAGAACCCCTCAAGGTGAACCTCAAATGCGATCCGGACCTCGCCGTACAGCTGCGTACCGATCATTCGGCGATCGCCCCCGGCTGGCACATGAACAAACGCCATTGGACCACCGTCACGGTCGATGGGCTTCCCGACGACATGGTGCGGGAACTCATCGAGGACTCCTACGATTTGGTGGTCGCGGGACTTCCCAAAGCGGTGCGTCTGCGCCTTGACCGGCCCTGATTCGTCCTGCGTGATAGGGATTGGTCGGAATTCCGCGGGTACTCTTCGGTTCAGCGGGGAGGGGGGCTCCCCAACTCTTTCCCGTTGATCCAGGGGAGCAACACCATGATGTCCATGCGTATGCGCCGCGGCGCTGCCTCGCTCGCTGCCGTCTCCGCGCTCTGTCTCACCGCCGCGGCCTGTGGAGGTTCCGACGAGAAGAAGTCGGAGAAGGGGTCCACGTCGGACGCCAAGCCGTTGACGCTCACTCAGATGAAGGCGGGCCTGGTCGCTCCGGCCGATCTGCCCACCGGATTCAAGGCGATGGAGGACGGCGAAGCGGCGGGTGAGCACAAGGCCGACAAGAAGGAGTGTCAGCCGATCGCCGCGTTCATGAATCAGAAGGTCACCGATGCCACCGTCGGCGGTGACATCGATCTCCAGAGCAATGACGCCATGATCAGCCAGCAGGTCATCACGTTCTCCGGAAACGGTGCACAGGACTTCCTCAAGGAGGCCGCCACCGCGCTCAAGGAGTGCAGGGCGTTCTCGGTGAAGCAGGACGGCGAGCACGTCGACGTCAAGGTGGAGAAGATCTCCGGACCGAAGGCCGGCGAGGAATCCCATGCCTTCCGGCTGAAGTTGAAGTTGCAGACCCTCTCCGTCGAGTTGGAGACCAATCTGTTGGTGGCCCGACAGGGCACCGGGGTCACCCGGATCGCCCACGTCCCGAACAACGCCTCCGGCCACAAGGACTTCGACGATCTGGCCGGTCGCGCGGCCAACAAGTTCACCCGCGCCGCCCAGGGCTGATCGGGCGGACGGCGCCGTTGGCGGACACGACCTGCGGCGGGGGGCTCCGAGTCGGTCGGGGTCCCCGCCGTGTTTCTCCCTCCCCGATCTATGCTCGACGCATGACGCAGAGCACCGACCCAGGCCCCGAGGACCGCAAGATCATTACGCTGGCTCGCACCGCCCGGGCCCGGAACGGAGTGCCCGAGGGCGCGGCTGTCCGCGATGAGACGGGCCGTACATACGTCGCCGGAACCGTGGCGCTCGCCTCGCTCCGGCTCAGTGCGCTCCAGACCGCGGTGGCGATGGCCGTGGCCAGTGGCGCCAAGTCCCTGGAGGCGGCGGCGGTGGTGTCGGAGTCGGACACCGCGGCCGACGCGGACCTCGCAGCCGTCAGGGATCTGGGGGGAGCCCGGACCCCGGTGCTGCTGGCGGCTCCCGATGGAACTTTGAGGTCGACCATGACCGCGGGATAGAGCCGTACCGCAGGAGGGGGCCGCGACGACCGCCGGGCCGAGACCGCCCCCGCCTTCTGGCCATCCCCCGTACGCAACCGGGGCCCGCGCCCGGAGCCGTTCAGCGGCCCACCACGGCGGGCCCTGGCCGCGCCGGGCACCTGGGGGCACGGAGGACCGCCGGCATCAGGGACAATGGGCGGCATGAGTGTTCGTAGCCAGTCCTCCGAGCCCGCCCCGCACCGGGCGGGCTTCGCCTGTTTCGTCGGCCGCCCCAATGCGGGCAAGTCCACCCTCACGAACGCTCTGGTCGGTCAGAAGGTGGCGATCACCTCCAGCCGGCCGCAGACGACCCGGCACACCGTGCGGGGAATCGTCCACCGTCCCGAAGCCCAGCTGATCCTGGTCGACACCCCCGGGCTGCACAAGCCGCGGACCCTGCTCGGCGAGCGGCTCAACGACGTCGTACGGACCACCTGGGCCGAGGTCGACGTCATCGGTTTCTGTCTGCCCGCCGACCAGAAGCTCGGCCCCGGTGACCGGTTCATCGCCAAGGAACTGGCGGGGATCAAGAAGACCCCCAAGGTCGCCATCGTCACCAAGACCGATCTGGTCGATTCCAAGACCCTCGCCGAGCAACTGCTCGCGGTGCACCTCCTCGCCGAGGAGTTGGGCTTCGAGTGGGCCGAGATCGTCCCGGTGTCCGTCGTCGGGGACCGCCAGGTCCAGCTGGTGGCGGACCTGCTGGTGCCGTTGCTGCCCGAAGGTCCCGCGCTCTACCCGGAGGGTGACCTCACGGACGAGCCGGAGCAGGTCATGGTCGCCGAGCTGATTCGCGAAGCCGCGCTGGAGGGCGTGCGTGACGAGCTGCCGCACTCGATCGCGGTGGTGGTGGAGGAGATGCTGCCGCGCGAGGACCGCCCCGCGGACCGGCCGCTGCTCGACATCCACGCCAATCTCTACATCGAGCGCCCGAGCCAGAAGGGGATCATCATCGGCCCCAAGGGCAAGCGGCTCAAGGACGTGGGGACGAAGTCCCGCCAGCAGATCGAGGCCCTGCTCGGCACCCCGGTCTTCCTCGATCTCCACGTCAAGGTGGCGAAGGACTGGCAGCGCGACCCGAAGCAGCTGCGCAAGCTCGGCTTCTGAGCCGCGCACGAGCACATTGGCCGCACGAGCACATTGACCGGCCGGGCACCATCGGCCGGCCGGGATGAGGCCAGGCCGTGGGAGCCGTCGGTGAAGGGCGCTCAGGCGCCTTCCCGCAGCACCCGGGAGACCAGCTCGCGCTGCGCGTCGGTCAACCGCGGCTCACTGGCGTGGACGGTCGTCCCGTCGACGGAGATCTCATAGCTGAAGCCGTCCGGTACGCCCCTGGACGGCTCGCCGGGGGCGTTCGTCAGCGCTCGTGCCGCCAGCTCCTGCCAGACGCCCGCGTCACCCCGCTCCGAGACGTCGATCTCGGCGAACCGCTCGATGCCCGCGAAGCCGCCCGTACGCCTTACCTGGATACGCATGGTTCCCGTTCTATTACGGATCGCTCCGGTACGCCACGAGGTCCGGGACGGAATCCCACCCCGGACCCGTTGTGCACCCGCCGGTTACCCGGCGGGATCGAGCGGACTCACAGCTTGGCCTGCGTGGTGGGGACGCCCACCTGCGACCATGCCTTGACCACGGCTTCCAGCTCCGCGCCCTCGCCGTAGCGCGCCCGCGCCGAGTCCACCGTCAGTCGGGCGAACTCCGGGAATTGGGCCTCGGACGACAGTTCGCCCCCGGTGAGGGTGTCGAACCAGATCTGTCCGGCGCGCTCCCACGCCTTGCCACCGAGTTGGGTGGCGAGTAGGTAGAAGGCGTGGTTGGGGATGCCGGAGTTGATATGCACACCGCCGTTGTCCCGGCCGGTGCGGACGTAGTCCTCCATCGTCGCCGGCTGCGGGTCCTTGCCGAGCACATCGTCGTCGTACGCCGTGCCAGGGGCCTTCAGGCTGCGCAGGGCGACCCCGGTGACCCTGGGGGCGAGCAGGCCCTCACCGATCAGCCAGTCGGCCTGGTCAGCGGTCTGGTCGAGGGTGTACTGCTTCACCAGGGAGCCGATCACGTCCGAGAACGACTCGTTGAGGGCTCCGGACTGGCTGAAGTACTCCAGATTGGCCGTGTGCTGGGTGAGCCCGTGGGCGAGTTCGTGCGCGATGATGTCGACCGATACGGAGAAGTCGAGGAAGATCTCGCCGTCCCCGTCGCCGAACACCATCTGCTGGCCGTCCCAGAAGGCGTTGCCGTACTTCTCGTCGTAGTGGACGTTTGCCTTCAGCGGCAGCCCCGCGTCGTCGAGCGAGTTGCGACCGTACGAGTTCAGCAGCAGTTCGAAGGTGGCTCCGAGACCTGCGTAGACGCGGTTGACGGTGGCGTCCTGCCCCGGTGCGTCGCCCTCTCCGCGGACCTTCTTGCCGGGCAGGCGCAGCGTGTTCTCGCAGTCGTAGATCGTGCGCCGCGGGCGGTCGGAGGCGGCGCCCTGCGTCGAGGGGACGGCCGCGGCAAGTCCGCGGATGGTGGTCACGCGGCGCCGCGTTCGCTGGGCGGCGTCCACTTCCAGAGTCCGCTGGGCGGCTTCGGCGAGGGCACTGTCCTCACCGCGGGCGATCTTGTCGAGCACATGCGGAGGCACGATGGTGCAGAACGTGGGATGGGAATTGGTCATGACCGGCAATGTGGCACTGGGTCATGCCACTGTCACTAGTTGCCACCGTGATTGACGAGATGGAGTGACGAATACCGTATGGCTGACGGATGTCCCGCATACTGATACAGGACCGCCGTTCCAGCGCGGCTCGGCTATGATCGCCCCCATCATGCGTTTCGGGCTGCTTCTTCTTAGCTGCCGCGGTGAGGGCCTGTAGTCGTAGGCCGACCCCCTCCCCGCGGGATCTGGTGCTGCAGCGTTTCGTCGGCCTCCCCCATAGCCTCTGAGGGCATGGGAGGTAACCAAGCCGGACCCCCGAGGAGCCCCGCGCAATGTCTGAGACTTCTGTTGGCCGTGTCACGCCCGTCACCAATGCGACCCACATGCAGAAGCCGTCCGGTATGCCGATCCACAAGTACGGCCCTTACGAGGCCGTGGACATCGCCGACCGCACCTGGCCGAACCAGCGGATCACCCGCGCCCCGCGCTGGCTGTCCACCGATCTGCGCGACGGCAACCAGGCGCTGATCGACCCGATGTCCCCCGCCCGCAAGCGCGAGATGTTCGATCTGCTGGTGCGGATGGGTTACAAGGAGATCGAGGTCGGCTTCCCGTCCTCCGGTGAGACCGACTTCGCCTTCGTGCGGTCGATCATCGAGGAGGGGGCGATCCCCGAGGACGTGACGATCTCCGTGCTGACCCAGGCGCGCGAGGAGCTGATCGAGCGCACGGTCGAGTCGCTGAGGGGCGCGCACCGCGCCACCGTCCACCTGTACAACGCCACCGCGCCCACCTTCCGCCGCGTCGTCTTCCGCGGCTCGAAGGACCAGGTCAAGCAGATCGCCGTCGACGGCACCCGGCTGGTGATGGAGTACGCGGAGAAGATCCTGGACCCCGAGACGATCTTCGGGTACCAGTACAGCCCGGAGATCTTCACCGACACGGAGCTGGACTTCGCCCTGGAGGTCTGCGAGGCCGTGATGGACGTCTGGCAGCCGGAGGCCGGCCGCGAGATCATCCTGAACCTGCCGGCCACGGTGGAGCGCTCGACGCCGTCCACGCACGCGGACCGCTTCGAGTGGATGAGCCGCAACCTGTCCCGTCGTGAGTACGTCTGTCTGTCCGTGCACCCGCACAACGACCGGGGCACCGCCGTCGCGGCGGCCGAGTTGGCGATCATGGCGGGTGCGGACCGGATCGAGGGCTGTCTGTTCGGTCAGGGCGAGCGCACCGGGAACGTCGACCTGGTGACCCTGGGCATGAACCTCTTCTCGCAGGGCGTCGACCCGCAGGTCGACTTCTCGCAGATCGACGAGATCCGTCGGACGAGCGAGTACTGCAACCAGATGGAGATCCACCCGCGCCATCCCTATGCGGGGGACCTGGTCTACACGGCCTTCTCCGGCTCCCACCAGGACGCCATCAAGAAGGGCTTCGACGCGCTGGAGGCCGATGCCGCCGCGGCCGGCAAGACCGTCGACGACATCGAGTGGAACGTGCCGTACCTGCCGATCGACCCCAAGGACGTGGGTCGTTCGTACGAGGCGGTCATCCGCGTCAATTCGCAGTCGGGCAAAGGCGGCATCGCCTACGTCCTGAAGAACGACCACAAGCTGGATCTGCCGCGGCGGATGCAGATCGAGTTCTCCCGGATCATCCAGGCGAAGACGGACAGCGAGGGCGGCGAGGTCACCCCGGCCGCGATCTGGGCCACCTTCCAGGACGAGTACCTGCCCAACCCGGAGAATGCGTGGGGCCGCATCCAACTGCGCGCCGGGCAGTCCACCACGGGCACCGACGGCATCGACACCCTGACCTATGAGGCCGTCGTCGACGGCACCGAGACCGTGTTGGCTGGATCTGGCAATGGCCCGATCTCTGCGTTCTTCGCCGCACTGAACGCCGTCGGCGTGGACGTACGACTGCTGGACTACACCGAGCACACCCTGAGCGAGGGTGCATCGGCGCAGGCAGCGTCCTACATCGAGTGCGCCATCGACGGCAAGGTGATGTGGGGCATCGGCATCGACGCCAACACCACGAGGGCCTCGCTGAAGGCTGTTGTCTCGGCGGTCAATCGCGCCACGCGCTGATTCCGCAAATTGACCGATCGCGCCCCCTGGACCCCACCTGAACGGGAGATTCCGGGGGGCGCGCCCTGTTTACGGCTGCGAATCGAGGGGCGAGGAATCGGCCATGTGCTGGCGTACAGCCGCTGGAGTACTGACGCCGCAACCCTGCTGTGGCTAACATCACGTCAACGCGGGAATGTTGCCGGAGCGTTACGGAGGTGCGCGGTGCGCGCAGGCCGGGGAGTATTTGGCCGAAAGTTGTTGGTCTGCGGCATTCACACTTCGTGGAACACCGTAGGGGACGGAGAGTTCTTCTGTCCTGCCTGCGGAGGTGACAGGAACTATCGCCGTCGCACCGGCCGACGCCGTTTCACCCTGCTCGGAATCCCCCTGGTACCCCGGGGGTCGGCGGGGCCCGTCGTCGAATGCGCCGCCTGTCACGGGCACTTCGGGATGGACACCCTGGACCACCCGACGACGGCACGCTTCTCCGCGATGCTCCGCGACGCCGTCCACACGGTGGCCCTGGCGGTCCTGGCTTCCGGAGGGACTTCGTCCAGTTCCGTTCGCGAGACCGCGGTCACCACGGTCCGCGCTGCCGGTCTGCACGACTGCACGGAGGACCAACTCACCGGATTGATCGAGGCGTTGGCGGCCGACACGGGTCGGTTCGTCACCGACACCGGACCGTACGGCGCCGCCCTGGCGATCGAGTTGCATGAGGCCCTGGAGCCGCTGTCGCCGCACCTCGCTCCGGCGGGGAGGGAGTCGATCCTGCTCCAAGGAGCTCGGATCGCGCTCGCGGACGGGCCTTACACACCGGCCGAACGAGAAGTGCTGACCACCGTGGGAACCGCCCTCCAACTGCCGCCGTCGGACACCACCCGACTGCTGTCGATGGCCCGCACGCTTTCCCCGTAAGCCCGTAAGCCCGTAAGCCCGTAAGCCCGTAAGCCCGTAAGCCCGTCTGGCGGGTCCGGAGGTCGGGAGGGGCGTGGCCAGGGGGCGTACGGGCGCCTCCAGGGCCTCTACGGGCGTTCACGCGCCCCCGCGCCTCGCTGCACTACCCCACGGTCCCCTCGGCTGTCGTAGGCCCGTAGCGGGCCGCTGGTGCCCTGGCGCTCCACGGTGCGTCCGGGCGCCTGGTGTTCACGGGCCGTACGGGCTCACGGCAGGTCCTCGAACAGCTCGGGTCTCCCGAACAGCGGGCCCGTACCTCCCGCGCGCGGCTGATCGATGCCGGGCGCCGGCGTGCGCCCGGCTGACGGCACACTGCCGATTCAGGGCCCGCACCACCAGGATGGGCCCATGCCCCAACCCGCCCCGCGCCTCGGCGAGCGCATCCTGACCGCCATCAGCCGAGATCCCCTCACCGCCCCGAACCGCACCCGCAACGACGCCCACATCGCGGCGGGCACATGGGCGCTCACCGTCGCGATCGCCCTCTTCGCCGAGGACGGGAACACCCCGGACGCCCTCGGCTGGCTCCTGCTCGTCGGCTCGGTGCTGGCCCTCGTCTGGCGTCGGTCCCGCCCGGGGCTGGTGCTGCTGGCCGTGCTGGCGTGCTCGGTGCCGTACCACGCGGTCGACCATCCACACGCCGCCGCCATACCTGCGCTGGTCATCGCCCAGTACACCTTCGCCGCCACCGTCCGGCCGCTCTACACCTCGTTCATCGGTGCCGGGGCCATCGCCGTATCGGTCGCCGTGATGTTCACCGTCGGCACCCACGAGGGCCTGGACGCGCTGCGCAGTTCAGGTTGGCTGCTGGCTGTCCTCGTCCTCGGCACGGACGTGCGCATCTACCGCCGCTACATCGCCTCCGTGGTGGGCCGCGCGGAGCACGCGGAACGAACGCGTGAGGAGGAGGCCGCCCGCCGGGTCGCAGAAGAACGCCTGCGCATAGCCCGTGATCTGCACGACCTCCTCGCCCACTCCATCACCCTGATCGGCGTCCGCACTTCGGTGGCCTCCCACGTACTGCTCACGGACCCCGAGCGCCTCGACCGGACCGCGATCGCCCAGGCGCTCGACGACATCGCCGAAACCTGCCGTACCGCACGTGGGGAGTTGCGCACCACCCTCGCCGTGCTGCGCACCGACGCCCCCGACCGCGACGGACCCCTGCCGGATCTGGCGGCACTGCCCGATCTGGTGCGACCCGCGGCGGCCGGGTTGACCCTGGACCTCAAAGCGGCCCCGGTGCCACCCGCGGTGGGCGCCGCCGCGTACCGCATCGTCCAGGAGTCGCTGACCAACGCGGTCCGCCATGCCGGCCCCGACGCACACATCGACGTCGCGGTCGTACGGGAGGGAGCCGCGCTCGTGGTCACGGTCCGCGACGACGGCCGGGGGCCGGTCGAGCCAGGGAACGGCTACGGCATCATCGGCATGCGGGAGCGCGCCCGTAGCGTCGGCGGCACCCTCACGACCGGGGCACGTGCCCCGAGGGGGTTCCAGGTGACCGCGCTGCTCCCCGTCCAGCAACCGGAGGCCATGGCATGAGCGGTACGACGCAACCGATTAGGGTCCTGCTCGTCGACGACCAACTGTTGGTGTTGGCCTCCTTTGCGATGCTCGTGGAGTCGGCCGCCGACATGGAGGTCGTCGGGCAGGCGACCGGGGGCGCCCAGGCGGTGGAGGCCGCGCGCACCACCCGGCCGGACGTGGTCGTCATGGACATTCGGATGCCCGGAGTCGACGGCATCGCGGCGACCCGTTCGATCGTGGCGGACGACAGCCTGGCCTCGGTGAAGGTGCTGGTCCTGACCACCTATGACACCGACGAGCACGTGGTGGACGCCCTACGGGCGGGCGCCTCGGGCTTCCTGGTCAAGGACACCCGCCCGGCCGACCTGCTCTCCGCGATCCGTACCGTGGCGGCCGGGGACGCACTGCTCTCCCCGGGCCCCACCGCCCGGTTGATCGCCCGTGTGCTGAGCGGCCGGTCGGATGCGCGGGCCCCCCGGATGCCGGTGAGGGGCCCGGAGAACCTCACGGAACGCGAGAGACAGGTGCTGGCCCTGGTGGCACGGGGTCTGAACAACGCCGAAGCGGCGGCGGCCCTCGGCCTGTCACCGCTCACCACGAAGACCCATGTGAGTCGGATCATGGGCAAGTTGGGCGCCCGGGACCGGGCCCAGCTGGTGATCATCGGCTATGAGTCGGGCCTCGTGGTGCCGGGGAGCGCCGACGCCCGACAACCGTGACGGGTCAGCTCGTACGACGGCCGTGACGGGTCAGCTCGTACGACAACCGTGACGGGACAACTCGTACGACGGCCGCGAAGGGGATGACGCCCGAGAGCCACGACGGGCCGAGGCGGGCAGCACGGGTGCACCACGACGGTCCCCACCGCTGATCTCCCGCCACCACGGTGCCACCGTCCCGGCAGGCGCATCCCCGCCCACCGGACCGGGGGCGCCCGACCGTACGGGACAATGGGCGCATGAGCCTGTTCCGTGACGATGGGATCGTCCTGCGCACCCAGAAGCTCGGCGAGGCCGACCGCATCATCACCCTGCTCACCCGCGGCCACGGCCGTGTGCGGGCCGTCGCCCGGGGAGTGCGCCGCACCAAGTCGAAGTTCGGCGCACGGCTGGAGCCCTTCTCCCACGTCGACGTGCAGTTCTTCGCCCGCGGCAGCGAGCTGATCGGCCGCGGACTCCCCCTGTGCACCCAGAGCGAGACGATCGCCCCCTACGGCGGCGGGATCGTCACCGACTACGCCCGCTACACGGCGGGCACCGCCATGCTGGAGACCGCCGAACGGTTCACCGACCACGAAGGGGAACCCGCGGTCCAGCAGTACCTGCTCCTCGTCGGGGCGCTGCGCTCCCTCGCCGGCGGCGAGCACGCGCCCCACCTGATCCTCGACGCCTTCCTGCTGCGCTCCCTCGCCGTGAACGGCTACGCCCCCAGCTTCGACGACTGCGCGAAGTGCGGTCTCCACGGCCCCAACCGCTTCTTCTCCGTCGCAGCCGGCGGTGTCGTGTGTGGCGACTGCCGGGTGCCCGGCTGCGTCGTACCCTCGGCGGAGGCCCTCCGCCTGCTCAGCGCCTTGCTGACCGGTGACTGGCCGACGGCCGACGCCTGCGAGGCGCGCCACGTCCGGGAGGGCACCGGGCTGGTGTCCGCCTATCTGCACTGGCACCTGGAGCGCGGCCTGCGCTCGCTCCGCTATGTCGAGTACGCCGAGAAACAGCCCCGGTGACCGGCGTGGTCCACCGGGACGTCCACGAAGCAGCAGCAGCAGAGCGACAGGAGATGTGAATCGCATGGCACGACGCGGAATCCTGGGCAGGGCCCGCCGCGAGTACAAGGTTCCCGAGCCGCACCCCTCCGGCGCCCGGCCGCCGAAGATCCCCGGTGAACTGGTGCCCAACCACGTTGCCTGTGTCATGGACGGCAACGGCCGCTGGGCCAAGGAGCGCGGACTGCCGCGCACGGAGGGGCACAAGGTGGGGGAGGGCGTCGTCCTCGACGTGCTCAAGGGCTGTCTGGAGATGGGAGTCAAAAACCTCTCCCTGTACGCGTTCTCCACCGAGAACTGGAAGCGTTCGCCTGATGAGGTGCGCTTCCTGATGAACTTCAACCGCGATGTCATCCGTCGCCGCCGCGACGAGATGGACGAGTTGGGCATTCGCATCCGCTGGGTCGGCCGGATGCCCAAGATGTGGAAGTCGGTCGTCCAGGAACTCCAGGTCGCCCAGGAGCAGACCAAGGGCAACGACGCCATGACGCTGTACTTCTGCGTCAACTACGGCGGTCGGGCCGAGGTCGCGGATGCCGCTCAGCGCATCGCCCGGGACGTGGCCGCGGGCAAGCTGGACCCGGCCAAGGTCAGCGAGAAGACGGTGCAGAAGTATCTGTACTACCCCGACATGCCGGACGTGGACCTCTTTCTGCGTCCCAGCGGTGAGCAGCGCAGCTCCAACTATCTGATCTGGCAGAGCGCGTACGCAGAGTTCGTCTTCCAGGATGTGCTGTGGCCGGACTTCGACCGTCGCGACCTGTGGCGTGCCTGTCTGGAGTACGCCCAGCGCGACCGTCGTTTCGGCGGGGCGATCCCCAACGAGATCTCGGAGCAGGCGCGTGGCTGAGAACGCCCATCACACCGATCACACCGACCGTGCCACCGCGGCCGTATCGGAGTCCGTGGAGCTGGCCTACCGGCCCGTCTTGGCCGACATGCTCGCCGGGATGCTCGTCCAGCGCAGGAAGACCCCGTCGGGCCGCGCCCAGCTCGTGGGATGGCCCCTCGGGGCGCTCGCGGCCTTCGCGGCGGCCTGGATCCGTTTCGACGCCACCGGCCGGGTGACCGACCCCGCTGCGGTGATGCTGGTGACCGGGGGGATCCTCCTCGTGGTGCTGACGCTGTTCCTGCCCCGGCTCATGGCACGGCAGTACTACCGGTTGACGGTCGAGCACGGGGAGTACCGGGCCGTGCTCGATGAGCGGGGGGTGCACTTCACCGCCGAACGGTTCTCGCACTCCTCCGACTGGGCCCTCTTCAACCGGTATGTGGAGACGGCGGAGCACTTCGTCCTGCTCACTGCGAACAAGGGCATAGCCGGTCTGATCGTGCTTCCCAAGCGGGGCGTGCAGCAGCCCGAAGCGCCCACAGGCACCGACGGTCTGCGGGCGCTGCTCGATGTGCGGCTACGGCGGATCTGACCCTTCCGGGCGACCGGCCGGCGGGCTCAGGCGTTCGCGCAGTCGGCGCAGGTGCCGAAGATCTCCACGGTGTGCGCCACGTTCACGAAGCCGTGCTGGGCGGCCACCGTCTCGGCCCACTGTTCCACCGCCGGACCTTCGACCTCCACCGCCTTGCCGCATCCGCGGCACACCAAGTGGTGGTGGTGGTCGTCGGTCGAGCAGCGCCGGTAGACGGACTCGCCGTCGCTGGTGCGCAGGACGTCGACCTCGCCCGCGTCGGCCAGGGATTGCAGGGTGCGGTAGACCGTCGTCAGACCCACGGAGTCGCCGCGGTGTCTGAGCATGTCGTGGAGTTCCTGGGCGCTGCGGAACTCATCCACCTCGTCGAGCGCCGCCGCGACGGCGGCACGCTGTCGAGTGGACCGCCCTCGCACTGAGGCGGTGTTACCGCCGCTGGGCGCAGTCGCCACAGGTGCCTCCTTGCTTCGACCACCATGCTAGTGGTGGTCAATTCTGCCAGGTCGGGTTCAGGCCCTGACGCCGTCACCCGGCTGACGCATACCCGGCAGCTCAGAATCGCATTCGGGTCCGCCCGCCGTCGCCGTGACGGCCCGGGCCCGTCGCTTCGCCAGCGGAGCGGCGAGGGCGGTCAGGGCGATGAAGACGCCGATCGCGAGGAGCACGATCGTCGCACCGGGGGGTACGTCCTGGTAGTACGAGGTGGTCGTGCCCGCCAGGGACACGGTCACCCCGATCGCCACGGCCAGGGCGAACGTCGCCTTGAAGGAGCGGGAGATCTGCTGCGCCGCCGCAACGGGGACCACCATCAGCGCGCTGACCAGCAGCAACCCCACCACACGCATGGCCACTGAGACGGTGACGGCGGCCGTGACGGCGATCAGGAGGTTCAGGGCCCGCACCGGTAGTCCGGTGACCCGGGCGAACTCCTCGTCCTGGCTGACCGCGAACAGTTGCCGCCGCAGTCCCACCGACACCAGCATCACGAAGGCGGCCAGGACGCCGATCGCCGTGAGGTCGGCGTCGGAGACCGTGGAGAGCGAGCCGAACAGGAACGAACCGAGGTTCGCCGTCGATCCGGTGTCCGACAGGTTGATCAGCAGGACACCGCCGGCCATGCCGCCGTAGAACAGCATGGCCAGGGCGATGTCACCGCGCGTCTTGCCGTAGGCCCTGATCAGCTCCATGGCGACGGCGCCGATCACCGAGACGACGGTGGCCATCCAGATGGGGTTGGTGGAGAGCAGGAAGCCGAGGCCGACACCGGTCATGGCGACATGGCCGATTCCGTCGCCCATCAGGGCCTGTCGCCGCTGCACCAGATAGATGCCGACGGCGGGAGCGGTGATCCCGACGAGGAGCGCCGCGAGCAGCGCCCGCTGCATGAAGGCCGTTTCCAGGATTTCCATGATCAGGTCAGCAGTCCCGTGCGGAGCGACTCGTGGGCCGCGTGCGGATGTACGTGGTCGTGTCCGGGCAGGGCGTGCTGTCCGGTGGCCTTGGGCGGCGGCCCGTCGTGGACGACACAGCCGTCGCGCAGCACCACGGCCCGGTCGATCAGCGGCTCGATCGCGCCGAGCTCGTGGAGGACGAGCAGGACGGTCGTACCGGCCGCTACCTGTTCGCGCAGGGTCTCGGCCAGGACCTCCTGGCTGGCGAGGTCGACCCCGGCCATCGGCTCGTCCATGATCAGCAGCTCGGGTTCGGAGGCGAGCGCACGGGCGATGAGCACGCGCTGGTGCTGTCCACCGGAGAGGGCGCTGACGGAGTCGTCGGCCCGGTCTCCCAGCCCCACGAGCTCGATGGCACGGTCCACGGCCGCCCGGTCGGCCCGGGACAGGCGGCCGAGGCGGGCCCGGGAGAGCCGCCCCGAGGAGACGACCTCGCGGATGGTGGCGGGCACTCCGCTGGCCGCGGTGGTGCGCTGCGGGACGTAGCCGACGCGGGACCACTGGCGGAAGCGTCGCAGCTCGGTCCCGAACAGCGCGATCTCGCCCTCGGTGAGCGGCACCTGTCCGATGAGGGAGCGCACGGCGGTGGACTTGCCGGAGCCGTTGGCGCCGAGCAGGGCGACCACTTCGCCCCGCGTGACGGTCAGGTCGACGCCGCGCAGCACGGTCCGGGAGCCGAGCGTGGCACGGGCTCCGCAGAGGGATATGACGGGTTCGCTCCCCGATGGCACAGCTGCCTCCCACAGTGGTTTCACTTCGCGCCCAGGGCTTTCTTGAGGGCGGTGAGGTTGGACTCCATGACGGCGACGTAGTCGTCGCCCTTGGACTTGTCCGTGATCCCTTCGAGCGGGTCGAGGACGTCCGTCTTGAGACCGGTGTCGTCGGCCAGGGTCTTCGCCGTGCGGTCGCTGGCGAGGGTCTCGAAGAAGACGGTGGTCACCTTCTCCTTGGTCGCCACGGCCTGGAGCTCCTTGATCCTGGCGGGGCTCGGCTCGGACTCGGGGTTGACGCCGGAGATGCCTTCCTGGTCCAGCCCGTACCGCTCGGCCAGGTAGCCGAAGGAGGTGTGGGTGGTGATGAAGGTCTTGGTGGTGGTGTTCTTGAGCCCCTGCCGGTAGGCGGCGTCCAGTGTGTTCAGCTCGCCCACCAGGGCGTCGGTGTTCTTCTGGTACGCGGCGGAGTTGTCCGGGTCCGCCTTGGCGAGGGCACCGCCGACGCCCTTGGCGACCTCGGCGTACTTCACCGGGTCGAGCCAGATGTGGGGGTCGCCGCCGGCTTCGCCCGCGTGGTCGTGCTCGTCCTTGGAGTGGCCTTCTGCGCCGTGCCCCGCCGTGTCGTGTTCCTCCGTGCCCGCCGCGCCGTGGTCATGGCCGTGGTCGGTGCCCTGGTGGGTCTCCAACTCGGTGAGGGTGGCGGCGTCGATCTTGTGCTTGGCCTCGGACTGGCCGATGGCCTTGTCCACGGCGGGCTGGATGCCCTTGAGGTAGAGGATCAGCCCCGCCTCGCCCAGTTCGGCGGTCTGGCGCGGCTTGAGCTCCAGGTCGTGCGGCTCGACACCCGGCTTGGTCAGGGTGGAGACCAAGACGTGGTCGCCCCCTATGCGCTCGGCGAGGAACTCCATCGGGTAGAAGGACGCCACGACCTTCAGCTTGCCGTTCTCCTTGCCGTCGGCGGCGTCGGAGGAAGCGCAGGCGGACACGGCGACGAGGCCGAGCGCCGCTGCACCGGTGGCGGCTGTTGTGCGTATAAGGCGTCCTATGTTCATGACACTCATTTTCAACAAAAATGGAAACGATTGTCAACAAAGCGCGGTCCTGGCCGAGGGCCGCAACCGATTTGATCCCAGGGGTGCGCCCGCCGGTAATCTGAACCATTCGCCGTTAGCCGTCGTCCTATGAAGAGAGCACCGTGGCCGCCGACAAGATCGATACGATCGTCAACCTGAGCAAGCGCCGTGGCTTCGTCTACCCCTGCAGCGAGATCTACGGCGGTCAGAAGGCCGCCTGGGACTACGGGCCGCTGGGCGTGGAGCTGAAGGAGAACCTCAAGCGCCAGTGGTGGCGCTACATGGTCACCTCGCGTGAGGACGTCGTCGGCATCGACTCGTCGGTGATCTTGGCCAGCGAGGTCTGGGAGGCTTCCGGCCACGTCGCCACCTTCAGTGACCCGCTCACCGAGTGCACCTCCTGCCACAAGCGCTACCGCGCCGACCACTTGATCGAGGCGTACGAGGCCAAGCACGGCAGGACCCCCGAGAACGGCCTCGCGGACATCAACTGCCCGCACTGCGGCACCAAGGGCGCCTTCACCGACCCGAAGCAGTTCTCGGGTCTGCTCGCCACGCACCTCGGCCCCACCCAGGACTCCGGCTCGGTCGCCTATCTGCGGCCCGAGACGGCGCAGGGCATCTTCACCAACTTCGCCCAGGTGCAGCAGACCTCGCGCAAGAAGCCGCCGTTCGGCATCGCCCAGATGGGCAAGTCCTTCCGCAACGAGATCACGCCCGGCAACTTCATCTTCCGCACCCGTGAGTTCGAGCAGATGGAGATGGAGTTCTTCGTCAAGCCCGGCGAGGACGAGCACTGGCAGCAGTACTGGATGGACCAGCGGTGGAACTGGTACACCGGCCTCGGCATGCGCGAGGAGAACATGCGCTGGTACGACCACCCCAAGGACAAGCTCTCCCACTACTCGAAGCGCACCGCCGACATCGAGTACCGCTTCCAGTTCGGCGGCAACGAGTGGGGTGAGCTGGAGGGCGTCGCCAACCGCACCGACTTCGACCTCACCGCTCACTCCAAGGCGTCCGGCCACGACCTCTCGTACTTCGACCAGGAGGCCGGCGAGCGCTGGACCCCGTACGTCATCGAGCCCGCGGCCGGTGTCGGCCGCGCGATGCTGGCCTTCCTCCTCGACGCGTACAACGAGGACGAGGCCCCCAACGCCAAGGGCGTCCTGGAGAAGCGCGCCGTGATGCGCCTCGACCCGCGCCTCGCGCCGGTGAAGGTCGCGGTGCTGCCGCTCTCGCGCAACCCGCAGCTCTCCCCGAAGGCCAAGGGCCTGGCGGCCGATCTGCGCCAGAACTGGAACATCGAGTTCGATGACGCGGGTGCGATCGGCCGTCGCTACCGTCGTCAGGACGAGATCGGCACCCCGTTCTGCGTCACCGTCGACTTCGACACCCTCGACGACAACGCGGTGACCGTGCGCGAGCGCGACACCATGACGCAGGAGCGCGTCTCCCTGGACCAGATCCAGTCCTACCTCGGCAGCCGTCTGCTCGGCTGCTGACACCCGCGCTCCGCAGGGGGCCGTCCGGGCAACACCGTCCGGCGGCCCCCTTCGCACGCAGGTGCTCGGGCGCGAAGGGTTGCAGACCCTGCCTCCCGCCGTCGCTCCGGCCGGTGAGTCGCCGCTGTGCGTCCGCCGCCGCATCCGACGCAAAAACGGATGCCCCACCTTCTCCCGGACAGGTAACGTCACCCCCATGTACTCGTTCTTCCAGATCTACGAGTGAGAGCGCGGCGGTCGCCCGCCCCCATCTGACTAGTCCCAGTCACTTCTCACCACCCAATGGGAGAGCCCCATGGCCAAGAGCCGTAACAACCTTCTCGGTGTGGGAGGGCAGCGCAAGAAGCTGTCCCGTGCCGATCAGCAGGCAGGCGGTCCTTCGCGCAACGCCGATCGTCAGGCAGCCGCGGACCAGAAGGCCGAGTTGCTGCGCAAGATGCGCGAGCGGGCCCAGGACGGCGGCGGCGAGCAGACCGCCGCGTCCGACGAGCCCGAGCAGGTCCAGGAGTCCTCGGCGAACGAGTCCTGACCTCCACCGCACCAGCTGATGGCCCCGCGCCGACGTACACGAGTACGGGCGCGGGGCCGTTGCACTGTCCGGGGGCGTACGGCGGCGAACGGCCACGCACCTTCTCGCGTCGGGGCGGCGGTTCAGCTGCGGGCGCCCGGCTCGGCGTCCGCACGTTCGGTGGCCGGCTTCCGCCCCTCCAGGTGCTCGGCGCAACGATCGGCCGTGCTCCGCGCCCACGGGCCGCTCGTCACGGCGCCCACCACCAGGACGCACAGACCGCAGCCGGCGATGATCCACCAGGCGATCCGGGCCGTCTCGACGAAGTCCTGTGCGTACGACGGGGATCGTGTGCCCACCGCCACCCCGGACGCCAGTACCGTCCCGATCACGGCGACCCCCAGCGTCTGACCGATCTGGCGGCTCGTCGAGGCGATCGCGGAGGCCACGCCGGCTTGGGACCTGGGCATTCCGGAGACCGCGGTATTGGTGATGGGTGCGTTCACCATGCCGAAGCCCACTCCGAACAGGACGTATCCGGTGAACAGCAGCGCCGTTGACGTCTCGGCCTCGAACACGGCGAACAGCACGCCGCTCGCCGCCATCGTCGTCCCTGCGACCAGCAGGGGCAGCCGTGGTCCCCGGCTGCCGACGAGACGTCCCGACAGTGGTGCGCAGACCAGCGTCAGTCCGGCCATCGGGAGCATGTAGAGCCCGGCGTGCAGGGCCGAGTAGCCGCGGACGTCCTGGAGGTAGAGCGTGTTGAGGAAGAGGAAGCCGCCCAGTGCGGCGAAGGCGGACACCGCGATGACCGTGGCCCCGGTGAAGGGGGCGCTGCGGAAGAACCGCAGATCGATCAGCGGCTCGATCCGTCGCGGCTCGTAGCCGAGCACCCCCAGCAGCGCCACGGCCGCGATCAGCCCGAAGACCAGGCTCTTCTCGATGATCGCGTACGTCAGCGAGCCGAGGAGAAGCATGATCAGCAGCTGGCCCACGGGGTCGACCCGCCGCGGCTTCGGGGCCCGGGACTCGGGGACGTAACGCCAGGTCAGGAAGAGGGCCAGCACTCCGACGGGCAGATTCACCCAGAAGATCGACCGCCAGCCCACGGTGTCCACCAGCAGTCCGCCGATCAGCGGGCCGGCGGCCATGGAGATTCCCACGACACCGCCCCACACGCCGATCGCACGGGCCCGCTCGGCGGGGTCGGTGAAGGTGTTGGTGATGATCGACATGGCGACCGGATTGAGCATGGAGCCGCCCACGGCCTGGACCATGCGGAAGGCGACCAGCGATTCCAGCGTGGGGGCCAGGGAACAGAGCAGCGAGCCCAGTGTGAAGAGCACGAGCCCCGCCATGAACACCTTGCGGCGGCCGATCCGGTCCGCGGTGGAGCCCGCCAGCATCAGCAGGGAGGCGAGGACGAGCGTGTAGGCGTCGATGGTCCACTGCAAGCCGGAAACGGAGGCGTCCAAGTCCTTCCCCATGGCCGGCAGTGCCACGTTCAGGATGGTGTTGTCGAGGCTGACGATCAGCAGGCTCATGCAGCAGATGCCCAGGACGAGCAACCGCCGCCGAGGAGAGAGCTCGGACATGCGCCGATAGTACGACTAACTAATGAATTCACTCGCACGCAATGCCGTACGCGACAATGGACGAATGACCACGTCTGCCCCCTCCTACCCGGCGCTCGCCATCGGTCCGCACGCGGTGACGCCCCCGGTGGTGCTCGCACCGATGGCCGGGATCACGAACGCACCCTTCCGGACCCTGTGCCGGGAGTTCGCCGAAGGCGTCCGCACCTTCGGCGGCCGGCCGGCGACCCCCGCCGAGCCGGGCAGCAAGGGGCTGTTCGTCAGCGAGATGATCACCACGCGGGCACTGGTCGAGCGCAACGAGAAGACCATGCAGCTGATCCACTTCGATGCGACCGAGACACCGCGGTCCATCCAGTTGTACGGAGTGGACCCGGTGACCGTCGGCAAGGCCGTCCGCATGATCGTGGACGAGGACCTTGCCGATCACATCGACCTCAACTTCGGCTGCCCCGTCCCCAAGGTGACCCGCAAGGGCGGCGGGTCCGCCCTCCCGTACAAGAGGCCGCTGCTGCGCGCGATCCTGCACGAGGCCGTGGGCAACGCGGGACGGCTTCCGGTCACGATGAAGATGCGCAAGGGCATCGACGACGACCACATCACCTACCTCGACGCCGGACGGATCGCCGTGGACGAGGGCGTCACGGCCATCGCCCTGCACGGTCGCACCGCCGCCCAGCACTACGGCGGCACCGCCGACTGGGAGGCCATCGCACGGCTCAAGGAGCACGTCCCTGAAATCCCGGTGCTCGGCAACGGGGACATCTGGTCGGCGGACGATGCACTGCGGATGGTGCGGGAGACCGGCTGCGACGGGGTCGTCGTCGGGCGCGGCTGTCTGGGGCGGCCCTGGCTCTTCGCCGATCTGGTCGCCGCCTTCGAGGGGGGCGGTGACCCCGCTGCGGCACCCACGCTCAGGGAGGTGGCCGCCGTGATGCGCCGCCATGCCGAACTGCTGGGGGAGTGGATCGGCGACGAGTCCCGTGGCGTGATCGACTTCCGCAAGCACGTGGCCTGGTACCTCAAGGGCTTCGCGGTCGGCTCCGAGATGCGCAAGCGACTGGCGATCACCTCGTCGCTGGCCGAACTCGACGACCAGTTGGGGCTGTTGGACCTGGACCAGCCCTGGCCGGTGGGGGCGGACGGGCCGCGGGGCCGCACCTCGGGGAACAACCGGGTGGTGCTGCCGGACGGCTGGCTGAAGGACCCGTACGACTGCGCGGCCGTCGGTGCGGACGCAGAGTTGGACACCTCGGGCGGCTGAGCACCTCCGGCCAACTGCCGTGCGCCATCGGGTCGACGGTTTTGATCCCGGGCGTGCCCTTGCTTGGATGCCGGTCGTCGAGTGTGTTCCCCCTGGGCGAGGGTCGGTGGCGGTATGGCAGGCAGACGGTCGCTGGGGTCACGGTTCGGGCGGCTGTGGGCGGCGTACGCCGTCAGCGCCTACGGCACCGCCCTCGGGTTCGGCGCGTTCCCCCTGCTGGCGATCCTCGTACTGGACGTGGGGCCGGCCCAGTTAGCGGCGCTGTCCGCAGTGGGACGGGCCGTGGGCGCCCTGGTGGCGGTGCGGCTCGGCCCGTGGGTGGAGTTCCGCCGCAAAAGGCCCGTCATGGTGGCGACGGACCTGATCCGGTTCACGGCGCTGATCAGCATCCCCGCGGCGTTCGCGCTCGGCCGGCTCGGCTTCGCCCAACTCCTCATCGTCTCCGTTGTCGTCGCGGCGGCCGACATCGCGTTCAGGGCGGCCAGCGGCGCGTATCTGAAGGCGCTCCTGCCTCCGGGGGACCTCCTCGTCGCGAGCAGCCGGTTCGAGTCCACGACATGGACCGCGACCATGCTCGGACCTCCGCTCGGAGGAGCCGCGATCGGACTGTTCGGACCGGTGACGACCGTTGCAGCCAACGCGGTCAGCCATCTGCTCTCGGCGCTGGGCATCCGTGCCATCGGGGGGACGGAACCGCACCCCGAACGGACCGGTGCACGGCGACCACGCGCACGCGATCTGCTCGAAGGGTGGCGGCACATCCTTCAGCACCCCGTGCTGCGCCCCCTGTTCTTCAACGCGGTCGCGGTCAATGGACTGATCATGGCCTCCGAGCCGCTGCTCGCCCTGCTGCTCCTGCGCGATCTCGGGTTCGCCCCCTGGCAGTACGGTCTCGTCTTCGCGGTTCCCTGCATCGGTGGTCTGGTGGGCTCGCGCCTCGCACAACCGCTCGTGGCCCGGTTCGGGCAGCACGAGGTGCTCTGCACCGCCGGAGCGCTGCGCGCGTGTTGGCCGCTCGGTCTGGCGTTCGTGCAGCCGGGCGCCGCCGGGATCGTCCTCGTCCTCGTCGTCCAGTTCGGCTTGGTGACCTGCTGCGGTCTCTTCAATCCGGTGCTGGCGAGCTATCGGCTCAACCACACCGACCCCGACCGTGTCGTCCGTACGCTCTCCGCCTGGTCGGTCAGCACCAGTCTGACGATCGCGGCGCTGACCGCCGGATGGGGGCTGCTGGCGGCCGTCACCGGCCCGCGGGCCGCGATCGCAGCCGCGGGAGTCCTCCTCCTGGCCACCCCGCTGTTGCTTCCGTGGAGCCGGAGGGTGCCGGCGAACGGAGGGCGAACGACAGCGGAACGGTGAGCGGGCAGCGGCGCTGGAGCGGGAGTGCCGTGGATTGCGGTCCGGATGGTGGACCGACCCAGTGCGCCATAGCGTGATTATCGCCACCCTTGATAAGGGTTGCGCTCATTTGAGCGCACATATGATTGCCTCACCTCTCAAAAGGGTGGCACTCAGTGCCACGTCGAATGGCTTCATTCACTGAAGTCGAACGCAACCCTGTGTCGCCGAATGCGCCGAATCGCTCGCACACCGTGCCCGTACGTTCAAGGTCTGAACGCATACCGCGTGCGTCGTCGATCGCCTTCCGCTCCGTGGTCACTTTCGATCTGGTGGCAGACGAGTGGCTACGGCCGTATGACGGCCAAGTGGGCGTGCCCAAAAGCCTTTGATATGGGTATGTTCCTCGCCGTCAGGGCAGCCACCGAGCCTCGGGGAGAGTCGAGAGCCGTGCCGGAAAACCAGGATCGACAGGACCTTCGCGAGCAGAAGTTCGTTTACGACTTCACCGAAGGCAACAGGGATCTGAAGGACCTCCTCGGGGGCAAGGGTGCCAACCTCGCCGAGATGACCAACCTCGGTCTGCCCGTCCCTCCGGGCTTCACCATCACCACCGAGGCGTGCAAGGTCTACCTCGACAGCGGATCGGAGCCCGCAGCGCTGCGCGACGAGGTGAGCGCGCACCTCGACGCCCTCGAACAGCGCATGGGCAAGAAGTTGGGGCAGGCGGACGACCCGCTGTTGGTGTCCGTACGCTCCGGCGCCAAGTTCTCCATGCCCGGCATGATGGACACCGTCCTCAACATCGGCCTCTCCGACGAGTCCGTCGTCGGACTCGCCCAACAGGCCGGCGACGAGCGGTTCGCCTGGGACTCGTACCGCCGACTGATCCAGATGTTCGGCAAGACCGTCCTCGACGTCGACGGCGACCTCTTTGAGGAGGCACTGGAGGACGCCAAGTCGGCCAAGGGCGTCAGCGTCGACACCGACCTGGATGCGGCCGACCTCAAGAAGCTCGTCAAGCACTACAAGAAGATCGTGAAGTCCGAGGCGGGCCGCGACTTCCCGCAGGACCCGCGGGAACAGATGGACCTCGCCATCAAGGCCGTCTTCGAATCGTGGAACGGCGACCGCGCCCGGCTCTACCGCCGCCAGGAGCGCATCCCCAACGACCTCGGCACGGCCGTCAACATCTGCTCGATGGTGTTCGGCAACCTGGGTCCCGACTCGGGTACCGGCGTCGCCTTCACCCGTGACCCGGCCTCCGGCCAGCAGGGCGTCTACGGCGACTACCTCCAGAACGCCCAGGGCGAGGACGTGGTCGCGGGCATCCGCAACACCGTCCCGCTGGCCGAGTTGGAGACGATCGACAAGGCGTCGTACGACCGGCTGATGCAGATCATGGAGACCCTGGAGAACCACTACCTCGATCTGTGCGACATCGAGTTCACCGTGGAACGCGGTCAGCTGTGGATGCTCCAGACCCGGGTCGGCAAGCGCACGGCCGGCGCCGCCTTCCGCATCGCCACCCAACTCGTCGACCAGGGACTCATCGACGAGGCGGAGGCGCTCCAGCGCGTCAACGGCGCCCAACTCGCCCAGTTGATGTTCCCGCGCTTCGACGAGGACGCCAAGGTCGAACTGCTCGGCCGGGGCATCGCCGCCTCGCCCGGTGCGGCCGTCGGCAAGGCCGTCTTCGACTCCTACACCGCCGTCAAGTGGTCCCGCTCAGGTGAGCAGGTCATCCTCATCCGTCGGGAGACCAACCCCGACGACCTCGACGGCATGATCGCGGCCCAGGGCATCCTGACCTCCCGCGGCGGCAAGACCTCGCACGCCGCCGTCGTCGCCCGCGGCATGGGCAAGACCTGCGTGTGCGGTGCCGAGGACCTGGAGGTCGACACCAAGCGGCGCCGGATGACCGTGAACGGCACGGTGGTCGAAGAGGGCGACGTCGTCTCCATCGACGGCTCCACCGGCAAGGTGTACCTGGGTGAGGTGCCGGTCGTACCGTCGCCGGTCGTCGAGTACTTCGAGGGCCGGATGCACGCGGGAGCGGACGACGCCGACGAACTGGTCGCCGCCGTGCACCGGATCATGGCGTACGCGGACCGGGTGCGCAGACTGCGCGTGCGGGCCAACGCCGACAGCGCCGAGGACGCCCTGCGGGCACGCCGGTTCGGCGCCCAGGGCATCGGCCTGTGCCGCACCGAGCACATGTTCCTCGGTGAACGCCGCGAGATGGTCGAGCGGTTGATCCTCGCGGACACCGACGAGGAGCGCTCCACCGCCCTGGAGCAGTTGCTGCCGCTCCAGAAGGCCGACTTCATCGAGCTGTTCGAGGCGATGGACGGTCTGCCGGTGACGGTACGACTGCTCGACCCGCCGCTGCACGAGTTCCTGCCCGACATCACCGAACTCTCCGTACGGGTGGCGCTGGCGGAGTCGCGCAAGGACCACAACGAGAACGATCTACGGCTGCTCCAGGCCGTCCACCGGTTGCACGAGCAGAACCCGATGCTCGGACTGCGCGGAGTGCGGCTCGGGCTGGTGATTCCGGGGCTGTTCGCCATGCAGGTGCGGGCCATCGCCGAGGCCGTCGCCGAGCGTTTGAACGCCAAGGGCGACCCCCGTGCCGAGATCATGATCCCGCTGGTCGGGACCGTGCAGGAGCTGGAGATCGTCCGCGACGAGGCCGAGAAGGTCATCGCCGAGGTGGAGGCGGCCCGGGGCGTCGAGCTGAAGCTGGCGCTGGGCACGATGATCGAGCTGCCGCGGGCCGCACTGACCGCGGGCCAGATCGCCGAGGCCGCCGAGTTCTTCAGCTTCGGCACCAACGACCTCACACAGACCGTCTGGGGATTCTCCCGGGACGACGTGGAGGCGTCGTTCTTCACGGCCTACCTGGAGAAGGGCATCTTCGGGGTGTCGCCGTTCGAGACGATCGACAAGGACGGTGTGGGGTCGCTGGTGCGCAGCGCGGTGGAGGCCGGCCGTGCGACCCGCCCCGATCTGAAGCTCGGTGTCTGTGGGGAACACGGCGGTGACCCCGAGTCGGTGCACTTCTTCCACGAGGTCGGACTCGACTACGTCTCCTGCTCGCCGTTCCGGATCCCGGTGGCACGGCTGGAGGCGGGCCGGGCGGCGGCACAGTCGAGGGGCAGCGACTCCCGCTGAGCCGTCTGTCGTACCTGTTCGTCGCATCCGTCTGCCGCGCCGGCCCGTCATCGGGCCGGCGCGGTCATGTCGGCCTCGCCAGCGGAGCCCCCGGGGGGAGGGCGGCCGATGTGTCGATGCGTTGGGATGCGTTGAGTGCCGTTGGATAGCGTTGAATCACGCCGCCCCGAAGGTGGTGTTCCATCGCTCCCCGGACCCCTCGACTTCGTCTCTGTGCGCGGCTTCTTTAACACAGAGAGAGGGTGGACACGCCGTGATGCGCATCCACCCCTGGTGTTTCTTTCGACACATTCGCCAAGGCCGGTTCCTCGCGTGAAAAGAAGATTTTGGCCGATCTTGACGGAACTCTATTTCTGTCGTTCGCTCAGCAAAGAACAGGAGGGGCGCGGCACGCGGATCCCCATCCACGCACCGCGCCCCATTACCCAAGCCGGACAGGGAGCCGCACCCTCTGTCACCCGCCGCCGGATGTGCGAAGCCCCCCACGGTCCTCGTCACGTCCATCGGAGACAGAAGGAACCTGCCCGACGCCGTACAGCCTTTCGTTTCGCACCCAACCCCGGCGAGACATTTCAACTCTGGCTGAAACTCCGTGGTAACCGCCTGTGATGGCGTGCATACTCAGTGATCGGGGCGATTGCGGGTGCAACAGTGGGGGTTCAGTGCTACGTATCCATTTCACTGGGGACGACCTCGCCAGAGTGCGAATGGCCGTCAGACCGGATGCGTTGTGGGAAACGATTCTGAGCTTTCATCGATTGAGAGAGCGGCGTCGTGCTCAGATGTTCGGAGAATGGCGATCGGAAACACGGTCGCGGTTGAATGGTGAAACAAGCCTGCTGGCCGCGCTGGTGCCCACGCGTGGCTATTTCCCCGACTTTCTGACACCGCCGGAAGGCACCGGCGGCCTGGAGCCGGGACTTGAGGCGATACGCGCCACGGCACCCGACAGGCTTCATTACGAACTGAACCGGGTGTCAGCAGGGCGGGCCGCCGAAGGGGACCGGACGAGTGAGCGCGCGGCCGAGCTGCCCGCCGAGCGTTCCGGTCGACTCGCGGCCCTCGCCCAGGGCGCCCCGGAGCAGCTCGCCAAGCTCATCTCGGTGCTCCGCAGCTACCACAGCGCCGCCATCGTGCCGTACTGGGCGCAGATCCAAGCCCGGGTCGAGGCCGACCGCGCGGTACGGGGCCGGGCACTGCTCGACGGCGGCGCGGCCGAGCTCCTCGGCTCGCTGCCGCCGGTGCTCCGCTGGCGCGCTCCCGTGCTGGAGGCGGACTACCCCGTCGACCGTGACGTACGGCTGAACGGACGGGGGTTGTTGCTCCAGCCGTCCTTCTTCTGTCGGGGTACACCCGTCGTCTACCGAGACCCGAAACTCCCCCCGGTACTGGTCTATCCGGTCGCCCACACCCCCGATCCCGCATTCGGGGAGACGAGCGGTTCGACGCTCGCCCCCTCGCTCGGCAAGCTCGTCGGCCACACCCGCTCGGCCGTGCTCCAGGCCATCCGCTACGGCTGTACGACCAGCGAACTCGCCCGGAGGGCAGGCGTATCGCTCGCCTCGGCCAGTCAGCACGCAGCCGTACTGCGCGAGGCGGGCCTCGTCCTGACGCTGCGCCACGGCAATGCCGTGCTGCACACGCTCACACCCCTGGGCGCGGCCCTGCTGAGGGGAGGGGCGCCGGCGGAGGTGGCGGGCTGAGCCACCTGCCCGACCCCGCCCGACTCTGTTCGCGGCTGCTCAGTCTCGTGCCGGCTCCCTGACCGCCTCCGTGCCCGGTCCTTCCGTCCTCGTCCTCCGGAAGGGCCGACGAGCCAACCGCCCTTCGGGGCGTGTTCGTCGCCGGATTTCGCTGCGGCCCCTCTCAGGGCGCCTTCGTCGTTCGGTCCGGCGCAGCCAGCCGGAAGCGCAGCCGACAGATGACGGCGGCGGTGTCCCGGCGCACCGCATGGGCCAGCACCGCACCCCGTTGGTTCTGGAGCAGCCGTTGCCACAGTCGGTCCGGTTCCACCTCCGCTATCAGCACCGTCACACGGGTGCCCGGGTGGTAGCGGTAGATCTTGCGCACGTACTCCGACACCGGTCGTCCGATGGTCCGCCGCTGGGTGGTCAACTCCACCAGCTCCACACCCGGGTTCCAGCGCTCCCAGTCCCGCCGTAGGGTCCGAGCCGCGGCCCGGTCGTCCTCGTCCTGATGGACCACCGTCACCGCGCGCACCTCGTCCCCGAGCGATACGGCAGCATTCACCGCCTCGCGCGTCAGCCGCGACAGATGCGATACGGGAACGATCACCAGCGAGCGCGAGCGGTGCGGTGCCGCCGGTACCCGCCCGAGCTCCATCCGCTCGTCGAGGCTCCCGTACGCCCCGTGGACGCATTCGAACAGCACCACGAGCACGGGCAGGGCGATGAGGACCGTCCAGGCGCCTTCGGTGAACTTGGTGGCGCTCACCACCAGGGCGCTGACCGCGGTGAGTACGGCGCCCACGCCGTTGAGCAGGGATTTGCGCCGCCAGCCCGCCGAGCGTTCGACGCGCCAGTGGACGACCATGCCCGTCTGACAGATGGTGAAGCCCACGAAGACGCCGATCGCGAAGAGGGGCACCAGGGTGTTGGTGTCGCCGCCGGAGAAGACCACCAGCAGTCCTGCCACCGCGGCGAGCGCCAGCACGCCGTGGCGGTGCACCTGGCGGTCGGCCTTCAACTGGAACAGGTGCGGCAGATAGTTGTCCCGTGCCAACAGTGACATCAGCACCGGCAGCCCGCCGAAGGAGGTGTTCGCGGCAAGCGCGAGCAGGACCACCGTGGCGAACTGCACCAGATAGAACCCCCAGGTGTGACCGAGCGAGGCGTCCGCGAGTTGGGCCAGGACGGTCACCCCTTCGACCGGCTGGAGGTGGAATCGGCCGATCAGCACCGACAGCCCGATCAGCATCACGCCCAGCAGCGCACCCAGGGCCACTTCGGTCCGCTGCGCGCGGCGTGCGGCCGGCGTGCGGAAGGACGGTACGGCGTTGGCGACCGCCTCCACTCCGGTGAGCGCCGAACACCCGGAGGCGAACGCCTTCAGCAACAGCAGCGCGCCCACGGTGGTCGCACTGTCACCGACGACGGCCGCATGACCGGCCGCGGCCTCGGTGGACGCCGGTGCACTGCGGAACAAGCCCACCACGATGACGGTGAGGATCGAGCCGACGAACACGGCCGTGGGCACGATGAACACCCGGGCAGAGTCGACGATTCCGCGCAGGTTCACACCGGTGACCAGCAGGAGCACGGCCAGGCCGAGCAGCAGCCGGTCATCGTAGAGAAAGGGGAAGGCCGATGTGAGGGCCGCGACTCCGGCGGTGACCGAGACGGCGACGTTGAGCACGTAGTCCAGCACCAGCGAGGCGGCGGCGACCAGGGAGGTGCGCCGGCCCAGATGGGCACGTGCGACCGCGTAGGCCCCGCCGCCGTTGGGGAACGCTGCGATCACCTGACGGTAGGAGGCCACCAGCACGGCGAGCAGTGCGGCAATGCCGAGGGTGACGGGCAGGGTGTAGCCGAGCCCCACACCGCCCGCCGTCGCCAGGACGAGCACGATGGCCTCGGGCCCGTACGCCACCGACGCCATCGCATCGAGGGACAGCGCGGCGAGCCCCTGTACGGAGGTGAGCCGGTGCCGGTCGCCGGTGCCGGGCCGGTGCGGTTCGGACGCCGCCGCGTCTGCTGAGCCGGGTGGCATGGACAGGGCGGTCATCGGTCGCGTACCTCCGGGGGTGTCGCCCGGGGAAGGCGGGCAGCCCCAGCGTGCGGGCGGGTTTGGCCGCGGGCGGGCCCTTTGTCGCGTCCTTGGCGCCCAGGGCCTGCGCCTTCACGCGACTTTGACGCGGCACCTGCCCCCGCATGGCCGCACCCGGCCCACCGCCAGGACGATCAGGGCGAGGGGAGCCCGTCGTACGCCACCCCGGTGACTGCGACGGACGCAGCCCACAGCCGCTCGGCCCTCTCGTCGTCCCTCGTCCGTCCCGCGCGCATCGACGGTCCCGGGGCGCCCCGCCAACCGGCGATGCGCGGGCCGGTGAAGGAATCGGGTCGCACGTCCGGCGCGGTGGCCGCGTACAGCGTGGGCAGCGCCCCCGCTGCGGCCGACTGGGCGAACAGGCGGTTCCCGAGGGACATCACCCGCTCCCTGGCCTTGGCCCCCGTCATCCGAGGCCCCGCGCCTTGCAGATTGGTGTCGGCATAGCCGGGATGGGCCGCCGCGGCGACCACGTCCGAACCCGCTGCGGCCAGCCGGCGCGCCAATGCGTGCACGAAGAGGAGATTCGCCGTCTTGGAGCGTGCGTAGGCGATCCACCTGCGGTAGGGGTGCTCGCTCTGGAGGTCGTCCGGGTCCAGATCGGCCAGCCCGTGCATAAAGCTCGACACGCACACCACCCGCGCCCCCGGCGTCCGGAGCAGCCCGGGCAGGAGGAGCCCCGTCAGGGCGAAGTGGCCCAGGTGGTTCACGCCGAACTGCATCTCGAACCCGTCGACGGTTCGCCCGAACGGCAGCGCCATCACTCCCGCATTGTTGATCAGCAGATCGAGACGGTCGTACGGGTAGCGGGCCGCGAACTCCCGCACGGACGCGAGGTCCGCGAGATCGAGTCGACGCACCTGCACATCGGCTCCGGGCACCCGCTCGCGCACCCACGCCGCGGCCCCTGCGCCCCGCTCCTCGCTCCGGCACGCGAGGACGACCGTCGCCCCCCGGCCCGCCAGAGCTTCGGCCGCATGGAGCCCGATGCCGCTGTTGGCGCCCGTCACCACCGCCGTACGCCCTCGCTGGTCCGGCATGTCGACGGTGCTCCAACCGGCCATTTCGCCCTCACTCTCCACGATCGTTGACTGTGCGTGAACACCGGGACGAACCCCGACGGCCACGGCGGGGCGGGCCCGTTGGTCAGCCTGCCGCACGACGGGCGTTCGGGTACTGTGGCCCTCCCGCGCCACGAACGGACCGAGGAGGTGAGACGCATTACCGCTGTCGCCAGTCGGGTGCTCTCCTCTTCACCCCCCGTCCCCCGACGTGGGATCCGCTGACGGATCGAGCGCCCTTCGGTATCCCGAAAGGCACCCATGTCCCTTCCGTCGTTCCCGCCACTCGACGACATAGTCCGCGTCCTGCGGACCGCAGGCTGCGTCTTCGCCGAGGACGAGGCGGACCTCCTGCTCTCCGCGGCCTCCGGGCCCGCGGCCCTCGCCACGATGGTGGAGCACCGCACCTCGGGCCGCCCCCTGGAACACATCGTCGGCTGGGCGGCCTTCGCCGGCCTACGGATACGGGTGGACCCCGGGGTGTTCGTCCCCCGACGCCGTACCGAATTCCTCGTCCAGCAGGCTGTCTCCCTCACCCGCACGCACTCCGTCGTAGTCGACCTGTGCTGCGGTTCCGGGGCGCTCGGGGCCGCGCTCGCCCACTCCGTACACCCGATCGAACTCCATGCCTGTGACATCGATCCCAGGGCGGTGCGCTGCGCCCGGGCCAACATCCGGGCGGGCGAGGGGCAGGTGAACGAGGGGCAGGTGTACGAAGGGGACCTGTATGCGCCGCTGCCCGCGCGGCTCCGCGGGCGGGTCGGCGTTCTCCTGGCCAACGTGCCGTACGTACCGACCGACGAGATCGCCCTGCTCCCCGTCGAAGCCCGGGTGCATGAGGCGCGCATCGCGCTCGACGGGGGCGCGGACGGGCTCGACGTGCTGCGCCGGGTCGCGGCCCGCGCGGAAAGGTGGCTCGCCCCCGGCGGATCCATGCTCTTCGAGACCAGCCGGGGGCAACTGCCGACGGCACTGGACATCGTGGCCCGAGGGGGACTCGAACCCCGGACGGCCGTGGACGAGGACCGCTGGGCGACGGTCGTCATCGGTACGAAACAGGGGTGAATCCGGCGTCCCACCTGCGGTGAGGGCCGGATGTCGAGATGGACGGACGGTGCAGCGATCTTCTCCGTAGGGTCGCGACCGTGCCCGACATACCGCTGACCACGATCGTGCTCCTCTGCCTCGCCGCCGCGGCGGCCGGCTGGATCGACGCGGTGGTCGGCGGGGGAGGGCTGCTGCTGCTCCCCGCACTCCTGCTCGGTCTGCCGCAGACCCCGGCCGCCCATGTCCTCGGCACCAACAAGGCGGTCGCGATCGTGGGCACGTCCGGCGCGGCGATCACCTATGCGCGCACGGCCCGGGTGCCGGTGCGGACGGCGGTCCGGATCGGGTTGGCGGCGCTCGCGGGATCGATGGGCGGCGCGTTCTTCGCCGCGGGCATCAGCAGTGATGTGCTGCGCCCGGTGATCATGGTGGTGCTGCTCGCCGTGGCCGCGTTCGTCCTGCTGCGGCCGGCCTTCGGGGCGGCTGCGGCAACCGAGGGCCCACCGGTGACCCGTGCGCGCACGATCACCGCGATCGTCCTCGTCGGCGGGGGCATCGGCTTCTACGACGGGCTGTTCGGGCCGGGTACGGGCACCTTCCTGGTCCTGGCGCTGACGGCCGTGCTCCATCTCGACCTGCTGACGGCATCGGCCACCGCCAAGATCGTCAATGTGTGCACCAACGGCGGGGCGTTGGCCATGTTCGCGTACCAGGGCACGGTGCTGTGGCAGTTGGCTGCGCTGCTGGCCGTCTTCAACCTGGCGGGCGGGATGCTGGGGGCACGCATGGCGCTGCGCAAGGGAAGCGGCTTCGTGCGCGGGGTGCTGCTCGCGGTCGTCCTGTCGCTGGTCGCCAAGCTCGCCTTCGACCAGTGGGTCGGTTGACGCCGCTGGGGCCGCCCATTGATGCCGCTTGACGCCGCTTGGCGCCGTTCTCAGGCCGGACGGACACCGATGAGATGGGCGAAGGCGACCACGTTGCCCCGGTAGCCGGTCTTCTCGCTGAAGCCACCGCCGCAGGTGATCACCCGTAGCTCGGCCCGGTCCGCGGGCCCGTAGACCTTGCGGTCGGGGAAGGCATCGGCCTCGTAGACCTCGATCGCGTCGATGGTGAACACGGCGGTGCGGCCGTCCCCGCGCGAGATCTCGATGCGATGGCCCTTCTTGAGGGCGCCGAGACTGTAGAAGACGGCGGGTCCGCGGGCGTTGTCCACATGTCCGGCGACGATAGCGGTGCCCTTCGCACCCGGCGTCGTGCCACCGCCGTACCAGCCGGCGAGATTGCGATCCGCCTCCGGGGGCACCTCCAGCCCGCCCTTGCTGTCGAGGCCGAGTCGCATCAGCGGGGTGTCGACGTCGATGTCGGGGATGCGCAGCCGCAGCGGCGCCGACGGCGGCAAGGGGTCGGCGGCGGCATCGGTGTGGGCCCGGGGGCCGGCGGCGAACGCCTGCGCCGCGGAAGGCACCGGTGGGGTCAGATCCCGGGAGCCGTTCTGCACCAGGTAGAGACCGGTGCAGACGGCTGCGGCCAGGATCCAGCCCTTCGTTCTGGTGCTCATCGGTCCTCCCATGGAGCCCGGTCGTGGGTATGCCCCGTTCCCGGCAGGCTCGGGGCCTGCCGGGAACGGGGAGCGGGGTGTGGCTGCGGCCCGGGCCGCAGCCGTCAACCGCCCTGGACGCCGCTCGCCCGGCGCCGCAGGAACAGTGCCCCGCTGACGGCGGCAGCGGTGAGTACGGCCGCTCCCGCCGCGATCTGTGCGGTGTCGGGGCCTACGCTGCCCCCCACGCCGGTCCTGATGTGGCCGCTGGGCTGCTGGGTGTGGTGCTGCCCGTCCGACTGCTCGTCCCTGCGGTGCTGCACGGTGACGTCACCGTTGGCCCGTTTGCCGTTCTTGCAGCGCACGCTGATGCCGTACGTGCCGGCCTCGGTCCGCTCGGGGATGCGGAACTGGCCCTCCACGGTGTCCTTGTGCGTACCGGGCGACAGATGGAACTCACCCGCTCCCAGCGAGCGGGCGTCGCCCACGCCGTGGCCGTTGCGACCGCAGGCGCTGGTGTTCACGGTGACGTTGGCGCCCGGTTCGGCGGTGGCCGGGAAGACCTCCAGGGACTCGTGGTCCCCGGCGTGCGCGACGGGGCCACCGACGCATATGACGGCGGCTGCCAGTGAGGCACTGGTCAGCAGACGGGCGGTCGTACGCATGGTGTTCCTCCGAGGAAACGCGAGATGAGGTCGTCTCCTCCGAGGAAAGTCGTCCTGCGCGACCCACGCCTGTTGATGGGGCATCAGATCGTCGTCACGGAGTGGGTGTGTCACCTGGCCAGTGGGGCTAAAGTGCAGGTCAGAGGCATTCTTAGGGACGTTCTTCAGGGTCGCGCTGAATGGGTGACGGGGTCGTGCAGGTGGTCCGGGGAAAGGCGCCCCGGTCGGGTTCCTCCAGGACGTGCGGCTGCGGAAGGGGCGGTGCGAGTGGCCGTCATCACTACGTTCCGTGCTGTTTCGTGCGCGTGGATGCTTGACCTCAACTGAGCTTGAGGTATCACGCTCTCACTCATGGATCTCATCACCCGTGAAACTGCCCGGACGTCCACCGCACTCAGGACGCCCCTGAAGCTCGTCGTCATCCTCGCCAGCAACCGGGAGGGAAGGTTCGGCCCGGTCATCTCCGACTGGTTCCTGGAACAGACCACACGATGCGCGGACTTCTCCGTCGAACTGGTCGATCTGGGGGCGACCGACATCGGAACGTACCTCGGGGCCAACCCCGAGCCACGGGTCAGCGATGCGCTCGCGGCCATCACGCCGAAACTCGCCGAAGCCGACTCCTTCATCATCGTCACCCCCGAGTACAACCACTCGTTCCCCGCCTCCGTGAAGAGCCTCATCGACTGGCACTACGGCGAATGGCGGGCCAAGCCCGTGGGGTTCGTCTCCTACGGAGGGATGTCCGGCGGGCTGCGCGCGGTGGAGCAACTGCGACTGGTCTTCGCCGAGATGCACGCGGTCACGATCCGCAACACCGTCTCCTTCCACCACGCGAGCACCCACTTCACGGACGACGGCCGGCTCAAGGACCCGTCGGGGAGCGAGACCGCTGCGAGTGCGATGCTGGACCAACTCGCCTGGTGGGCCCGGACACTGCGGGACGCCCAGGTGGAGAGGCCGTACGCCGGATAGCCCGGTACGGTCCGTCCCCGCAGGCGCTGCGGGGACGGACCGTGACGCTTCCCCTTCCGCACCGGTCGGCTCGTACGCTGGGGAGGAAGTGCAGGAGACAGGGGGTGCCCTCGTGGTGTTCGAAGGGCGGGGCGACACGGCGGGGCGGGGCGACACGGCGGTGGGAGTGCGTGCGGTTTCCGTGGGGACGGTGAGGCGCATCGGGCCGCCGCTGCCCTTCTTCGTCTACGGGACACTCCGACCGGGCGAATCCAACTACCTGCGCCATCTCGACGGGCGCACCGTCCGTGAGGAATCCGCCCGCTGGCCCGGGGCGGTCCTGTACCGGGGCCCGGGCTATCCGTTCGCGTTGGAGTCGCCGGCGGAACCCGAATCCACCGTCGTGGGAGAGCTGATCACTTGCGCACCGGGGGAGTACGGGAGTGTGCTCAGCGCCCTCGACCACTTGGAGGGGTTCATCGCACCGGGCCACCCCGGGAACCTCTACGAACGGATGGTCCGGAGCGTGCGGGTGGCGGACGGGACCGCGGTCGGTGCCTGGGTCTATGTGCCCGCGGCGCCGATCGCGGCACGCTTGCGAGAGGACGGAACGCCCGTGCCGGGCGGCGACTGGTGCACCGCCCGGGCAGGCGGCTGACCCGCCCGTTCCCTGCCTCATGCGGCGGACGATCTCTCTCCCGGTGAAGTGAACCGTCTGTCCACCCGTCTTGCTCAGGCGCGGCGGCCGAGCAGCGCGAGCAGTCGTGTCTGGGCACCGTCGCCGGGCGGTGGCTCGATGGGTGGGGCGAAGAGACCCGTCTGGGAGAGCGCCGACGCGTAGGGGGTGACCTCCTCCAGCGCGAAGTGCACCAGCGCAGCCGGTAGCCGCTCGGGCGCGCCGATCGCCCGGGACAGATCCCAACTGTGCACCACCGCATCGGTGATCATCTGTGCACAGTAGGAGACGGCGGGGGTCTCCCCGTACGAGAGGGCCACCGTGCGTTCTAGCGCCCCCGGCTCGGCGAACGCCTTCCGCGCGGCCCGCGCGGCGGCGTCCCAGACGGCACGGGGACGGGTACCGAGCACATCGCCCTCGTACGCGTCGCCCACCTCAGCGATGGTGGCCTGCTCGGTCACCAACTCGGGCACCCAGAGCTGTTCCGACGTCAGATGGTTGACGAGGTCACGGACGGACCACTCGGAGCAGGGCGTCGGTTCGCCCCACTGGTCAGCCCGCACCGCGTGCACCCGCTCGGAGAACAGCGCGAGGGCCTCTGAGTGGCGGGTGAGGAGCGTTGTCACATCGATGTCCATGCGCCCACTGTCGCGTTCCACGAGGGGTGATGCGAGCGTGCCGGCGCGTGTCCTGACAGCTGTGACACGGCTGCCGGGGAGGCGGAATCAACCGGTGGGAGGACGCCGACTGCAACCGGGAGAGGGGCGCCGACTCCAATCGGTGGGAGGGATGCCAACTCCAACCGGTGGGAGTGGCGGGTGGCGCGAACGCCGGTGCCGAAGGCGTCGACGGGGTGGCGACCGTATGGAAGCGGAACCGAAACGCAAGGGAGGGGTGGGGAGGGAAGTGTTGGCGAGGAACTGGCGGCGGGGGACTGTCAGTGAGGCGTTGGGGGCGTTGGGGAGCGTACGGGCGCGGGCGTCCCGCGCGATGATCCCGAGGCGGAAGTTTCAGGGCCCGGTGGTCATCGGCGGTCCGGCACCCGCGCGCTGGTGACGGGACTATTCGTCACTCGCTATCAGCGCCTCCTGGACGCCCTTCTCCTTGGCCCCCAGGAAGCGGGGATCCGGTTCGAATGCCGCGTCCAGTGCCGCCTTGCCCGCGGCGAGCACCTCGCGCACCCCGCCGTAGTACCAGGTGGAGTCCTTCGGCTCGGTCACGCCGATGCCGTAGGACTCCACCCCCGCCGAACGGCAGAGCGTCACCGCCCGATGGATGTGAAAGTCCTGGGTCACCAGCACGGCCCGATCGACTCCGAAGATCTTCTTCGCCCTGACGCACGAGTCCCAGGTGTCGAAGCCCGCGTAATCGCTGACGATCCGCGCATCGGGCACTCCCCGTTGGGTGAGGTACGTCCGCATCGCGTCTGGCTCGTCGTACTCGACCCGACCGTTGTCACCGGTCACCAGGACCACCTTGACCTTGCCCCCGCGATAGAGCTCCGCCGCAGCGTCCAGCCGGTGGGCCAGGTACTTCGTCGGCTTGCCCTTCCACAGACCCGCCCCGAACACCACCGCCACGTCCTGCCGGGGAACCTCCGCGACGGTGGTGACCCGGCTGTCGGCGACCAGATGCATCCAGGTGGCCGGAGCCAGTCCGATGATGGACGCGATCATGGCCGCCTGCACCAACCGCCGTTGTGCCCGACGAGACCTCGGCAGCCCCGGCGTCGGCAGCTTGCGCAGGGCCGCCGCCTTGACCAGATTGCCGAGGCGGGTCGGGTTCAACGGGAGTCGTCGTTGCTTCATACCTGGTCAGACGACTCCTGACGGCTGATGGTTCACCGTTCCACCAGGGTAGGAGCGGGCGCCGCAGGGGCCTCAGCGGGTGACCAGGCCGCCGGCAGCAGCGATCGGACGGCTGCTGATGCGTAGATCGCCGCCGCGAGCCAAGCCGTGGCGAACCCGTCGGGATCGGCGGGCAGCAGGCGGCCGAGCGCATCGTGTCGGCGGTCGGCCGAGGTGTCCAGCAGCGCCCGTATGCACTCCGCGCCCGTGGAGAGTCCCACTGCCTCCAGACGGCGCGGAAGTTCACCGTCTGCGCTGGCCGCGGTGATGGCCCGACCGCCAGCGACGGCCCGGTCCACCGCACGGCGCAAGAGATCCAACTCGATCGGCAACTCGGGTGCACCGAGCGGAGGGGAGGGCCGACCCGTGCCGACGCCCGTGCCTCCGCCCACGCCGTGTCGATCGGGCACCGAGCTGTCCGGGGTCGGCGCGACAAGATGCTCCCAGACTCCTTCCCCTGGGGAGGCCGGGATTTCGTCCTCCGAGGAGGCCGGGACATCGGTGGGATCGGCCGGCAGTGTGGCCCCGCCGTCGCCGGGACCGGCGCTGTCTGGCACGGGGTGCAGCGGGTGCACTGCTGTGGACGCTCCGGCCGGAAAGTGGGAGCGATTGAGCCGACGCAACCCCAGATCGACCCGGAACTGCTGACCGCCGTGCCCTGCCCAGGCCGCCGCCAGCGCCTGTACGGCACCCGGTCGATCGGGCACGACGCGCACGATCATGCGCAGTTCGAGCCCCGGTCGAGACCTCAGCACACGGAGGTTGTCTGCATAGGCCAGCTCCGACCGCTCGTCGGGGGCCAACAGGCTCACCCGAGGGCCGTTCGCGATGCTCAGACCCCGACCCTCGATCGTCCCCGTCACGAAGAGCAGATCACCACCGGCCTGCCGGACCTCGGCGGGCTGCTCCAGCCAGTCGAGCGCAGCGGCGAGTTGCGCGGCGGGTGACCGCTGCCAGAGCGCGTCCAACGGCTGCTGGTGCCAGGCCGCCCCCGAAGCCCGTACCGATCGGACGCGGGAGCCGCCGCCGACCCTGCCGTCCGCCGATACGGTGGGGCCGGTCAAGATCACCGATCCGCCGTCGCCCCACTCCCGCAACGGCAGTGCACACCCCCCGGGCACCGGGGTCTGAGCGGCCTGAACTGCCCGTTGCGGACCTCCCGGCGCCACATCGGAGATGGTCAACAGGGCGCCGTCCGGCGCCAGACCGTAGGTGACCACCCCGGCGTACCCGGATGCCGTGACGATCGGCTCCGTGAACAGCCCGTACAGCCTGAGCGGACCGGATGGCTGATAGGAACGTCGGGCCGGAGCCGTCGCCTCGGCGGGTCGACGCAGCAGACCGAGGAGCCCGGCCAACTCGGCCGAGAGCTCGGGCAGTCGGAACGACGGGTCCTGGGAGCGGGCCTCATCGAGACGCCGTGCGATCCGCACCGCCGCGGCAGCCGGCAGATGCAGCCCGGCCAGGCGTCCCGAGTGCGCCGCATGCAACAACCCGGCTCGATGGATCGCCCCCGCGCCGCTGACCCCACTGACCAGGACGGCGGTTGCCGCGCTCCGCAGGGCGGCGACGGCCTGCGTCTGCGCGGCGGTCAACTCGACCGTGGCGGTGTTGCTCCGCGCCCCGGTGGAGTGCGGGATTCCGGCGCCGGAGGAGTCGTGGGCCCTCTCCTCGGCACCCGAACGTCCCTCGGCGGAGGCGGTCTGTCCCCCCGGGGAGTCCGTGTCGTGCACAGCGGTGACGTCGGTGTGCCCCTGGTCCGTCGGACGGGTCGGGCTTCCGGTCGTGCCGTCCGCTCCCTCGTCCACGCCCGCATCCGGCACCGGTTCCAGTGCCAGCGGGGCACTGGAGAGGAGCGTGGCACGATGGAGACAGGCCGGGGCCAGCAGACAGTTGCACACGGCGTCGTCGGCACGGGCCACGATTCCGCCCGTGGTCCTCAACATCACCGAGGTGTCCTCGTCCACGATGACCCGGACTCCGTCAGTCGTGGCCTCCAGCGGCCAGCCGGCCACCTTGCCCATGGCCCGGTCCACCCGTCCCCGTAGCCGAGGGGGCAGCAGGTCCAGCGCTTCCGCCGCCACCGCCGGAGACACCGGGGGCAACTCTGAGGGTGCGGTCGTCATCGGTTCGTACCTCCCACGCGCTCGCCGACCCAGCGGGCCAGCTCCAGCGGGCTCAGGGCGGCGACCGGCATTCCGGCCGCCACCAACCGGCCTGCGGTGCCGGTCGAGTAACGGGGCCGCCCCTCGTCGTCGAGCGAGGCACAGCCGAGGACATGGCAACCCGCGTCCACCAGGGACCGCACCTCCGACAGCAGCGGGCCGATCGGGCCGCCCTCTTCGAAGTCGCTGACCAGAACGACCAGCGTCCGCGACGGTACGGTCACCAACTCGCGTGCGTGCCGCAGGCCGCGGGCGATGTTGGTGCCCCCGCCGACGCTGACCTCCAACAGCAGGCTCAGCGGATCGTCCACATGATCGGTGAGGTCCAGCACTTCGGTGGAGAAGGCGACGAAGTGCGTGCTGAGCGCGGGGACGCCCGCCAGCACCGAGGCGGTCAGCGCCGACCAGATCGTGGACGCCTCCATCGATCCCGACACGTCCACCACGAGCACCAGACGCCAGTCCGTGGACCGACGGGCGCGCGTACGGAAGACAGGGTGCTCGGGGACGACCGTCACCACACCGGTGTTCGCGTCCCGGCGGGCCGTCGTCAGGTTCGCCCGCAGGGTGCGCGGCAGATCCAACGGGCCGCCCGGTCTGCGCGTGGGGCGTGGATGGGCGAGCCCGGTGAGCGCGGGGCGCAGCCGGTTGGCGAGCGCCGCCGTCAACTCCGCCACCAGACGGGCCACCAGGGGACGCAGCCGGGCCAACTGCTGCTCCGGGAGCCCGCCCGCGTACGACAGCACCGTCCGCAGCAACTCCACGGACGGCCGTGCCGCTGCCGGGTCCATGGCGAGAGCCGCATCGAGACGGCCCGCATCGGCCGCCGCGGCAAGCACCTCCTCGCGCACTCCCGGCCCGAACAGCACGGCCAACTCATCCGACCAGGTGCGCACATTCGGGTAGGAGGCGCCCGTACCGCCACCTTGGCCCCGGCCGTCTTCGCCACGGGAACCCTCGCCGCGTCCGCGCCCGTACAACTCGTCCAGCGCGTTCGCATACCGCTGCGCCTGCCCGGTCAACTCCCCACCGCGGCCCAACAGCAGGCGCCAGCGCTCGCTCGGAGCGAGGGACCGGTCGGGTGACGGGAGCCCCACCGCGCCGTTCGCGGTCGTCCCGAGGCGATGGTCCGCTTCCGCGGGATCGTGCTCGGCGCCGAGCACCTTCGTCGGCACACCTGCGGTGGTACGGGAGCCTTCCGGTGGGGCGGAATCGGTGGCGGGTTTCGTGCCGCCCGGACTCCCATGGCCGGGGCGACCGTTGATGTCCTCCCCGCCAGGGGCTCGCCCGCCTATCGGGGCACCGCCCCCGGTTGTTTCCCGGCTCGGCGGCTTACTCGCACGGGCCAGGCCCGCCGCACCCAGAGCCTGTCGGCCGGCCAGATCGGCCAGGGCGAGCCGGGCCGCCGTCGCGGGGTCCGAGCCGCGCAAAGTGCCGACCTCCGTACCCGTACGGTCCTCGACGACCGAGAGCAGACGGGAACGGGCAGCCGGAGATAGGACGTCGAAACCCGCCCTCAGCGCGGGTAGTCGTTCCAGGAACGCCCGGTCGGTCAGCTGCTCCACCCGCTCCAGCAGCGGAGCCAGCGCCGGGCCGGTCTCCAACAGGGGCCCCGCGGCAAGGAGAGCCCCCCGTAGGCAATCGGCCAACCGGCCCCGGAGTTCGGGGGTGTTCGCGCCGTCCGCACGGGAGGCGAGACCCGTCCCGAACGCATGCGGATCCAACTGCCCCAGCAGCACCCGCGCGGCGCCCGCGGCGCCGCGCATCAAGGGGGTGGCACCCATCTCCAGCCGGGCGAGGGCGTCCGCCAGACGCAGCCCGCCTCCCACCGTCGACGCCTGCCCGGCCAGGGCGACCAGTGCCCGCGCGTCCTCGCCATCCGTCGAACCAGCGAGCCCGTCCAGCGCGCGGACTCCCGCCGCCGCCAGCTCCTCGTGTGCAGCGGCCACGGCCTCCTGTTCCCAGTCGGCATCCAATCCCGGCACATGGCCCGAGCGAAGACGGTCCAACAAGGTCATGCCGGCGAGCAGTTCGGGCAGGGTGCCGGTCGCGGGGAGCTGCTCGGCCGCTTCCGCCAACCGCTCCATGGCCAGAGCGGGCAGCACACAGCGGGTGGCCTCGGCCAAACCGTCCAGTGCCTCGGCGGCCGATGGGCCCCCGTTGCGTCGCTCCTCAGTACGTCGCTGCCGCAACACCCCCGTCGCTGCCTGCTCCAGAGTCACCCCGTGCATACCCGCCACATCGAGCATCGCGGCCGTCGCCGGCGACCACTCCACGACCCAGCGGCTGGTCAGCGCTGCGGCGTCGCCCACACCTGCGACCGCGGACTCCTCGCCGTACGGCACCCGACAGACCGCGAGCCGACGCAGTGCGACCTCGCGCCTGCGGTCCAACTCCGTACGGAGGACGTCAAGGCGCAACTCGCGACGATCGGGCTCCTCGGGGCGCGGCAGCTTCAGCTCGCCCAGCAGGCGTTCGACCGCGGGTCCGAGCCCCGATCGCGGTGTGCCCGGAGCCAGCCGCCCCCGGCGCCTGCCGACCAACACCTTCTCCATGGCGGCGGCCACGACCCGACCGCGCCCCAGCAGCCGGCCCTGGGTGAGCACGGTCTGCGCCGCTTCGGCCAACTCGCCGCGCCCGGCCGCGGGCAGTCCTCGCAGCGCCGCCAGATCCCGGGCCACCCGCACCACCTCCCGGGCGTCGGCAGGACCACTGGGGTGGCCGGCGTCCCTGATCTCCGCGCAGATCCGCACCGCCACGGCCGTGAGGAGGTCATCGAGACGCCGTGGATCGCCGGCTGCGGTGAAGACCCCGTGCTGCCACTCGGGGTCGCGGATCCCGGCCGGGTAGCCGGACCGCTCGTCGAGCAGCGGATAGGAGTACGGCACCAGCGAGGTGTTCACCTCCCTCACCTTCATGGGGGTCACCTCCGTCAGCTGCGGCGATTCCTCCCAGCCCAGCAGCGCTGGAGCGTGGAACGAACCCACCACCGCCGCCGTCCTACGACCGCGGAACTCGGCCAACCGGCGTCGCATATGGGCCTCGCGGCGCAGATCGTGCGGGTCGACCGGACCTGCGTCCGAGCGCAGCGCCCAACCCACCAGCAGTGCGGCGCGCCGTAGCGCTTCCGCCGTGCTGCCGGGTGCGGCCGTCTCCACCAGCCGGTCCCACAGGTCATCGCCGGGCCGCCCGGAGACCCGGGCGTGCAGAGCGGTGCTGAGCCCGCCCGCCGTCCCGCCCGCCGTCCCGCCGGCGGTCCCGCTCTCCGGCGTGCCCGGCCCGTTCGCCTCGGGTGGACCTTGTCCGCCGCGGGCCCCGAGCGGGAGATCGAACGGGACCACCGGGACAGCGGCCTGCCCCGCCCACCGGATGGCCGCCAACTCCGGCGAGAACTCGGCGAACGGCAGGAACACCAATCCGTCCCCACTGCCGGCCAGTGCGACCGGCGGGACGGTGGCGGGATCGGCCAGATGAACGAGCCAGGGCGCGAACTCCACCGGCAGCTCGATCAACAACACCTCCGGCTGCGCCGCGGTCAGCAACTCTGGGACGGCCGAGGCCAGCGCCGGGGAGTGGTGCCGCACACCGATGAGATAGGGGTCGCGACACCCGGCGAGGGCGGCCAACGCCCCCTCTGGAGCCTCGATCCGAGCCGCCTGCGCGACTGTGCCGCCGTCGGCCTGAGCGGCCTGCGCGGAGAGGTCACCCCAGGTCATCGCGGAGCTCCCACAGCGCCCGCCAGAGCGGTGCACCCGCCTCGGCCCGTCTGCGCACCGGGCCGTCCCAGTAGCCCAGCAGTCGGGCGTGGTCGGACGGATCGTCCTTGCGCACGGTCCCCAGCAGATGTCCCGGGAGGGTGCGCACCACATCGCGGCCGTCGTTCAGATAGGCGGCACCCAGCCCCATCGAGGCCGCCACGTGCACGGCCTCCGCCGTGGACATCACGGTCGACGGGCGTTCCACTTCCCATCCCTCGGCGCTGCGCCCGGAGCGCAGGTCCCTGAAGGCGGTCACCAGCGCCTCCAACACCGCGTCGTCGACACCGAAGGCCGCGCCGGAGCGGGCCAGGGCCGCGGTCGCCTGACTGCGGACCAGGGCCGTCTCCGCGTCGAGGTCGGCGATCGGGCCGACCTCCTCGAAGTTGAACCGGCGCTTCAACGCCGCCGACATCTCCGAGACGCCGCGGTCACGCAGGTTGGCGGTGGCGATCAGGGTGAACCCCGGCACGGCGTGCACGGTCCCGTCACCGCCTTCGCCCGCCAACTCGGGCACGGACATGCGCCGCTCGGAGAGCAGCGAGACCAGGGCGTCCTGCACCTCGGGCAGACAGCGCGTGACCTCCTCGATACGGGCCACCGCCCCGGTGGTCATGGCCGTCAGCACGGGCGAGGGGACCAACGCCTCCCTGCTGGGCCCCTTCGCCAGCAACATGGCGTAGTTCCACCCGTAGCGCAGTTGGTCCTCGGTGGTGCCCGCGGTGCCCTGCACGGTCAGGGTGCTGGCTCCGCACACCGCAGCGGCGAGCAACTCGGACAGCATCGACTTCGCCGTGCCCGGCTCGCCGACGAGCAGGAGGCCCCGCTCGCCCGCCAAGGTCACCACGCACCGCTCGACCAGGGCGCGATCGCCCACGAACTTCCGTGAGACGACCAACTGCCTCCCGTCCGCCGCCCGCAACGGCTCTTCTCCCGACCCGCAGATGAACTGCACCACCGACCGGGGGGTCATCCGCCAACCGGGCGGCCTGGGCCCCTCGTCATAGCCGGCGAGGAAGTCCAACTCCTGTCGGTACCGGTCCTCCGGCAGCTCCACCTGCCGGGGAGCGCCCACCGTCCCCGCTCCGTCTGCCGTGTCGCGTTCGATCGCGCTCATCGTCCACCCCTCCTGGCCTTGCGTCCCGTGAATTCCTCGAAACCTGGCACGTCGCCGTCCACAACCCGCTGCCACGCAGCCCGGAACAGCTCCCCCACCGGGCGGTCCGGTGCCAAGAAGCCGCCCGTTCCACGCGGGAGCAGGGGCGCCTTCCAGCCCTCGACGGGAAGCCTCGGCGCCTTCTCCTCAAGCCAGGCACCGGGCAGGAAGAGGGATCGCCCGGCCCGGGCCCGCTTGCCCTCCACGACCAGGTCGGTCGCCGCCAGCTCGGCCCGAGCCGTCTTCAGACGGGCGGGCTTCCACCCGGTCCACTCCGCCTGGCTCCGGTCCGTCGGGTCGGGGAGCGCGAGCAGCATCAGATACAGCGTCGCCGCGTCCTCGCTGAGCGAGCACCGTTCGGCGACCGCCGGCACCAACTCCGGCGCGCTGCGCACCGGATCCTGTGCCGGGCCCGTCGGTCCGTCGTCGGTCAGCAGTGCCATGAACTCGGCGCTGAGCAGGGTCCGCAGGGCGTCCAGAGTGCCCTTGTCGCCGGCTACGGCCGCCAGGAGTTGGAGGTCGGGGTGGTCGGGTCCCGCGGCCTCCCCGGTCACCAGGGGAGCCGACTTCACCCACACCGCGTCCCAGTCGGGGTAGTAGTGCAGCGGGGCGAGCACCAGTGAGTCCGACACCTCGAACAGGCGCTCGCTGCCGGTACGGCTGCGCGGGGGATGGCCGTGCGCCTCGCGCAACCGCAGCGAGATCGCTGAGCCCTCGGTGTCCCAGGTCACGCCCAGATCGAGCAGGAGTTCCGGATCCGCCAGCCGGGTGCGCAACATGCGCAGGGCGATTGGCAGGACGTCCCGCAACGGATCACCGAAGGGGAGCCGGTAGGCGAGCCAGCGCAGCGATTGTACGTAGGACAGCAGGGACTTACCGGTGAGTAGCTTCTCCGGGGCGTCCGCCGTCAGCGAGCCTTCCTTCCACTGTTGCCTGGTGCTGCCGGTCAGCTCGGGCTGGGCCTCCGGGTTGAGCGCGGAATCGAGTGCCCGGCCCGGTCCGATCTCCTTGACGGCACGCGCCACCAACCACGACGGTGCGACCCGCCTCTTGCCCCAGGCGGCCAACCAGGCGCCGACGAGCGGCTCCGTCTCATAGCCGTCCGTCCACAGCGCGTCGACGCGCAGCGGATCGACCGGCAACTGCAAGGCCGTGAACCGCGCCCGGTCCTTCGGTGAGAGGTGCTCCAACACCGCGCGACCCACCTTGGCGTCCGCGCTCTTGAGCCCCAGCGGTGCGAGGTACTCCGCGGTCAGCAGCCCCTCACGACCGTAGGCGCCCAAGCCGGGCAAGCCCAACTGGAGCAGTGCACCGGTGACGGGGCTCACCCCGACCTGCTCGGCGAACTCCTTTGCCGCCTCCGGTCGGTAGGGCAGGGGACCGCGCTCCCGCACGGTGTCGAGCAGTTGACGCATCGCGTCCGCCCGTACCGGATCGCCGGCCGAGCCCACGACGTCCGATTCGAGCTCGGTGTAGCCCTCCCACGGGCCGAACGCCCCGGCGGGGTCGTACTCCACGCAGAGCCAGTCCGCGTGGCCGTCGTTGACCAAAGCGTTGGAGAGCACCAGCAGACGGCGCGCACCCGAGTGGAGCACGGTCCCGATGAAGTCGTCGGTGTCGTGCTGACCCGACTCGTCCCACGGGGAACGGAGCTTGGCGATCCGCACCCGGCCCTTGGCATCGACCAGGACCGAGTCCCCGTCCGACCGGACTGCCAGGGCTGCTTCGAGGAACTCCAGGAGCGCTTCCCGCTGCGCCGGGGGTGTGGCGGGCGAAGCCGCCCGCACGGCCACGGCTCCCAGACCCTGACCTGTCAGGGAGAGCCAGCCCACCTCCGTCTCCTCGACCTGTATCCGGGAACCGTCGGCTTCGGGTGCGAGCAGTTGCCCCAGGGCCGACAACTGCCCCATGGCCGTGCTCTCGTGCTCGCCCCAGGAACGCCACCTTCCGTAGTAGCGGCGGCTGCTCAACAGACCGCCCAGCGCCTCCTGAAGCGGACCGTCCTGGGCGTGCCTGGCCGTCGTACGGGTGAGCGGCTCGCCGACCGCGACCCGCTCGGCCAGCGCGCTGACCTGCGCGGCCTGGCGTGCCGCCACACCCAACAGGCTCGCCACACCGGTGAGGAGTCCCGGATGGGTGATCTCCGGCAGGAACTTGGCCACGGCCTCTTCGGGCTTGAGGCCGGCGGCCGCCGCCGCGAGCAGTTCCCCGGCGCGCTCCTCGGTGAGCGCGCGGAGCGCCAGGGAGCCCCGTTCGTCGCGGGGCCGCAGTGCGTGCCAGTAGCCGATGGGGGAGATGAGCGCCGTACCCCTCGCGTACTCCTGCTCGTCGGCACCTTCGATCACGGACGCGAGGCACACACCGGCGGTGTCAAAGAATTCGACCTTGGTGTGGTAGCCGCGGGATTCGCGCGGATGCAGGGCAGCACCACCGGGCAGTCGCATCGGCGGCAGCGGAATGTCACTGGTCAGATGCGCGATGTTCGCCGACGCCGACGCCGACGCCGACGCCGACGCCGACACCGGGACCGGGTTGCTGCGGGTGCCGTCCACGGAGCAGGCGGTCAGTGTGCGCGCTGTCGGGTCGAACCGCACCCACCAGCCGACGGTCCCTCCGGCGCTGCCGAAGGGCGACGACTCCAACCCCGGCAGTGCGGGCAGCAGTCGACAGGCCGACTCCAGCAGGGAGTAACCCCTGCCGGCGCCGAGTGCCGAGTCGAAGAAGGCGGGCACGGTGATCCGACCCCGACGGGCCGACGCCGGGTCGTAGTCCCACCAGCGCCCCTCGTGCAGCACCCACAGCGAGGTGCCGTCCGAGGCGACGGGGCGCCACAGATCCGCGAACGAGGTGTCGCCGGCGTGCACCGGTCGACCGCCGAAGGTGCGGCTTCCGTCCGCGAGCTCCAGCGACGGGAACTGGTACGAGAGGCGGTTGTCCGGCAGCATCCCGTCAGGTTCGAAGGTCTCCGAACCGCCACAGGACCAGCGGGCCCTGCGCCCTGCGCCGTAGCCGGTGACGGTGAGCCACTGACCTCCCACGTATCGAGCGAGGGGAGTGACCTGCCGTTGGCCGACCTGCTGTGTCGGCAGCGTGAGGGTCTGGCTGTCCAGCACCTTCTCCGGTCCCACCGCCGTGGCCTGTAGGCCGTGTCGGAGCACCAACGCCGGCCAGGCATCGGCCAACTGGTCCGGCCCCGCCTTCTGCTGGCGCCCGTTCGGAGGTCCGGTGGGACGCATGGCCGCAACCGTCTCGTCGAGGGCGGACCACCCCAACTCGTCCACGATGCCAGAGCGCAGGGTGTGCGCCAGTGCGGCGGAGGGGGAGAAGGACGTGATCCGGCTGACGGCGTCCGGCGCCGAGGTCAGGGCCGACCAGGACGAGAATCCCGACAGCCGCCGCATCAACTGGTCCAACCCCGGCAGGCCCAGAGGCTTGGACAGATCCTCGGCCCGCTCGGTGAGCCAGTCCCCGATGACCGACCGCAGCGCCTCGTGCGCGGTGACGCGCTGGAGGCGCGCCTCCGAGTCCCCGGTACCGACCAGTCGCTCCACCCCGCTGCGCAGCACCGAGGCGAACCGGCCGTCGGCGACCAGCGCCGTCAGGTCCCTGCGCCCCTCCGTCGGGTCGGAGAGCCAACTGTCGAGCTCAAGACCGCCCGCGTCATCGTCCGGCGGGGTGACGGGAACGCCCAGCGCGAGACAGAGGTCGAGGAGATCCAGATCGCACGAGGTCCGCCACCCGCTGCGCAGCAACGTCACCGGGGCGCCATCGGCGATCAGTCGGTCCGCCAGCCGTTCCACCAGGGCCAACTCGGCGGGAAGCCGCTTCGCGCTACGCCAGCCGCGGTCCCGGTGGCGCACCCACTTGGACAGCCACGGCGCAACGGGCACGCTGCCGTTCAGGAGGAGGTCGAACGCCCCGCACCGGTCCAACAACGAAAGCCACGCGCCGTCGAACTCCACGGGCTGGTCTCCACCGGTCTTCGGGAAGAGCGTCAGCAGCCGTTCGCGGATCACCGCGTCCTGCTCGGCCAGAACGGTGAGCGCGGGCAGGGCCGACTTCCAGAAGCTCTCCGCCGCGCGGTCCATCGCGCCCGTACCGAGGATCTCGCTCAGGAGCGCACGCTCCTCCTCGCCCACGTCGAGCCCGGCGCTCCTCGCGAGCCGTCGCAGATCCTCCAACATGCCCGCGTACGGGGCGAGTCCCGATGAGCAACGCTGGGAGGCGATCAGCCGGAACTCCGCATACGCCTGGGGGTGCGGCAGTCGCTCGCTCAACCCCCTGACGTACTCCCGGAGCGCCTTGCCGCTGAGGGCTCCCGCCCCAGCAAACTCCAGGAACACCTCGCGCAGGCGGTCTTCGTCGATGGGCAGTGCATGGCGCTGTTCGGCGGCCCGGGCCTTGCCGAAGAAGATGGACGCCTGCTGCTCCGACTCCACGGCCAGGAAGAGCCTGCCCACCTGCTCGTAGAAGGTGGGCAGGAACTGCGGAACCGAACGGTCCAGCCGCTCGCCGATCTCGTCGAAGCCCTCCTTGGCCAGGCCGGGCTTGGTGCCCACCAGGCGCGTCAGCCGCTCCATCTCCTGCACCACGGCCAGGGCGTGGTGCCCGTTGGCCGGGTCGTTCACCAGGGCCCACGCGGGGAAGCCCAGGGACTGCGGCTTCACCCGACCCACCGGAGCCGATCGGCTGCCGGAGAAGCCCAGATACTCCAGCGCCAGGTCCTCCGCGGAGCCGAGGGCCTCCGGAACCAGGCGCACCACGGTGCGTCCATCGAGGGCCGCGTGGTCGTACGCCCGGGCGGTCAGCGTCACGCCCTCCGCCCCGGCCGTACTGCCGACGGTGTCGAGGGGGAGCACCGCCCCCGCCTCCAACAGCGCTTCCCCGGCGCTGAAGCCGCCTGCCCCAGATGCCTCTTGACCGCTCACCGAACCCCCACCCTGCCCTTCGTTCACTTGCTCCCCCACCGTGCTCATCGCAGTGCGTCCCCATCGTTCTCGTCGGCCACGACCTTGCCCGCGTACACCAGGGCGGCCATGCGCTCGCCCTCCGACCAGGCCACCGGTCCCACCTCGTCGAGCCCGAGCCTGCGGCCGTCCTTGTCCCGCCACTCCAGGGCCCCGGTCACCGCCTCCGCGTCCGGGTAGTCGGCCCCCAGCCAGTAGCGCGCCTCCAGCACCCGGCCGTCCTCGACCAGGGGGCACAGCGCCTGGCCGCCCCGGACCCGGTACCCCATCGACAGGGCCCGCGAGGTCGCATGGCGCAGTTGTGTGAACCTGGCGTCCGCGTACTTCGACCAGGAGTGACCGCTCACCTCGTCGGGACGGCGCCACACCTCGCGGAACAACTGCTGCACCTTCTGCTCCACGCCCAGTTCGACCGCGAACTCCCGCAGGTCGTCGAGGTCGTCAAGCAGGACCGGATGCGGAATGAGCACGCTTTCGCACGCCAGCCAGACCGAATCTCCGTCGAGATCGACCATGCCCACCCCGCGCTCGGGGTCGGCGCCCCGCAGCAGGCCGGCCCGCTCCATGTCGGCGCCGCCGTCCGCGGCGACCGGTGCGACCACCAGATCCCGCAGCGCCGACTGCCAGGCCGGGTCCGGCCAGACGCGGGCGAGCACCGCCACCGGTATCGGCAGCGAGCGCACCAGCCAGGTGTCCACCTGCTCGACGCACTCGCGCTCGTGGCGCTCCAGCCACTCGGACAACTGCCGCAGCCGCACCACCTCTGCATCGTCGCGCAACTTGGACGGAACCTGCTTCAGCTCCCGGCCCGCCGCATTGCGACAACGCACTTCATTACCGTCAAGCGTCACGGCATAGCCGCCGCCCGCTGTCTCGATCCAGCCCATGGCAAGACCGCCTCCCCGACGTACCGGTTTCGATGTCGCTGACACTAGGTGAGGGGTCTGACACCGCGCTTTTGAGCGGGAGAGCCTGTGGATAACTCCCCGCGAACGGTGTCCCCCGCCGCCCTTCCAGCCCGTTCGACGAGAGGACCCGATCGCGAAAGCAGATTCCCGGCACCCTCGCCGTCCCCACCCGTCCCCCACTCCGGTTACCTTCGGTGCATGGCAGGCACCACCAGCACCACCCCATCCGGGCCCGGTACTCCGGACCCCTCCAGCTATGCCGCACGGAGCGACACCGGCAGCGGTCAGTACGGCAGCTCCGGAAATCCCGGCGACTTCAACAGTTCCGGCAGTTCCGGCAGCGCTGGCACCTCCGGCAGTTCCGGCAGCTACGACGACGCCGCCGCCGCACGCTGGGCCCCAGAACCGGACAAACGTCCAGGTCGGACCGCATTCCAGCGCGACCGGGCCCGCGTACTGCACTCCTCCGCACTGCGCCGCCTGGCCGGAAAGACCCAGGTGGTCACCCCCGGCACCCGCAACCAGGCATGGGACGCCAGCCCGCGCACCCGGCTCACCCACTCCCTGGAGTGCGCCCAGGTCGGCCGCGAGCTCGGTGCCGCCCTCGGCTGTGACCCCGACCTGGTGGAGGCCGCCTGTCTCGCGCACGACATGGGCCACCCGCCCTTCGGTCACAACGGCGAGGCCGCGCTGAACGACTTCGCCCGGGAGTACGGCGGCTTCGAGGGCAACGCCCAGTCCCTGCGCCTCCTCACCCGCATCGAACCCAAGCGGTTCGTCAACGGGGCCGACGGCGACCTGGTGAGCGTGGGCCTCAACCTCACCCGGGCGACGCTCGACGCGGCCACCAAGTACCCGTGGCCCCGCGGGGGCCACCCGACCACGCCGGACTCGGTGAAGTTCGGCGTGTACGAGGACGACGTGCCCGTCTTCGAATGGGTCCGCGAGGGCGCGCCCGAACACCGCATCTGCTTCGAGGCCCAGGTCATGGACTGGTCCGACGATGTCGCCTACTCCGTCCACGACATCGAGGACGGACTGCACGCCGGTCACATCGACCCCAACCTCCTGCTCGCCGAGCCCGAGCGCGCCGAATTGTGGCGGATCGCGATCGGCCGCTACGTCCCGGCCGATACGGACCCCCAGGAGCTGTCCGCTGCCCTGGACCGGCTGATCGGTCAGGAGTGGTGGCCGCACCACTACGACGGCTCGGCCGTCGCCCAGGCCCGGCTCAAGGACGCCACCAGCCAACTCATCGGCCGGTTCTGCCTCGCGGCGGAGGGCGCCACCCGGCAGGCGTACGGCACGGGCCGCCTCACCCGATACGCAGCGGAGCTCGTCGTTCCGCGCGAGGCGCGGATGGAGTGCGCAGTGCTGAAGGCCGTCGCCGACTGCTATGTGATGCAGCGCGCCGAGCAGGAGGCGCTCAGGGCGGACCAGCGCATCGTGCTCACCGAACTGGCGGAGGCGCTCACCGCCAGGGCACCCGACACCCTCGACCCGCAGTTTCGTGCGCTCTTCCACGCGGCGAAGGACGACCGGGCGCGCGGTCGGGTGATTGTGGATCAGTTGGCTTCGCTCACCGACGCCTCCGCACGTACCCTGCACGCCCAGCTCACGGCCCGCCGCTGAGCCCGCCGGGGGCCGGTCTGAAGACACCCGTACGGGACACGCCAGGACCACTCCCTCTTCCGCCAAACCGGTCCGTGCGGGACGCTCCCTAGGGCTGCGCAGCACACGAGCGCTGCGTCGACCCGTCGCATCGTCCTGCACCAAACGCAGCACCGAAGCAGCACAGGCGCACACAGGAGGCATCAAGTGGTCGACGGACATCGCACCTTCGTCATCATCGGCGGCGGGCTCGCCGGGGCCAAGGCCGCCGAGACCCTCCGTGCCGAGGGGTTCACCGGGCGGGTGATCCTCATCGGCGACGAGAACGACCACCCCTACGAGCGCCCACCCCTCTCCAAGGGCTACCTCACGGGCAAGGAGAAGCGCGACAGCGTCTTCGTCCACGAACCGGCCTGGTACGCCGGGGCGGACGTCGAACTCCACCTCGGCCAGACCGTCGTATCCGTCGACCGTGCGGACAAGGCGGTCCACCTCGGGGACGGCACGGTCCTCCACTACGACAAACTGCTGCTCGCCACCGGCGCCGAACCGCGCCGGCTGGACATCCCGGGCACCGAACTCGCCGGCGTCCACCATCTGCGCCGCCTCGCCCACGCCGACCGGCTCAGCCGGGTCCTCGGCTCCCTCGGCCGGGACAACGGCACCCTGGTGATCGCGGGCGCCGGATGGATCGGTCTGGAGGTCGCCGCAGCCGCCCGCGGGTACGGCGCCGAGGTCACCGTCATCGAACCCGAGGCCACGCCGCTCCACCAGGTCATCGGCCCCGAGCTCGGCCAGGTCTTCGCCGAACTCCACCGCGACCACGGCGTCCGCTTCCACTTCGGGGCCAGGCTCACCGAGATCACCGGCCAGGACGGTGCGGTCCTCGCGGTCCGCACGGACGACGGCGAGGAGCATCCCGCGCACGACGTACTCGCCGCGATCGGCGCCGCTCCGCGGACCGCACTCGCCGAAGCAGCCGGTCTCGAACTCGCCGATCGGGCGCACGGCGGCGGCATCGCCGTCGACGCCGCCCTGCGCACCTCCGACCCCGACGTCTACGCAGCAGGTGACGTCGCCTCCTCCTTCCACCCGCTCCTCGGCTCCCGGCTGCGCGTGGAGCACTGGGCGAACGCACTCAACGGCGGCCCGGCCGCAGCGCGCTCCATGCTCGGCCAGGACATCACCTACGACCGGGTCCCCTACTTCTTCTCCGACCAGTACGACCTGGGGCTGGAGTACTCGGGGTGGGCGCCGGCCGGCTCCTACGACCAGGTCGTCCTGCGCGGCGACGTCGGCAAGCGGGAGTTCATCGCCTTCTGGCTCAAGGACGGACGGGTCCTCGCCGGGATGAACGTCAATGTGTGGGATGTCACTGCCCCCATCCAGGACCTGATCCGATCGGGTGCGCAGGTCGACTCCGACGCACTGGGCGACCCCTCCGTACCGCTGGCCTCCCTCGTGCCGTGACTGCGTTCCCGAGTGGCTCCTGACCGTTCTGCCGAGCATTCGACGGGGTCGGGCCCGACCCGGCGGCACCGCCGTCCGGTGCGGGACCGACCCCTCGGCGAGGCCGTTCACGCGCGAAGGGGGGCCGCGCTGCGCCGGTAGTTGTCCACAGTCAGCGATCGGTGTCGGCGCGCGGCCGTAGAATTCACGCGTGGCAGGCAGGATCAACGATGACGACGTCAAGGCGGTTCGGGACGCGGTCCCGATCGACGCCGTCGTTTCCGACTACCTCCAGCTGCGCGGTGCGGGCGGCGGAAACCTCAAGGGTCTCTGCCCCTTCCACGACGAGCAGACGCCGTCCTTCCAGGTCAGCCCCAGCAAGGGCCTCTTCCACTGCTTCGGCTGTCAGGAAGGCGGCGACACGATCGCCTTCGTGATGAAGATCGATCACCTGACCTTCTCCGAGACCGTCGAGCGGTTGGCCGCCACCGCGGGAATCACCCTTCGCTACGAGGAGGGCGGGTACAACCCCAGCCATCAGCGGGGCGAGCGGATCCGTCTGGTCGAGGCGCACAAGGTCGCCGCCCAGTTCTACATCGACCAGTTGGAGACCGGCCCCGAGGCAGAAACAGGCCGCACCTTCCTCGCCGACCGCGGTTTCGACCAGGGCGCCGCCCAGCACTTCAGCGTCGGATACAGCCCGCAGGGCTGGGACCACCTCACCCGCTTCCTGAGGGGCAAGGGCTTCAGCGACAAGGAACTGATCCTGTCCGGGCTCTCCCAGGAGGGCCGGCGGGGCCCGATCGACCGCTTCCGGGGTCGGCTGATGTGGCCGATCCGGGATATCTCCGGCGATGTCGTCGGATTCGGAGCCCGCAAGCTCTACGAGAGCGACAACGGCCCCAAGTACCTCAACACCCCCGAGACGGGCATCTACAAGAAGTCCCAGGTGCTGTACGGCATCGACCTGGCCAAGAAGGAGATCGCCAAGTCGCGGACGGCCGTGGTCGTCGAGGGATACACGGACGTGATGGCCTGCCACCTCGCCGGGATCACCACCGCCATCGCCACCTGTGGTACGGCCTTCGGCGGCGACCACATCAAGATCCTCCGGCGGTTGTTGATGGACAACGCCACGGCCGAGGTGATCTTCACCTTCGACGGGGACGCCGCAGGTCAGAAGGCCGCTCTGCGTGCCTTCGAGGATGATCAGAAGTTCGCTGCCGAGACGTCCATCGCGATCACTCCTGGCGGTATGGACCCGTGCGAGCTGCGGCTCGCCGAGGGGGACCACGCGGTCCAGAAGCTGGTGGAGACCCGCACCCCCCTCTTCGAGTTCGCGATCCGCCAGATCGTGCTGCGGCACAACCTGGAGACGCCCGCCGGTCGTGCCGCCGCGCTGGACGAGGCGGCGCCGATCGTCGCCGGCATCAAGAACGGCGCGATCCAGCACGAGTCCGCGGTGCAGTTGGCCGGCATCGTCGGCATCCTCGACACCCAGTTCGTGGTGAAGCGGGTCGCCCAGCTGGCCCGCTGGGCACGTGATCGTGGCGGGAAGGGACCCGCGCCCGCACGCACGGGCGGCCGGCGCGAACAGATCCAGGCCCCCGCAGTGGCTTCCGGCCCCGCGCTCAATCTGCGCAGTCCCGCCCACCGCACCGAGCGCGAACTGCTCAAACTCGCACTCCAACACCCCGAGCTGGTCTCACCGGCCTTCGACGCCTACGGTGTGGACGAGTTCACCGCACCGCCCTATGCGGCGGTGCGCCAGACCATCGCCGAAGCCGGTGGGGCAGAGCAGGGGCTGGTGGACACCTCGGGGTATCTCGCCCGGGTCCGGGAGACCGCGGCGGACGACACCGTTCGCGCGCTGGTCACCGAGCTGGCCGTCGAAGCCATCCACGCCAAGACCGTCGACGAGACCTATGCCGGTATGCAGTTGGTGCAGGTCCGGCTTCGAGCGGTCGATCGGCGCATCGCCGAGGTCCAAGGCACCCTGACCCGTCTCGGCAGCCATGCGGACCCCGAGCACCTCACCGCCGTACAGAACGAGCTGTGGGTGCTCCAGCAGTACGGGCAGTCCCTGCGCAACCACGGGGCCGCGGCGCTCTAGCGCCCTCTCAACCCTGGACCCCCGGCTGCCGCTGGGGTGCCCAGCGGCCGATCGCACGATTCACTTCCCTCCGCGTCGCCCCACCGCTCACTCCTGAGAACGCTCCGACCTGCCGCAATGCCGTTTCGGTAACCGGTCGGTCACGCACGGGACCTAGAAAGTCGGCGCACGCCCCTCGTGGCGGCTGTGTGTCGTACCCCACACTGGGGGCGGTGCCTGAGTCTTCGGAGCGCGGCCGACCCATCGACGATGGGCCACAAAACACCGCGAATCCGCTCATCGTGTACGGGATGGACAGCGGCCCGGCTGCTTCCGTCCCCCTGCCGCACGCCCTTGACCCGGCAGCGATCACCCTGGAGGTCGCCCCCGTGCAGACCCAGACCCTGTCCGCGAGCCCGCCCGAACCACTGACCGGTTCCTCCCCGCCCGAGACGGCCGCACTTCTGCCGGAGGCGGAAGCCCTCACCGAAGTCCCTTCTCAGGGCCCGGCCCCACACCACCCCGAGGCGGTGCCCGAAGCACTCCGGGACACGGCCAAGGGCACACCCTCCGACCGCACCGCCATCGCAGCGATCGCGGGAACGGCCCTCACCGACATCAGCGATCTGCCCCCGGATGCCGATGCCGATGTCGACGTCGATGCCGATGTAGAAACCGTCCCGAACGGCTCGACCGCTCGGACGCCGGCCGAGCTCGACCCGATCGACGGGTCGTCCGACGAGCGACCCGACCGCGCCTCTGCCCCCCGGGCCGACAAGAGCGGCCCCTCGTCCGACCTCTTCCGCCAGTACCTGCGGGAGATCGGCAGGATCCCCCTGCTCAGCGCCGCTGAAGAAGTGGAGTTGGCGCGCCGCGTCGAAGCCGGACTCTTCGCCGAAGAGAAGCTCGGCACCACCCCGGACATCAACAACTCCCAACTCGCCGTCGACCTCGATCGGCTCGTGGTGATGGGCCGCATGGCCAAGCGCCGGCTGATCGAGGCCAATCTGCGGCTCGTGGTCTCCGTGGCGAAACGCTACGTCGGCCGCGGACTGACCATGCTGGACCTCGTCCAGGAGGGGAACCTCGGACTGATCCGGGCCGTCGAGAAGTTCGACTACGCCCGCGGCTACAAGTTCTCGACGTACGCCACCTGGTGGATCCGCCAGGCGATGTCCCGGGCACTCGCAGACCAGGCACGTACCATCCGCGTCCCCGTCCACGTCGTCGAACTGATCAACCGTGTCGTCCGCGTCCAGCGCAGAATGCTGCAAGAACGCGGCTACGAACCCACCCCCGTCGAGGTGGCGGGCCAGCTCGACCTCCCCCCGGAGCGGGTCAGCGAAGTCCTGCGGCTGGCGCAGGAACCGGTCTCCCTCCACGCGCCCGTCGGCGAGGAGGACGACGTGGCGCTCGGCGACCTCATCGAGGACGGAGACGCCGCCTCACCCGTCGAGTCCGCCGCCTTCCTCCTGCTGCGCGAACACCTCGACGCGGTCCTGTCCACCCTCGGCGAGCGGGAACGCAAGGTCGTGCAACTGCGGTACGGCCTCGTCGATGGCCGGCCGCGGACGCTCGAAGAGATCGGCCGCATCTTCGGGGTGACGCGCGAGCGCATCCGTCAGATCGAATCCAAGACCCTCAACAAGCTCCGCGACCACGCCTTCGCCGACCAACTCCGCGGCTATCTGGACTGAGTCGCCGCATCCGCCGCGCGTCCGTCGCGGACCGGGGCACCAGAACGTCAATCCACCTCCGCGACCGCCTCGGCGAACTGCGCCGAATACAGCCGTGCATACGCACCACCCGCCGCGAGGAGTCCGTCGTGGGTGCCCTGCTCGACGATCGCGCCGTTCTCCATCACCAGGATCACATCGGCGTCCCGGATGGTGGAGAGCCGGTGCGCGATGACGAAGCTGGTGCGACCGTGCGCCAGCCGGGCCATCGCCTTCTGGATCAGCACCTCGGTCCGGGTGTCCACCGAACTCGTCGCCTCGTCCAACACCAGGATCACCGGATCGGAGAGGAAGGCCCGGGCGATGGTGATCAACTGCTTCTCGCCCGCACTCACTCCCGCCCCGTCGGCTCCGTCGTCGGAGAGGACCGTGTCATAGCCGTCCGGCAGCGTACGGATGAAACGGTCGGCGTGCGCGGCCCGTGCCGCGGCCTCGATCTCCTCCCGTGTCACCTCACGGGATGCCCCGTACGCGATGTTGTCCGCGATCGTCCCGCCGAACAGCCAGGTGTCCTGGAGGACCATGCCGATCACCGACCGGAGGTCCTGACGGGAAATCTTCGCCACGTCGATCCCGTCCAGACTGATCCGACCCCCGGTGACCTCGTAGAACCGCATCAACAGATTGACCAGCGTGGTCTTGCCGGCACCGGTCGGACCGACGATAGCGACCGTCTGTCCCGGCTCGACGTTCAGCGACAGGTCCTCGATCAGCGGCTTCTGCGGTTCGTACCGGAACGAGACGTTCTCCAAGGAGACCCGTCCGGCCGGCCGGGTCAACTGCTCCACGGACGGGCCGTCCGGCTCCTGCTCCTCCGCGTCGAGGAGCTCGAACACCCGCTCGGCTGAGGCGACTCCGGACTGCACCAGGTTCGCCATCGACGCGACCTGGGTCAACGGCATCGAGAACTGCCGCGAGTACTGGATGAACGCCTGCACATCCCCGATCGACAGTGCTCCCGAGGCCACCCGCAGCCCGCCGACCACCGCCACCAACACATAGTTGAGGTTGGAGACGAAGAACATCAGCGGCTGCATGATCCCGCTGTTGAACTGCGCCTTGAAGCCGGCTTCGTACAGTGCCTCGTTCTGCTCGGCGAAGTCCTTCGCCGACTCGTCCTGCCGTCCGAACACCTTCACCAGCGCATGACCGGTGTACATCTCCTCGATATGGGCGTTGAGCTGCCCGGTCGACTTCCACTGTTCGACGAAGTGCGGTTGGGAGCGCTTCCCCACCTTGGTCGCCACGAACACCGACAGCGGGACCGTCACCAGCGCGACCAGAGCCAACAGCGGTGAGACCCACAACATCATGACCAGCACGCCCACGATCGACAGCAGCGAGTTGATCAACTGCCCCATCGTCTGCTGGAGGGTCTGAGAGATGTTGTCGATGTCGTTGGTGACCCGGCTGAGCACCTCGCCCCGCTTGGCCCGGTCGAAGTAGGACAGCGGCAGCCGCTCCAACTTGGCCTGGACGTCCGCGCGCATCCGGAACACGGTCTGGTTGATCACCCGGATCGACAGCCGTGACGAGATCAGGGCGAGCAGCCCCGAGACCAGGAACAACCCCAGCGCCACCAACAGGACCTGGCCCACCGCAGTGAAGTCGATGCCCTTCCCGGGGGTGAAACCGACAGTGGAGAGCATGTCCGCGAGGCCGTGCTCGCCCTTGGCCCGCAGCGCCGCGATGGCCTGCTCCTTGCTGCCGCCGCCTTCCATGTCCCGGCCCACGACACCGGCGAAGACCAGGTCCGTCGCCCGTCCCAGCACCAACGGCCCCACCACGGAGAACGCCACACTCAGCACGCCCGCCGTCAACATCGCCCACAGCAGGGCCCGATCCGGAGCCAACTGCTTCAGCAACCGTTTGCTCGACCCCTTGAAGTCGATCGAGCGTTCCCCACCGGCCATCATCCGCCCGGCCGGACCGCCCATCGGAGGCCCGCCGCCCGGCCGCATCCGCTCGCCCCGTCCGCTCTGCTCGCTCATGCGGCCTCTGCCTCCGTCAGCTGCGAGAGGACGATCTCCCGATAGGTCTCGTTGCCCGCCATCAGCTCCCGATGGGTGCCCGTTCCCACGACCCGCCCCTCGTCGAGGACGACGATCCGGTCCGCGTCACGGATGGTGGACACGCGCTGGGCCACGATCACCACGGTCGCGCCCGCGGTCTCGTTCGTCAGCGCCGCCCGCAGTGCCGCGTCCGTCGCGTAGTCGAGCGCGGAGAACGAGTCGTCGAAGAGATAGATCTCCGGCTGCTGCACCACCGTTCGCGCAATGGCGAGCCGCTGCCGCTGACCACCGGAGACATTCGTGCCGCCCTGTGCGATCGGCGCATCGAGCCCGTCTTCGAGTTCCCGTACGAAGTCGGCCGCCTGTGCCACCTCCAGCGCACGCCACAACTCCTCGTCGAGGGCATCGGGTCGTCCGTAGCGCAGATTGCTCGCGATCGTGCCGGAGAAGAGGTACGGCTTCTGCGGCACGAGACCCACGGTCCGCGCCATCAGCGTGGGGTCGATCGCACGCACGTCGACGCCGTTGACCAGCACTTCACCGCCGGTGGCGTCGAACAGCCGGGGCACCAACCCGAGCAGGGTCGACTTGCCGCTGCCGGTCGAACCGATGATCGCGGTCGTCTCGCCGGGGCGGGCCACCAGCGCCACCTCCCGGAGCACCGGTTCCTCGGCGCCCGGGTAGCGGAACTCCACGTCCCGTATCTCCAGATGCCCGTGCCGGTCCAACTTGACCACGGGGTTCACGGGCGGCACCACACTGGAGTCGGTGCCCAGCAACTCCTCGATCCGTTCGGCGCACACCTCCGCCCGGGGCACCATCATGAACATGAAGGTGGCCATCATCACGGCGATGACGATCTGCATCAGATACGCGAGGAACGCGGTCAGCGCCCCGATCTGGATCGCCCCGCTCTCCACCCGGTGCGCCCCGAACCAGACGACGGCGACGGACGAGACGTTCACGACCGTGAGGACGATCGGGAACATCAGTGCCATCAGCCGACCGGTGGCCAGGGAAACCCCGGTGAGCTCGGCGTTCGCCTCGCGGAACCGCTCCCGCTCGTAGGCGTCGCGGACGAAGGCACGGATGACCCGGTTGCCGGTGATCTGCTCCCGCAGCACCCGGTTCACCGTGTCCAGCCGGTCCTGCATGGTCCGGAACAGCGGGCGCATCCGCACGATGAGCACGGTCACCGAAGCCCCGAGGACCGGTACGACGGCCAGCAGCACCGCCGACAGCGTCACATCCTGGCCGAGCGCCATGATGATGCCGCCGATGCACATGATCGGGGCCGTCACCATCATGGTGAACGCCATCAGCACCAGCATCTGCACCTGCTGGACGTCATTGGTGGTGCGCGTGATCAGGGAAGGGGCGCCGAAGTGGCCCACCTCACGGGCGGAGAAGCTCTGCACCCGGTCGAAGACGGCCGCTCGGACGTCGCGACCCAGCGCCGCGGAGGTCCGCGCACCGAAGTAGACGGCGCCCATATTGCACACGACCTGGACCACGCTGATCGCGAGCATCAGCACGCCGAGTCGGAGGATGTAGCCGGTGTCCCCCTTGACCACGCCGTTGTCGATGATGGCGGCGTTCAGGGTGGGCAGATAGAGGGTGGCGCTGGTCTGGAGCAGTTGGAGCAGCACCAGCAGGGCGATCGGTTTCTTGTACGGACGCAAGTGCTTCCGTAGCAGTCGTATCAGCACGCGCGGTCTCTCGGGCTCGGCAGCGTCGGCACAGGGGTGCGACGTCTTTTCGGGGGGTGGGAATGCCATCTTCCGTCACCGGGCCGCCGAACCCGGGGTGATTTCTTCAAGCCAGGGTCAAGAGATGGCCAGGTGGCACACCACGACGGGACGCATCGCCCGGCGCCCTGCCGGGTTCGCGGAGACGAGTCCGGTGCCCGCCCGGATTCGCTGCCCCGGTTCCTGCCTCTGGGTGAACCGCCTGCCGGCCCATGCTGTTCGGCGCTTCTCGGCGCACGCGCAGCGCAGCCGCCCAGCAGGGATACGAACCCGCTGAGTCAGTCAGGAGCCGGTGCGCTCAGCCCGTGGGGCCGGCGAACGCACCCGGATGCAACTGGTCCCGAGTGGCGCCGTACTGCTGACGCACCGCCTGACCCACGGCGAGCTCGTCGCCGGGATTGAGCAACTGCACGACAGCGTCCTGCCACACCGGCGGCGCCGCCGGGGACAGCGTCCCCTGTGAGACACCGAGCGCCCAGGCCGCCTGTCGGGCGGCACCGAGAGCCGCGTAGTCCGCGGGCTGCGGCACGACGACCTGCGCGCCGAAGATCGCGGGGGCAGCGGCCTGTACGGCGGGCAGTCCTGCGCTCGCACCCAGCAGGAACACCCGGCGCACCTCCACACCCCGCCCGCGCAGTACGTCGAGCGCATCGGCCAGCGAGCAGAGCATCCCCTCGAAGGCCGCCCGGGCCAGGTGCTCGGGCTTCATGGACTCGCGGCGCAGACCACTGAGCGTGCCCGCGGTGTGCGGAAGCCGAGGCGTCCGCTCGCCCTCCAGATACGGCAGCAGCACGAGACCGCAGGAGCCGGGGGAGGACTTCATCGCCAGGTCGGAGAGGGCGTCGAGATCATCGAGACCCAGCATCTCGGCAGTGCCCCGCAGGGCCCGGACGGCATTGTTCGTGTGCACCACCGGTAGATGCATGCCGGTGGCGTCCGCGTACGAGGTGATCATCCCGCTGGGATCGGCGAGGGCCTCGTGGTGCACGGCCATCACCGAACCTGATGCCCCCAGCGAGACCACGACGTCCCCCACGGCCACGCCGAGCCCGAAGGCGGCGGCCATGGTTTCGCCGGTTCCCGCGGAGATCAGCAGCCCTTCGGGGGTGGTGCCGGCCGAATCGGCGGGACCGAGCACCTCGGGCAGCGCACAACGGTGCCCGAGCGCCAGTTCCACCAGGTCGGGGCGGTAGGCGCCCGATCCGGCCGACCAGTACCCGGTGCCCGAAGCACTGCCGCGGTCGGTGGTCCGCCGCACGGGCCGTCCCAGCAACTGCCACACCAGCCAGTCGTGCGGCTGGAGCACGCTCGCCACCCGCTGCGCTGCCTCGGGCTCGGCACGGGCGAGCCAGCGCAGCTTCGCCACGGGATGACTCGCCTGCGGTACGGAACCGACGGCCTCGGCCCATGCCTGCCGTCCGCCCAGCGCGTCGATGAGATCGGCCGCGGAGACCTGCGCCCTCTTGTCGTTGCCCAGCAGGGCGGGACGCACGAGATTGCCCTGCTGATCAAGCGGTACGAGGCCGTGCTGCTGGGCGGAGACCCCGATGGCCTGCACCCCTTCGAGCAGCCCGCCGCCCGCCGCCTCGCCGAGCGAGAGCAGCCAGGACTGCGGATCCACCTCCGTGGCCTTCGGATCGACCGGATGCGGGGCATAGCCCTGCCGCAGCACGGCACCCGTATCCGTGTCACAGACGACGATCTGTGTGAGCGCAGACGAACTGTCCAAGCCGGCGACTATCCCCATGGGAGAGATTCTGCCCCACCGGCCAGCCGGCGTGGTCAGGTGTTGCTGGTTCCCCAGTCGTCCTCGCCGCTTCCGCCGCGCTCCCGCAGGGACCGCACCCGCTCGGCGACCGATTCGGGCATCCGGTCTCCGACCTTCTCGCTGACGGCGTGGAACGCCTTGCCCGCCGCCTGCCGCCCGTTCTGCGCGGCCGACTCGGCGGCGTTCCGCACGGCGGGGTTCTGTGAGAACTCCCGCACGCTCTTGCGCAACTGCTCGTAGCGCTCGCGCCCGGCCCGCGTCCCGATCACATAGCCGACGGCGAGCCCGACGACGAACGTGAGCTTGTACCGCATGGGCTGCCACCCTTTCCTTTGCTTACGTGGGTGCTTGCCCGTCTACCCGGTCCGGCCCGTGATCACCCTGGTCCATACCGATTGGCGGAGCACCCCCCTGCTTGCGCTAATGTATGTGTCGCAGCGAGCACACGCCCTCCGGGACGCCCCGGCCAGGTACGTTCGGTGCAGATGCAGCAATCCCCTGTAGCTCAATTGGCAGAGCAGCCGGCTGTTAACCGGCAGGTTACTGGTTCGAGTCCAGTCGGGGGAGCGCGATCCCCTGTAGCTCAATTGGCAGAGCATTCGGCTGTTAACCGGAGGGTTGCTGGTTCGAGTCCAGCCGGGGGAGCACAAGAGCGAATCGGGACCCTGCGGGGTCCTTTTTCGTGTGTTTTTTGTGCGTTCTCCGCGGTAGGTGGAACCGCCCGGAGGACAGCGGTGTCTCCATGGTCGAGCGATGCCGACCATCCGAGGCAGGAGATCGTATGAGCGGCTATGCTGCGGCAGACGGCGCGCACATTTGTGCGCGACGCGCCGTTAGGGGCGGTAGCTCAGCCGGTTAGAGCAGCGGACTCATAATCCGTCGGCCGTGGGTTCGAGTCCCACCCGCCCCACTCCTCCTGTCCAGAGCAGAAAGGTTCTGACCAGGTATCGAGTGCCCCAGGCTGGTTAGCACCAGGTGGGGCGCTCACTCGTTTTCGGGCCGTGCGTGACCGGGGCGTGAGCGGCCGTCTCGGACGCCTCTCCACAGCGCGCGAGGCACTCGGGTCTCGGCGTGCCTCGTGGCCTCCTCGCCGGTCGGCGGCCACGGACGTGGGCGCTCGCGGGCGAGACCGTCAGGGTGCCAGTTCTCACTGCGCTGACCCCGTCGAAGCCCGGCGGGTCGGCTGTGGGGAAACGACTGCTGCACCCGGCAGCCACGGACCGGGTTCCGTCATCAACGCGCTGCGCACCGAGGCCTTCGTACATCGGGAGACAGCGCGGAAGTTGGGGAGTGGCGTCCTGAATTCCCATACAACCTTCCTGTCCCACTAGTGGTCATCTCTTCGCTCAACCGTACAGATGACCTCGCGAACCATTCCGGGTGTACAGAGCGGAACGTGTTCCATTGACTGGGGGCCGGGACACGGCCTCCCGCAGGAGAAACCCTCATGCAGAAGAAGTTCCGTACGGCCCTGGCCACGGCTGCCGCAGTCGCATTGACGGGCAGCCTGATGTCGATCTCCGCGAGCCCCGCGTTGGCGGCCGGCTCCGGTCTGCACGCCGACTTCAACGGCGACGGCTACATCGACCTCGCCATCGCCGCGGCCGCCGCCACCGTCGCAGGGAAGAAGGGAGCCGGGCAGATCGTCGTCCACTACGGCTCCGCCAAGGGCATCAGCACCACCCATCGCGCCCTCATCAGCCAGGACTCGGCCGGAGTCCCGGGAGTTGCCGAAGCCGACGACTACTTCGGCGCCACCAGCGGCTTCGGGGACTTCAATAGAGACGGTTTCGCCGACCTTGCCGTGGGCGCCTATGGCGAGGACGTCGGCAGTGACAAGGACCGCGGGACCGCCGTCATCCTCTGGGGCTCTGCCAAGGGGCTCGACGGGGGTACGACCATCAAGGACCCCGCGCCCACCAAGCACGACAACTTCGCCAAGTCCATTGAGACGGCTGACTTCGACGGCGACGGTCAGATCGACATCGCCATCGGTTCCACCGGCTCCACGATCGACCGCTATCGGGGCGGCTTCACCAAGGCGGGACGCACTGGCGGCTACGACAGCATCGGCCTGCCGATCTACACCGGCACCTACAACGGCGTCCGCTACCTGACCTCAGGTGATGTGAACGGCGACGGCGTCGCCGACCTGGTCGTCAACGCCTACAGCACCGCCACCGACTTCAACGCCAACTACTGGGTGCGCGGTACCCGCAGCGGCAACATGAGCGGGAGCAACGCCACTGTGTTGCCCGCGGGCACCATCACCACCGTCGGCAAGCTCAACAGCGACAAGTACAGCGACATCGTCATCGGCTTGGAGTGGGACCGCAACAAGGGCACGGACGCCGCCGGGCAGCCCGCAGCCGTGGGCGGCAAGGTCCTCGTGGTCAACGGCAGCGCGAACGGCCCGGTCCGCGGTTTCTCCAGCTCCTTCACCCAGGACACCCCCGGTGTCCCCGGTACGTCCGAGAAGGGAGACCACTTCGGCGGCGAGCTGGGCCTCGGCGACATCAACGGCGACGGCCATCTCGACCTTGCGATCGGCGCATACGGCGAGACCGTCGGTTCCAACTCGTTCGCCGGTGCCGTCACCGTGCTGTACGGCACGGCAAACGGTCTTTCCACCGTCGGGGCGCAGTCCTTTACCCAGGACAGCACCGGAGTGCCCGGCACGGCTGAGAAGAATGATGACTTCGGCAGCGATGTCAGCCTCTCCGACCTGGACCGTGATGGGAAAGGCGATCTGACCATCGGTGCTCACGGTGAGGACAACTACGACGGTTCTGTTGTCGTGCTCCGCTCCAATGGGAAGAAGATCACCACCACCGGCGCTCGCTCGCTCTCCCCGGCCTCGGTTGGCATCTCCACCGTCGGCTACCCGAGCTACGGCCTGAACTTCACCGACTGATGGGCGATCCCGCTCCGGGCGAAAGTTCGGAGCGGATACACCGACTGCCCGGCGACCCACCTCCACCAACGTCGGCCCTCCGTACGCGGGGAGTAGCACCGCGTCCTTCCGGGCGCCCGTGAGCTGTGCACCTGCCGAAGCGGTCCTCCCCAGCGCTGACCGTGGGTGCAACCCGTTGACCTCCCGCGACCATGCCCCCGCAGGGGGGAGCCGCAGGGGTGGAGCCTTCCGTCGGGTGGGACGGTGTGGCCAACCGCCGCGGTGTACCGGCGGGTGCTTGTCGGCCCGCGGGGGATCGCTATTGAGCGGTACGCTCGGATACCCGATCGCTGGGCGGGGTCCTCGGCGGACGGCGATCTGTGGCGGGCCCGCTCTGGGGACGTCGGGACCAGGGTGGCCAAAGTGAGAGAGGACCATGTGCGTGGCGGATCTGTATGCCTCGTACGCGGCGCTGGCCGCGGCACGGGTCGAAGGCGTCGACTACTCCCGTACGGCTGTTTCGCCGGCCGGTGCGAGTTGGGCGAGCATCGCGATCCACGGCGGCAGCATCGAAGCGGGCTCCGGGGAAGTGGCCCGAGGGGTCGCGGGCGGCAGTCTGCGCTTCTACGAGTTCGCGGGGCTTCTGGACTCCGGCAACGGTGAACTGCACCTCACCAGCTCACGTTTCGACGAGCCCCTGGCCCTCGACGTCGTCGGCGGCGCCATGGGCACGCTGTCCTTCCACGGGTACACCGGTGCGGCCGGCTGGGCGGAAACCGCGATCGGCGGACTCGACCGCGCCATGGTCGAACGGGTGGCGGCGGCCCTGCGGCTTCGTGGGTTCGCCGTGGTCGACGCACGCGGCAGGATCGCGGGCGACCACCCCGCCAACATCTGCAATCGGAACGTGCGCTCGGCCGGCGTGCAGTTGGAGATGTCCCGAGCCCTGCGGGCGGGATTCTTCCCGCGCGGGGACCTGTCGCAACAGATGAGGGACTCGGGTCGGCGCACCGACACCTTCCGGGCCTATGTCGCGGCTGTGCGGTCGGCCTTGGTCGACCGGGAGCCCGCGGTTCCCGGGTCCCTCCGGCTATCGCGCTGACGCAAGCGGAGTCCGTACCGTTTCCGAGTGGCGGCGCGGGACCCGTTGCTCCCTTGCTGAAGGGAATGGGGAATTCCGGACGCATCGCGGAGTGAAAGGAATGCCGTACCGGGTTTCGGCACGGGACCGGGCGAGGAACCCTCGTCTGCATTCCTATCCCTGGGCCCATGGGCATTCCGCTTTCGGGATCGGTGACCCAGAGATGAGCCCACCGCATTCGGAGCTCGTGCGCGGTTGGACGGATTGGACGGAAGGCAAGGGCGCTCAGGGGGTCCTTTCCGATGAGGGGGCGACACGGCGGGGCATCGTTTGCGCACGGGATATCCGACAGTCCACCGCGACCGCCCTCGGCACCTCGCCGATCGCGGGCAGCGACAGGACGACCTTGAGGCCGGGAGAGACGGGGACGGTCTCCCCGTACGAGAACGCCAGGCTCTCTCCGTTCCCGTCGACGAAGTCGATGTACACCGAGTGCTTCGCCACCTCGTCCGTCGGGTTCCGCACTTCGACCTCGGCGATCGGCAGACCCGTCGCCGCGTCCCGGGCGCAGGCGATGAGGCGCGCCACGGCCTGCGTCTCCTCCGCCTCCCGCTTCTCCTGCCGCAGTTGTGCGCCGGAGAAGAACACCAGTACGGCTCCGATCGCCAGCGCCATGGTGACCACCGCGCCCGAGGACACCCGTCTCTGGGTCGGGGGCTGGGGCGGGGGCGGGGGAGTCGGGCCGCTCGGGTGGCTTCGATCCTGAAAGCGCGGTGTGTAGTGGTGCGACACGGTGGAACCTCGCAAAAGCGCTCGATGCGGGCCGGTGGGGATCGCGGTCCGGGTGGTTGGTGATGGTGTCTGTCCCCCGCCAGGGCAGCCCTCGTGGCCGTAGGCGATGTCGGTCCTGATGCACGGTCAGGCCAGTGCACCGGACCAGGAGATCCCTTGAGGATTGGCGTGAAAAAGTGCTTATCACATAGACGGTAGATATCAAGTGCCTGATGAGGGACTTGTGCGTGTGTGACGTAGGAGTTGGGCCTCTCAGTATTGGCGGGATCATTTCGGTGGAAGGATCACCGAAGCCGGCTTCATGATCCGTCTGCACTAAGGAGGCCGCTGATGGCCCAACCCATGTCCGCCGCCAGGTTCTTGCAAGCCCTGCGCGATGAGGGACTGAAGGTCGTTGAGGTGGGGAACTGGCGTACCCACAGCCGCAATGCGAAGGGTCCGTGGGGGCCGGTGCACGGTGTGATGATCCATCACACCGTCACCAAGGGCACCGCGAACTCGGTCGCTCTGTGCCGGGACGGGCACAGCACCCTGCCCGGTCCGCTGTGTCACGGGGTCATCGACAAGGAGGGAGTGGTGCATCTGGTCGGCTACGGCCGAACCAACCACGCGGGCCTCGGAGATGATGATGTGTTGCGGGCCGTGATCGCGGAGAAGCCGTTGCCCGCCGACAACGAGGCGACCACGGACGGCAATCGGCACTTCTACGGCTTCGAGTGCATCAACCTCGGTGATGGCAAGGACCCGTGGACCGCCGCCCAGTTGGAGGCGATAGAGCAGGCGTCCGCCGCGATCTGTCGGGTGCACGGTTGGTCGGCGCGCTCGGTGATCGGGCATCTGGAGTGGCAGCCGGGGAAGATCGACCCGCGCGGCTTCACGATGTTGTCGATGCGCCAGCGGGTCGAGGCCAGATTGAAGGCCGGCAAGCCCACCGTGCCGCCCAAGAAGCCGCCGGTCACCAAGCCCCCGGTGAAGAAGCCGCCGGTCAAGCCGGTGTACGAGCCGTTCCCCGGGGCGGCCTGGTTCGTTATGGGCCGCAAGTCGCCGATCGTCGCCGCCATGCGCAAGCGTCTGATCGCGGTGGGCTGCAACCGCTACCAGTCCTCCGCGAACCCCGATGTACTCGGATCCGGTGACAAGGCGTCGTACGAGGCGTGGCAGCGCAAGTGCGGCTACACCGGGGATGCGGCCAAGTGGCCGCCGGGCAAGACCACCTGGGACCTCCTCAAGGTCCCCAACAGCTGATCCGGCACGGGTGATGTGCAAGGCGTGCCACCCGTCGTCCAGGCGGACCGGCCCCGCTCGGGGCCGTCGTCGGTGCGTCGGGTGGCACGCCGCATTCGGGTCGGACGAGGGGCTTTCGGTGTGACGGGAGCGTACCCGAGTGAATTCCGTTGGCTTCGCAGAATCATGATTCCGCTGTGACGGAAATGATGTGAGTGCGCAGATGGAATGAATGGAAAGGGTGTATTGAGCAAGCCTTTTCGGACCGTCGCCATTCCAGCAACAAGGGCTATTTTCACGGTAGATGCGCTGCTACTCTCGCCCCTATGCCTGCGCTTGATCCAAAATTCAAGGACATCATTGCCACTGGTGTTATCGCGGCCAGCGGCGTTGCAATTCCGGGACTCTTCGTACCCGCCCTCGACATGGCGGGCGTAGGGGCCACCTGGACCGTCATGATAGGTGCCATAGCCGATAAGGCCGGGCTCGAACTGACGCCGGCGGCCACGGCGAAACTCGTCGCCGCCGGGGTCACCGCCGTGTCCGGCTATGTGCTCGGCTCCAAGATCCTCACCTGGGCCGCCACCCCGCTCATCCTCGCCTTTCCGGTGGCGGGTGTTCCCGCGGCCATCGCCGTGAACGCCACCCTCAACGGCCTCTTCACCCTCCGACTGGGACTTGCCTGCGCGAGCAGGTTCTCCCGACCCGACTTCGACACCTCGGACGTCATCGATCTCGCCCTGGGTATCGGGGGGTTCCTCATCAAGGTGCCGACCAGCGCGGAACTCAGCCTCGTCAGGGAGATCCTGGCCTGAAGGCGCCCGGGTCATGACCCCATGACACGAAACGAACTCAGAGTCCCCGGGCGCGCAGCCGCGTCACCACCTGGGCCTTCGGTGCGTACGCCCGGGGCAGCATGAGACCCGAGACCAGGGCTTCCAACACCCGTTCCTCCGCCTGGTGGTAGTCGGCCGCGTCCGCGAGGAGCGTCGGGGCCGAGTCGGGGGACAGGGCGATCGCACCACCGTCGTCCAGGAGGACCGGGTCGCCCTCCGCCACCCGTACTCCGCCGATCTCCACCGCGCCGCCGACCTCGGCCACATGGACGCCGGTTCCCGGCCCGGACGTCGCTTCCGCGGAGGCCCAGATGCGCAGCGCGAGCCGTTCCAGCGCGGGGACGTCCCGTACGTTTCCCTCGACCAGGGCGCCGACCGCGCCCCGGGCGAGGGCAGCCGTCGTCAGGATCTCGCCCCACACCGCCCCCGGTACGCAGTCGGCGCCCGCGATCACCAGGACCTGACCGGCCAGGTTCTCGCCGAGCAGCGCACGGAGCGGGCCCAGGCCGTGGCTGCCCGGGCCGGACGCCATGCGGATCGTGCGGGCGGCTCCCAGCACGGCCTGGCCGGGACCCCGTTGGAAGGGGCGCAGCGGTGGCGTCAACCAGCCTCTCCTGCCGTGGAGTTGGAGGACGTCGGCGAGTGCCGCCGACGCCGGCAGCCGTTCCGGTACGGCGAAGGGGAAGAGCTGGGTGGGGGAGGTGGTCATGTCGCACTCCGCTCGGAGAGTTTGAACTTGCGGATCTTCCCGACCGAGGTGCGCGGCAGTTCGGCGACCTGCTCGAAGCGGACGGGCCGTTTGGACTTCGCCAGCCGGGCCGTGCACCAGGCAGGGAGGTCGTCGAGCGCCTCGGGCGTGGTTCCGGGCGCCCGGACGACATAGGCGACGGGTACCTCGTCGCGTACCGGATCGGCCTCGCCGACCACGGCCGCCTCCAGCACCGCCGGGTGCTCCGCGAGGACCGATTCGATCTCAACGAGCGATACGTTCTCGCCGGCGACCTTGAGCACATCGCCGCGGCGGCCGGCGAAGAAGAACCTGCCCCGCCCGTCGACGGTGGCCCGGTCGCCGGTGGCGAACCAGCCGTCCGCGAAGGGGTAGGAGGCCGCGGTGGCCTGGGGTGCGTCGAGATAGCCGGCGAACAGGCTGCTGCCCGGTCGGCCGCCGACGAAGACCTCGCCCTCCTCGCCCGGTGCGAGGGCCGCTCCGGTCTTCGGGTCGCGCACCTGGACCCGGCAGCCGAGCGTCACCAGCCCCATCGATGCCGGTTCCGGTGCCACGGCCCGATTGGTGAGCACTGCCGGCACGGTCTCCGTCATGCCGTACAACTGCCGCGGGCGGCAGCCGATCAGCTCGGCGAACCGCTCGTACTGTTCGTCGGTGATGTTCTGGGCGTACCAGCAGTGGACGATCCGCAGGTCCGGGACGGGGGTGGCGCCGCGGGCCAGGACCATGCGGATCGGGGCGGCGAACAGGCTCAGATGGGTGACCCGGTGGCGGGCGGCCTGGGAGAGGAGCCGGCTCGCGGAGAAGGCGGGCATCAGGACGACACTCGCGCCGGCGGTGATGGCGGGCGCGAAGGAGTAGTACTGGGCGTTGGCGTGGAAGAGGGGGAGGACCACGAACTGCCGGTCCGTGGCGCGCAGTGCTGCGGCTGCCGCCATCACATCGCCCGCGAAGGCGTAGTTGGCCTGGGTGATCATCACGCACTTGGGCTCGGCGGTGGTGCCGGAGGTGAACATCAGCCCGGCAAGGTCATGGGGTTCTACGTCCGCTGTGTCTATCGGGGTCGTCCCGTACAGGCCCGACAGCGCGGCGGCGGTCAGGTCGACCTCCACCGCTTCGGCGCCAGTCTGCGCGGCTGCGGCGCGGTACTCGACCGCCTGGGCGGGGCCGTGGAAGCCGAGGGCGGCACCGGTGCGGCGCAGGTGGGCGGCGAACTCCTGGGCCCGGGCGGAGGGGTCCGAGCAGACCATCGCCGCGCCCAGCCGGGTGAGCGCCAACCAGAGGGCCACGTACGCGGGGCAGTTGGGCAGGGCGATCCCGACCCGGGAGCCGCGGGTGACGCCGCGCTCGCGCAGACCGCCCGCGACCAGGCCGACCAGTGCGTCGAAGGCGCGGTAGGTCCAGGTGGTCACCTCGCCGTCGGGGGCCTCCCAGATGAGGAACGGCCGTTCGGGCACGGCGGCGACGGTGTCGGCCCACCGGGCCGCGAAGGTGGGCGGGGGATTCACCATGTCCTGCCTCCGGTGGTGAGGTGGTGAGGTGGCGAGGTGCTGTGCGGTGGAGCCGTTGGAGCAGCCCGGGGCCGGGTGGGAGGACCGTCGAGCAGCGGTCCTCCCACCCGGGCGGTTCGGCTCGGTCGGGGACGACCTGCCGTGGCCGATCAGACCGGGACGGACTCGGCCTCCACGGCGACCGGCTCGCCGTAACCGCCGCCGCCCGGCAGCTCCAGCCGTACGACGTCGCCCGGCTGGAGCGTGATGCGGGCCTGGGTGCGGACGGGTTCGCCGTTCACCAGGAAGCGGCCGGTCGCGCCCGCGCCGCCGCCGAAGACGCCCAGCGGACCGCGGGCGAGGCGGCTGGTCACCGCGTTCAGGACCCACGGCGAGGGGGAGTCGACGGTGAACTCGATGGTCTGTCCCATGCCGCCTTCCTGTGCGCCCTTGCCGCCCGAGCCCCGGCGCAACTCCTTGCGCAGGAAGCGGATCGGCGCGGACGCCTCCACGACCTCCAGCGGAACGGCGGACACACCCGTGGGGTACGAGGTGGTGGACAGGCCCGGCTTGGTCGCCCGGGCGCCGACCCCGCCCGCATAGGTGAACATGGCCGTGATGAACGGCTTGCCCTCCGCGTCGTGCCCACTGACCTGCATCGTCCACACCGCCGCGGAACCCTCGGCCATCACGGCGTCCGGCAGCGCCTGTGACATCGCCTGGAGCAGCGGCATCGGCAGGAACATGCCCACCACATGGCGGGCCGTGCACGGCGACGGCGGCACCGCATTGACGATGCTGCCCTCCGGGGCCTCCACCAGGATCGGCCCCAGCGAGCCGGCGTTGTTGGGGATCTCCGGGTTGAGCAGGCTGCGCAGGGTGAACGTGGTGTACGCGTGGGTGTAGTTCTTGACGACATTGATGCCGAACGGGCTCGGGCCCGACGAGCCGGCGTAGTCGACGAGGATCTCGCCCTTCTCGGAGTCGATGGTCACCGCCACATTGATGGTGATCTCCGAGCCGTCCGCCAGGTCCAGGATCGAGGACGCGCGGTAGGTTCCGCCGGGCAGTTCGCGGATCGCCCGGCGGGTGGCGTCCTCCGAGCGGCGGATCACCTCGTCGGCGAGCTCCTCGATGTCGTCCAGGTCGTACGAGTCGAGCAGGGACTGCAACCGTCCGGCCCCGACCTCGCCGGATGCCATCTGGGCGTGCAGGTCACCGGCCATATGGGTGGGCTGGCGAACATTGGCGAGGATGAAGTCCCACACCGGCTCGTTGCGCCCGGCGGCCGTCGTCAGCTTGCTGATCGGAATCCACAGGCCCTCTTCGAACACATCGCGGGCGCCCGCGCCGATGCCGTATCCGCCGACATCGGTGTGGTGGATCGTCGAGCCGAAGAACGCGATCACCCGGCCGCCGCGCCACACCGGCACCAGCACGGTGACGTCGAGCAGCTGCCCGGCCGTCTGGTACGGGTCGTTGGTGATCAGTACGTCACCGGGCTCCAGCGAGTCCACCGGGTGGCGGTCGAGGATGTTCTTGCAGGCGATGGCGAGCGAGTTGATGTGTCCCGGCGTACCGGTGACGGCCTGGGCGACCATCCGCCCGCGCCGGTCGAACAGCGCGTTGGCGAGGTCGCCCGCCTCGCGCACGATGGGGCTGAAAGCGGACCGCTGGAGCGCCTTGGCCTGCTCGTTCACGGTGGCGATGAGCGAGCCCCAGAGGACTTCCAGCTCGATCGCATCGAAGGTACGGGTCACTTGGAGTCCTCCTTGGCGGTGGCGGTGGCGGTGACTGCCGTGGCGACGATCGAACCGTCGGGTGCGACCTCGCAGCTCCAGCCGCCGGGGATGACAGAGGTGGTCTCGCGCTCCTCGACCAGGGCGGGACCGTCGAAGCGGTCGCCGGCGCCGAGTTCGGCACGGCGGTAGACGGGCACGGACACGGCGTCCTCACCGCGGCGGAAGCGCGCGTCGCGGTGGCGGTTGGGCACCGGGGTCCCGCTGCCCGTGGCGACGGCCGGCACCTCGAAGCCGGGCGCGTCCGACCAGGCGGCGACCCGCCAGGTCACGACCTCGACCCCGACGTCGGGAATCCGCAGGCCGTAGATCTTCTCGTACTCGCTGTGGAACAGCTCCAGCGTCTCGTCCAGCGTCGCAGGCCAGGAGGAACCCTCGCCGACCCAGAGGGTGATCTCATTGCCCTGGCCCTCGTACCGGGCGTCCAGACCGTAGCGGTACTTCACGTCCTCCGCCGCTGCGCCGGCCGCCGCCAGGATGCGTCGGCCTTCCTGGCGCATGTCCTCAAGGAGCAGATCGCGGTCGGCCGCGACCTCGCCGTCCAGGGAGCGCACCATGCTCCGGGCCAGGTCGATGCGGACCGGGCTGACCAGGGTGCCGAACGCGGAGAGCACGCTCGCGTTCACCGGGAAGATCACCCGGGGTGCTTCCAGGAGCGTCGCCACTCCGCAGGCGTGCACGGGACCCGCGCCGCCGAACGCGATCAGCGCCACTCCGCGCAGGTCGATCCCGCGCTCCACGGCGTGCATCCGGGCGGACGCCGCCATGTTCTGGTTGATCACTTCATAGACACCGACCGCGGTGTCGTCGGCGCTGGCGCCCAACTTCTCGCCGAGCGGGGCGAAGGCTCCGCGCGCCCGCTCCAGGTCGAGCGGCATCTCGCCGCCGAGGAAGTACGCCGGGTCCAGCAGACCCATCACCAGGTCGGCGTCGGTGGTCGCCGGGATGGTGCCGCCACGGGCGTAGCTGACCGGGCCGGGGTCGGCGCCCGCGGAGTCGGGGCCGGCCTTCAGCAGTCCGAGGTCGTCGACGCGGGCCAGGCTGCCGCCGCCCGCACCGATCTCGACCAGGTCCACCGAGGGGATCGAACAGGGGTAGCCGGAGCCCTTCTTGAACCGGTAGACGCGGGCGACCTCGAACTCGTTGGTCAACTCGGGCTGGTAGTGCTCGATCAGGCAGGACTTGGCGGTCGTGCCGCCCATGTCGAAGCAGAACAGCCGCTCCTCGCCGAGTCGCTGGGCGTACCAGACTCCGGCCAGTGCGCCGGCCGCCGGGCCGGACTCGACGAGTCGGATCGGCACCTTGCGGGCGTCGTCGGCGGAGACCACACCGCCGTTGGAGAGCATCATCAGCACCGAGGCGCCGAAGCCGGTCGCGGTCAGCCACTCCTGGAGTTCCTGGAGGTAGGGGCCGATGACGGGCATGGTGGCCGCGTTGCAGACCGTGGTGATCATCCGGGGGTACTCACGGATCTGCGGGGTCACCTCGTGCGAGGCGCAGACCGGAACGCCGAGTCGCTTGGCGAGTCCTTCGGTGACGAGCCGCTCGTTCTCCGCGTTGGCGTATGAGTTGAGGAGACAGACCGCGACCGCTTCCACGTCGTGCTGACGCAGTTCCTCCGCGAGCGCGTCCAGACCGGCCTCGGTGGGGCGGGTGCGGACCGAGCCGTCGGCCGTGGTCCGCTCGTTGATCTCGAAGACCAGGTCACGGGGGATCGGCGGGGCGGGGAACTCGATCTGGAGGTCGTACATGTCGTAGCGGTGCTCGCTGCGGATCTCCAGCGTGTCCCCGAAGCCGTCGGTGGTGACCAGCGCTGCACGGCCGGTCTTGCCCTCGATCAGGGCATTGGTGATGAGGGTGGTGGCGTGGACGATGGGTCGGATGATGTCCCCGGGGGAGATGCCGGCCTTGTCCAGCGCGGAGAGCACACCGGTGCGTACGCCGCCGAGGGGCGCGGACGGGGTGGTGAGCGTCTTTTCGACGACGACACGGCCGGTTTCTGCATCCAGCAGGACGACATCGGTGAAGGTGCCGCCGATGTCCACGGCAAGGCGCCAATCAGTCACGTCTGGCCTCTTCTCTGGTTGGGGTGATGACGGGTGTACGGGCGCCGATTGCGCGGTGCACGCTCTGAGGTGCGGGGCTGGGCTGAGGTGCGGGGCTGTGCTGTGGTGCTGTGCGGTCAGGGGGGTGGGTGATCGGATGGGCGGCCATGGGTCAGGCCGCTTCGGTTCGGGCCGGGAGCGCCGTCACGTCCGGGTGGTCGTCCACCGGCCCGGCCTCGGGCTCGTCCTCGCGGCCCGCGGTCACCGCGGTCGCCGCATCCAGGTGCCAGAGCCATTCGGTGGGCAGGCTGTCGGCGGGGTAGATGGCCTCGACCGGACACACCGGCTCGCAGGCGCCGCAGTCGACGCACTCGTCCGGGTGGATGTAGAGCATCCGGTCGCCCTCGTAGATGCAGTCCACGGGGCATTCGGCGATGCAGGTGCGGTCTTTGACGTCGACACAGTTCGTACCGATCACATAGGTCATGGGCACCTCCCGGGCCTGTTGCGGTGAGGGGTGGGGCGGGCGGTCATGCGACGGTCCAGTGGTCGCGGCCGGTCAGCAGCGCGTCCAGGTCGCCCGGGCCCGAGGCGTCGGCCGCCCGCTGCAACTGCTCGGCGACCTGCCGGTCGTAGGAGGGCCGGGAGACCGAGCGGAAGACGCCGATCGGGGTGGGGCCGCCGTTCTCCGGCAGTCGAGAGAGCGCGAACGCGATGGCCGGATCGTCGGCGTGGGCGTCGTGGACGACCTCGTCGGCGAGGACGTCGTGCTCGGCGGCGGCCGGGTCGACCGGGCGCAGTGACCCCGCCGCGTCGCGCACGACGGTGCGTTCGCCGTCGGCCCCGTACCGCAGCGGCTGTCCCTGTTCGAGCCGTAGGAGGTGATCGTCGCGGGTGGCCGGGTTCTTCAGCACCTCGAACGCGCCGTCGTTGAAGATGTTGCAGTTCTGGTAGATCTCGACCAGGGCCGTGCCCTCGTACTCGGCGGCTGCGCGCAGGACCGACGTGAGGTGCTTGCGGTCGGAGTCGACGGTACGGGCGACGAATCCGGCCCCCGCCCCCACGGCCAGGCTGACCGGGTTGAACGGGGTGTCCAGCGAGCCCATCGGCGTGGACTTGGTGATCTTCCCCGGCTCGCTGGTGGGGCTGTACTGGCCTTTGGTGAGCCCGTAGATCCGGTTGTTGAACAGCAGGATCTTCAGGTTCACATTGCGGCGCAGGGCGTGGATGAGGTGGTTGCCGCCGATGGACAGCGCATCGCCGTCCCCGGTGACGACCCACACCGACAGATCGGGCCGCGAGACCGAGAGCCCGGTGGCGATGGCCGGCGCCCGCCCGTGGATGGAGTGCATCCCGTAGGTGTTCATGTAGTACGGGAAGCGGGAGGAGCAGCCGATGCCGGAGACGAAGACGATGTTCTCCCGGCGCAGCCCGAGTTCGGGCAGAAAGCCCTGTACGGCGGCGAGGATGGCGTAGTCACCGCAGCCCGGGCACCAGCGCACCTCCTCACCGGAGCGGAAGTCCTTCGCGGTCTGCTTGACCGCGACCCCGGCGGAGGTGGCGATCAGGGGCAGGGGCACCCGCGCGGGGTTCGCCACGTCAGCGGAGAGCAGGGATTCAGACATCGGAGATCACCTTCTCGATGGCGGTCCGCAGATCGCTCGCCTTGAACGGGGTGCCGCGCACCTGGGTGTGGGAGACGGCGTCGACGAGGTAGCGACCACGGATCAGGAGCGCGAGTTGCCCGAGGTTCATCTCGGGGATGAGGACCCGGTCGTAGGCCGCGAGAACCTCGCCGAGATCGGCGGGGAAGGGGTTGAGGTGCCGCAAATGGGCACGGGCGACCGAACCGCCGGCGGCCCGCACCTCGGCACAGGCCGCTGCGATCGGGCCCGCGGTGGAGCCCCAGCCGAGGACCAGTACCCGGGCTTCGCCGTCCGGATCGTCCACGACGGTCGGCGGTAGATCGCGGGCGATGCCGTCGACCTTGGCCTGCCGGGTGCGGACCATGAACTCGTGGTTGTCGGCGTCGTACGAGATGTCCCCGGTGCCGTCCGCCTTCTCCAGCCCGCCGATGCGGTGTTCGAGCCCGGGGGTGCCGGGCACGGCCCAGGGCCGGGCGAGGGTCTCGGGGTCACGGAGGTAGGGCAGGAAGCGTGGGCTGCCGTCGGCGGCCGTCCCGTTGGGGCCGGTGGCGAACTCCACCGTGAGGTCGGGCAGCGTCGACGAGTGGGGGATCCGCCACGGCTCGGATCCGTTGGCGAGGTAGCCGTCCGAGAGCAGCACCACCGGCGTGCGGTACTTGAGGGCGATCCGGACCGCTTCGATGCAGGCGTCGAAGCAGTCGGCCGGTGAACTCGCCGAGACCACCGGCAGGGGCGACTCGCCGTTGCGGCCGTGGAGCACCTGGAGCAGATCGGCCTGTTCGGTCTTGGTGGGCAGCCCGGTGGAGGGGCCGCCGCGCTGGATGTCCACCACGATCAGCGGTAGTTCCAGGGTGACGGCCAACCCGATGGCCTCGGCCTTGAGCGCGATGCCGGGCCCCGAGGTCGTCGTCACCCCGATCGATCCGCCGAAGGACGCCCCGAGCGCGGCACTGACCGCGGCGATCTCGTCCTCCGCCTGGAAGGTGGTCACGCCGAAGTTCTTGTGCCGGCTGAGCTCGTGGAGGATGTCGGACGCCGGGGTGATCGGGTACGAGCCGAGGAACAGCGGCAGTCCGGCCTGTCGGGCGCCGGCCACCAGCCCGTAGGACAGGGCCAGATTGCCGGTGATGTTGCGGTACACACCCGAGGGCGCGGGGGCCGGGGCGATCTCGTAGGAGACGGCGAACGCCTCGGTCGTCTCGCCGAAGTTCCAACCGGCGTGGAAGGCGGCGATATTGGCCCGCATGATCGCGGGCTTCTTCGCGAACTTCGACGTCAGATGGGCGATCGTGCCCTCGGTCGGCCGCTGGTACATCCAGGAGAGCAGCCCGAGCGCGAACATGTTCTTGGCCCGCTCGGCGTCCTTGCGGCTCAGCCCCGAGTCCTTGAGCGCCCCGACGGTGAGCGCGGTCAGCGGCACGGGTTGGACGGTGTAGCCCTCCAGCGAGCCGTCTTCCAGCGGGTTCGTCGCGTACCCGGCCTTCGTCAGATTGCGCGGGGTGAACTGGTCGGAGTCCGCGATGATCTGTGCCGCGGGCCGCAGATGACCCACATTGGCCTTGAGCGCCGCCGGGTTCATGGCGATCAGCACATCGGCGCTGTCCCCCGGGGTCGCCACCCCGTGGTCGGCGAAGTGGAGCTGGAACGCCGAGACGCCGGGCAGGGTGCCCTGGGGGGCGCGGATCTCGGCGGGGAAGTCGGGAAGGGTCGCGAGGTCGTTGCCGAAGGTCGCGGTCTGCGCGGTGAACCGGTCGCCGGTGAGCTGGATGCCGTCGCCGGAGTCTCCGGCGAACCGGATCACCACCGAGGGGACGGCGAGGACCTGCTTGGACATGATCGCGACTCCTGATCGCAGGGACGGGCTTGGGAAGACGGTCGGGGAAGGCGCCGGCTTCCCTGGCGGGTCACGGGGCGGCTCGCGGGTCGTGCTGCTGGAACGGGTCTGGCTGCTGGAACGGGTTGTTGAAGTGGCGAAAGCGCTCGTGCGCGGTCGGTGTGAACGGTCCGCTGGTGCACGCGTCGGGCCAGGCTCGGTGGCGGGAGATGGCCGAACGGTTTCCGGGGGAGGACTCACCCCGGAGACGCTCGCCGGGGTCGAACGCCGCGCAGCCCGGGCGTGCAGGGCGGGAAGGGCGCGGAAGCCGGAACCGGGATCCGGTGAGGCGGGGGCGACCGATGGGGCCAAGGGGGGCGGCACCGGGCGTACCGTCTGCAAGCACGTTGTTCAGATGGGGAGTTGAGGGCCGGCCCCCGGGTGGCACGTGCGGAGTGCGGAGCCCCGGGGGCCGGCCGGTTCAAGGCCGGGAGAACCCGGCAGTACGGGCCGGTCTCAGCTGCCGTGGACCGCGTCGCGCAGTCGCGCCACCAGCTTCTCCGGCTGCGCCGAGCCCCAGACGTTGCGGCCGAAGGCGACACCCGCGCCGCCCGCCTCCACCACGCCCTTGGCCAGCGCCACCACCTCGTCCTCGCTCTCCGCCTTCGGGCCGCCGAGCGCCACCACCGGCACCGGGCACGCCGCGACGACCTCGGCGAACTCCTCCGTCGGCCCCGGGCACACGGTCTTGATGACGTCCGCGCCCAACTCGGCGCCGATGCGTGCCGCACGGGCCACGTTCTGCGTGGTCCACGGCACCGCACGACCCCAACCACCGGGGATCATCTCGGCCATCACGGGCAGACCGAGCTGCTCGCACTCCGAGGTGAGCCGCGCCAGTCGCTTCAGCGACAGGTCCTCGTCGGGGGCGCCGGGGAAGGCCAGCACCACCAGACAGTCCGCGCCGATCCTCAGCGCCTGCTCGGGCAGGTGCATGATGTCGTTGACGTCGCTCTGTGGCATGTCGCCGAGTTCGGACGAGCCGCCGTCGACGCGCAGCACCAGCCCGGCCGATGCGAAGGTGTCGGAGTAGGCGCGGGCCAGGTGCCAGGTGGCGAGCACGGCGTCCGGCTTGCCGGCCGCGATCTGGTTCATCGGCTCGCCGAGCGGCGGGCCCTCACCCATGTAGGCGGCGTGGTCGATGGCGACGAAGACGGCCCGCCCGTCCGCCGCGAACATGCGGCGCATCCGCCGGAGCTTGCCCCCTCCGAGGGCCGAGAAGGTCTGCACAGTGCTTCCTTTCGTCGCTGACCGTCCTGCTGGGCGAGGACCGGAGCCGCTCTGCCGCAGGTGCGGTGTTATCGGGGCCACCGTCGCTGTGCGGTGGTCTGCTGGTGGAAGGTGCCGCTGTCCCAGTAGTCGATGCGGTGCGCGATCTTCCCGTCCTCGACCCGGAACCGGAACATGCCCCGGACGCTGATCTCCGGACGGTGGCTGGCGCCGGTCCAGATGAAGGTCATCCGGTAGGCGAGGGCCGCCTTGTCCCCGTCGACCAGGAGGTCTTCGGTCTCGTACCGCAGGTTCTGGAACTCTTCGAGGAAGCCGGCCAGCCGCTGTCGGTAGGCCGCCCTGCCGTGGAGGCTCTTTCCGAGCGACGAGGTGTGCTCGTTGTGGAAGTCCTCGGTGACCAGGTCCGCGATCCGGTCGGGGTCCCCGGCGTTGAGCGCCGCCACGAACCGCGCCACCGCCGTCCTTGTGACGGACTCCAGGTCCGTGCTGGCGCTCACTGCTCCACGTCAGCACCCCACAGGGTGCGGACCTCCTCGAAGACCTGCTGGTTGTGGGAGATCTCGACGACATTGCCGTCGGGGTCGTTCAGGGCGCAGATGTAGCCGACCGGCGGGGGCAGTTCCATCGGCTCCCAGTGCAGACAGCCGGCCTCCCGGGCCCGTGCCGCGGTGTCGTCGACGTCCTCCCGGTTCGGCACCTCCATGCCCAGGTGGGCGAAGGGGGACAGTTGCGGCTGCTTCTTGCCCTTGTCCTTGTTGAACCCGACCAGGACCAGGACGAACGGGGTGTGCACCTGCCCGGGGTTGGACAGCCAGGCGTTGGCACCGTCGTTGTCGCTGTGCCGCGCGACCACGACCAGCGGGGTGAAGGAGGTGTAGAACTCCACCGCCGCTTCCAGGTCGCTCGTCGGCAGCGCGATGTGGGTCCAGCGGGCCTCGGTGAGCTTCTTGTCGAGCACGGATGCTCTCCTCTCCTACGAATCGTCGGCGTTCAGTAGATCCGGCGATCGGTCGTGCCATCGTGCGGTCGTGCCGTCCTGCCGCCGTCCCGGTTGTCCGGTCGTACCGGCGTCCGGTCGTTCAGTCGATCGGGCCCTCGAACTCGTCCGGGGCGAGCGGCGTGGCCACGTCTTCGCGGATCTGCCTCATCATGTGCTTGGCCCTGCCCTCCCAGGTGCTGGACGGGCCGACGCGATAGAAGGGCGACCGGAGGTTCTCCATCAGGACGGTCACCATGTCGGTGTCCTCCTTGTTGGTCAGCTCCAGATTCACCAACTCGCGCTCCTGGAGCTCGATGTCCTCGGTCAGCCCGTAGATCCGGGACACCAGGCGCGTCTTGTCCGGGGCGATCGGATCCGCGCGGACCATGATCAACTGGGATGCGTACGGCAGCGGGGTGAGGTTCGGGTAGATGAACTCCGCGTAGCTGCCCCGCAGCTCGTCCTCGTCCAGGTCGGTACGGCCGAGCGAGAGGTCGAAGTTCTCGCTGTGGGGCTTGTAGCCGCTGGTGGTGCGCCCTTCGAAGCGCACGATGGTGTCCATCTGCTTGCGCACCTTGTTGAGGCGCCGGTGCACGAAACGGACGTGGTAGTCGTCGTTGGAGTTCTCGACGAAGACCTTCCAGTTCATGTCGAAGGTCTCGTCGAGCTCACGGTGGTAGCGGTGGTAGTTGCCGATCTTGTACGCCTCGTACCGGGGCAGCAGCGGCGCGATCCACTCCTCGAAGGAGGGCGCCTTGTGCGACAGACAGGCGAACACCAGCTTGTCGAACGCGATGTGCACCCGGATCGGGACCAGCCCGTAGCTCTGCATCGGGAAGTCGGCGCCGTACATGCGCTCCTTGTCCGGGATGGACAGCAGCTTGCCGTCCAGACCGTACGTCCACGCGTGGTACGGGCAGGCGAACGCCTTGCCGCAGTTGCCGGCCGGATCGAAGGCCACCCCGGAGGCGCGGTGCCGGCAGTTGTTCAGGAACCCCTTGACCGAGCCGTCGCGCTGCTTGACGATCAGCACCGACTGCGTACCGATCTTGCCCGTGATGAAGTCGCCGGGCTTGACCAGGTCCTCGGTGTCCCCGAGCCAGACCCAGGAGCGGCCGAAGACACGGACCATCTCCAGGTCGAACAGGTCCTGGCTCCACACCTCCCAGGGCTGGAGCATGTCGGTTTCGAGCGGTGATTCGACGAGACCGTCCGTCTCACGACCCTTGGCGGCGCGGGCCTCGGCGACCACCCCCTCGTGCAGGGCGAGTTCCGAAGCGTTCATCCGGTCCAGCACGGCTTCCTCCCCAACACCTTCGTTGCTTTGCGATGTGCTCGAAGGTAGGTCGGCGCCGTACGGGGACGATATGTGCTTGAGGCACGAACATCGGCCCCCCGCGCTGCCCCCCGGCCACATCGGTGCACCACGGCGGGCGTGCAACTCTCGGGCGATGGACTATGTGAACCTCGGTGGAACGGGCCTGCGCGTCAGCCGCCTCGCCCTCGGCACGATGATGTTCGGGGCGTGGGGCAACCAGGACCACGACGCGTGCGTGGACATGATCCACGCAGCTCTGGACGCGGGAGTCAACTTCATCGACACGGCGGACGTGTACGTTTTCGGAGAGACGGAGGAGATCCTCGGCCGCGCCCTCAAGGGCCGGCGGGACTCTGTGGTGCTGGCCACCAAGTTCGGCGAGCACATGAACCACGACGACCCCCTCACCCGCGGCGCGTCCCGGCGCTGGATCACTCGGGCCGTGGAGGACAGCCTGCGCCGCCTGGGCACCGACCACATCGACCTCTACCAGCTGCACCGACCGGACCCGGGCACGGACCTCGACGAGACCCTCGGCGCCCTGACCGATCTGGTCCGGGCCGGAAAGGTCCGGGCGATCGGCTCGTCCGCCTTCACCGCGGAGCAGATCACCGAGGGCCAGTGGACGGCCGAACGCCGGGGCCGGGAGCGCTTCACCGTCGAACAGCTGGCGTACTCGGCGCTGGCCCGGCACGCCGAGGCCGGCACCCTGCCCGTCTGCCAGCGCTACGACCTGGGTGTGATGGTCTACAGCCCCCTCAACGGCGGCTGGCTCACCGGCAAGTACCGCGCGGGCACCAAGGCCCCCGCCGACTCCCGTGCCGTACGGAACGCGGAGCACTTCGACCACGCCCAGGAAGCGGTACGGGACCGGAAGTACGCCCTGGTCGAGGAGATGGCGACCCTCGCGGACGAGTCCGGACACACCATGATCGAGCTGGCGATCGGCTTTGTGCTCGCGCACCCCGCGGTCAGCTCCGCGATCATCGGCCCGCGGACCATGGACCAGCTGACCGGCCAACTCGGCGCGGCCGGGGTACGGCTCGGACCTGACGTGATGGACCGACTGGACGCCCTGGTGCCCCCGGGCACCGACGTCAACCCGGCCGACGCCCCGTACGCCCCGCCCGCACTCACCGACCCGGCACTGAGGAGGCGCGATCACGCGCGGCGGGTGGGGTAAGGGTGGCCGGTGAGAACCAGAGCGTTGCCGGTGGTGCAGCACGTGCCCTGTGCAGGGAGTCTCCACCTTCGGCCGCCGCAGCCGGTGGCGGCCGGGGTCACCCCGCCCGCCACCGGGTCGCAACCGCAGGTCAGCGCCGCAGACCGCGGTCCAGCGCAGAGATCAGCGAGCCCTGGGCGTCATCCCCGTCCAGGGACCAGACCATCACGCCGCCGAGGCCGTTCCGCTGGGTGTAGCGGGCCTTCTGGGCGGCGGTGGCCGGGGTGTCGTACGACCAGAACTCGGTGCCGTCGTACTTCCAGGCCGCGCCGTGCTTGCGGTCGGTGTGCACGGTGCCCGGCAGGTCCTTGATGGCCTTGTAGGGCAGCTGGCCGCCGCCGCGCGGGGACATGCCGGTGGCGGGCTGGTAGAGGCCGTTCTTCGCCCCGGCGGGAACTCCCGTCCAGCCGTAGCCCCAGGACGGCACCCCGAGCACCGCCTTGTGGGCCGGCAGTCCGCCGGCCAGGTAGTGCTGCACCACCTTGTCCGCGCTGTAGCTGTAGTCGACGCCGGAGGGGTCGGCCGGGTCGGTGTAGAGGTTCGCCTGGTGGTTGGTCGGGCCCTGCGGCTCCCAGGAGCCGTGCATGGTGTAGGTCATCAGGTTCAGGAAGTCCACCTGGCGGGCGACCTTCTTCAGCTCCAGCCGGTCCGCGACGCCGGTGTTGTTGGCCACGGCCGCCGTCAGCAGGTGGCGCCCCCGCCCGGTGCCGCCCACCGCGTCCAGCTGCCGCCGGAACTCGGTCAGCAGCAGGGTGAAGTTGCGGCCGTCCTCGGGGCGCACATGGTTGTCCGGCAGACCGTCGCCGCCCGGGTGCTCCCAGTCGAGGTCGATGCCGTCGAAGACGCCCGCGCCGCTGCCCGGGCCACCCCCCGGCGTGTCCAGCAGCTGCGGCAGGTTGCCCTTGATGTAGAGGTCCACGCAGGAGGACACGAACTTCTTGCGCGCGGCGTCGGTGGCGGCCACGTCCGAGAAGTACTTGGACCAGCCCCAGCCGCCGATCGAGATGACGACCTTCAGGTGGGGGTTCTTCGCCTTCAGCTTCCGCAACTGGTTGAAGCTGCCCTTCAGCGGCTGGTCCCAGTTGTCGGCGACGCCGTCCACCGAGTCGGCCGCGTCGATCGGGCGCTGGTAGTCGGCCCAGGCGTCGGCCTGGTCGGCCTGGTTGTCCGCGAAGCAGGTGCCCTCGGGGGAGATGTTGCCGAAGGCGTAGTTGATCACGGTCAGCTTCGACGCCTGGCCCGAGTCCTGGACCTTCTTGGCGGAGAAGCCGCTGTAGACGCTCCACCCGGTGAAGTAGGCCACGCGGTGGCCGGGCAGCCGGCGGCTGTCGTCGTCATCGGCTTGAGCGGTCGAGGGGACCGCGACGAGCGAGGCGAGCAGAGCCGTCGCCAGGAACGCGGAGGTGCGTCTGAACATACTGGTTGCCTTGTCTGAGTGGGGTCAGGTGGTCTGTACCAATCGCGAGAAGAGATCTAGTCCATGCCGGGGTGTCCACACAAGAGGCCGTGACCCACGAAGTGACCTGTCTCCATGGCGAGTTGAGGGAACGTCAGGGGGCAGCCGTGCGGCACTTACTGAGAATGCCGCCGTTGCGGTAGTGGTCCGCCTGCCCGAGCTGTGCCCTACTCGGTGGGCAGCCTCTGGATAGGCTCGTCGCCCCCGACGAAGGAGCAGCCGCCGTGTCGACGGACATCGTGATCGCCCAGACCACCATCGACGACGAGACGAAGGCGAGGGCCCTGGCGCACGGCGCGGTGGACCGCAGACTCGCGGCGTGCGCGCACATCGACCCCGCCTTCACGGCGGTCTACCGCTGGCAGGGCGCGGTGCAGCAGGAGCGGGAATGGCGGATCTCGTACAAGACGACACGGGACCGCCTGCCCCGACTGGCCGAGTGGGTCACGGCGACTCACAGCTACGAGGTGCCGGAGTGGATCGTGCTGCCGGTGGAGGGCGGGTCGGCGGAGTACTTGGCGTGGGTGGCGGCGGAGAGCACGGAGGCGTAGGGCAGTTCCCGCCCGCCGCCCGCAGGTATCAGATGGGCAGGGTCCAGCTCGGCCCGTCGGGGGTATCGAGGCGAACCCGCTGTTCGGCGGGGGTGACGGTGAGGGTGAACGCGGTTTGGGGAGGTGAGTTCGCTGCGGCTCGGGTATTACGCCGCACTCTTCAAGCGGGCGTACTCGTCCAGTTGCTCGACGGCGTTCCTGGCGGAGGCGGTGTCGACCGGGCGTAGTGCATGGGCCACCTCGGCGAGTTGACGTAGGACACGACCGGACTCGACCTCGTCCAACTGCTCCAGAGTTTCCACCGCGTACGCCGCGCCCTCCTCGGCCTCATCGGCCTTGACCAGGGTGTTGGCGAGCATCAGCCGGTACAACGCCCGATTGCGGCCGTAGGTGATTTCTTGGTGGGTCAGTGCAGCGCGGAGGAAGGGGACGGCGGCCTGGTAGTTGCCGAGTTCGTTGTAGAGGAGCCCTTGGCAGTACTCCACCTCCGCAGGCCCATGGAATGCAGTCCATTCAGGGAAGGGACGCCCGCGTCCCTTGTGGTCGAGGAGGCGCATGGCATCGGTGAGACGGCGGCCTGCCGTCTTGCCGTCGGCCATAACGGACAGAGCGCGAGTCTCCCGGCAGGCCATGATGGATTGGAGCACCGGTGATCCCAGACGCGTGGCGCGCTCTTGGCCGGCGCGGGCCAGATCGAGGCCGTCTTGTGGTCGGCCTTGGAAGGATGCCTGCAAGCTCATCTGGGAGAAGACCAGGATCTCCAGGTTGGCGTCCCCGAGGGTGGCAGCCGCGGTCAGGGCCTCGCCCCAGTAACGGCGGGCGGTTTTCTGTTCATCGGCGTCGTAGTGCAGCCAGCCGCACCATCCGATCATCTCCCCTGCCAGGAGCTTGAGTTGGCGACCGATTGTGTCGGGATAGGTGCCGGTGTCGATGACCCGCTGGATGCGACGCAGATGACGGAATGCCAGTGAGCGGACGGCTGCGCCACCGTAGGCATCGTCGAGTTGGAAGAGGGCTCGCAGACCTTCGCGGAGTTCGAGGAGATGGGGGGTGCCGACCGAGCCGGACCTTCCCGGAGGCGTGAGTGGCCGCAGATGGGCGGGAAGACTCACGGAGGCTGCCGCACCGAGGGAGTCGGTGAGGAATGCGCGACGGTCCACGGAAGTGCCTCTCTGTGTGTGAAGAGGTTCACCTCCCAAGGTGACACCTGGCGGTGGTCCAGGGAACCCGAGTTCGGTCGGACAGATTCCGAACATCGCGTGCAGAATCCGCCAGGCGCGCCGCCGGGGCGCGGGAGGCGCGGGCTGGCGCCACCGGCGTAATTGGCGGTCGGTCAGTGCGGGTGACTCGTGCAGGACATCCGCCGTGGCCTGGAAGGCCCGTAGGAAGTCCGCGGGCTTCGCCCACCCTTGCAGCAGACAGGCGTGTTCGAACGACGTCAGATCAGACACCTCATCACCTTCCGTGGCTCGGCCGAGCACAGAAGGTAGCGGGTTTGGGCGGATCGGGAAGTCCGATTGCGGTGAAAAGTCCGGAGGCAAGGTCTGTCCTGGCTTCCGACTGCCCGTGCTCCAGGGGAGTTGGCTCGTCTATGAGCAAGCCACTGAGGGGAGCCCGGGGCGTGAGTGGTCAGCAGAACCCGTGCGGCAGGGGGGCGACGACCGACCCGCCCGTGATCTGGTCCGCAGCAGTCGGGCGGCCCGCCTACGCGCAGTCCCTGCGGCGGGCGCCGGGGTCCGTCCGAGCCGCACGTTGCCTGGTCTCCGCAGCGCTTCGGGCATGGGGGCTGGAGGAACTGGAGGACACGGCGTGGGTCGTCGTCACCGAACTGATGTCGAACGCGGTGGTACACGCCCGGCTGAGGACGGTCCGCGTGACGGTGACACGGCTGGACGAGTCCGTGGTGCGGGTCGCCGTGGTCGACCGGTCCAGGAAGGTGCCGCGGTCCAAGGCTGCCGACACTCACGATGAGTCCGGTAGGGGGCTGGCGATGGTGGCTGCGCTGTGTGGCGGCCGGTGGGGCGTCGATCCGCTGCCGTGGGGCAAGCGGGTCTGGGCCGACGTGGAGGCGGTGCGTCCGTGACGACCGGGCGCGGCTCGACGCCCATCGGCAACTGAAGGCGGGGGTGCCGTTCGTGCTCGGTGCCACGGACTGGTCGGGGCGGTACGGGTTGACCGTACGGCCCGTGCGTCTACGGATCGTTGCAGGGGGCGGACGACAGGAGCGCGGCACGGCGGGCAGGCGTTCCTGCCCGTAGATGAGGAGCGTCCACCCCCTGAATGCCCGGCCGAAGGATCGCAGCGGGTCAAGAGGGGGGCGAGACGCCCGTCCGGCCGTGAGGTGGGTCGGACGGGCCGCCCATGGCGGTGGGTTCGGCCCGGCGAGGTGTCGTGTGCGGCGGTCACGTCGACGGGCCGTTGGCTTTGGGACGGGGTCAGCCGGCGGTCTCCTCGTCGTCCTTCTTCTCGTCCGCGTCCGGCGCGCGCCACATCACGATCTGGTTCCCCCACGGGTCCAGGAACGAGGCGTGGTGTCCGTTGAACTCCTTCCAGAAGCTCTGCTCCCACAGCGCGGTCGCGCCCAGCAGCACCGCCTTGTTGAGGTAGTCCCCGGGAGGGGCGTCGACCAGGATGTAGACGCGGGTGTGCAGGCCGGAGCGCGGTTGGGTCGGGAGCGGGGCCGGGTCGGGGTGCTGCTCGGTCTCGCTGAAGATGCCCAGGTGGAGGCCCTCGCCGGGGACCACCTGGTGGAAGACGCCCTGCGGTCGGGGGTTGATCGTCCAACCGAACAGCTCGCGGTAGAACTCGGTCGCCGCGTCGACGTCGGGGGTGGGCAGGTCGACGAAGATGAGGGTGTTGGTCATGGTGGTTCCTCGGGGTTTCTCGGTCGTGCCGGGTGGTTCGCGGGATGCGGTGGGCTGCCGGGACCCGGGCGGTACGGGCAGCGGAGGGGGCTATGCCTCGGGGGCGTGGCCGCTCTTGAAGTAGGTGCCCTTGTCGCGCCAGAGCACGACTTCGTTGCCCCAGGGGTCGCGGAACGCCGCGTACCGGGCCTCGAACTCCTCCCACGGCTTCTCTTCCCAGAGCACCGAGGCACCGTTCGCCACGGCCTTCTCCAGATAGGCGGGCGGCTCGTCGACCATGACGTAGATCCGCGGCACCGGACCGCCCGTGGAGGGGCGTTCGTCCAGGTGGATGCCGAGGTTGGGCTTCACGCCCGGCAGCACCTCGGAGAACTTGCCGGCGGGCCGGCGGTTGAAGGTCCAGCCGAAGAGGTCGGCGTAGAAGACCGAGGTGGCCTCCACGTCCGGGGTCGGCAGATCCATGAAGATCACGGGGTTGGGCATTTCGACTCCATGCTCGATGCTCGTTCGGTCACCACGCGGTGCTCGCGCGGGGCGTTCCCTGCTGTGCGGCGCTGCGCCGCGCGTTTGCTCAGACCGCTGCCGGGGCGGCCGTTCGGGCTTCTCGTTCGGCGACCCGTGCCACGCCCGCGTCCCCGAGGGCGAGGAACTGCCGCAGCCCCTCCTCGTACACCGGGTCGGGCTCCGGTTCGATCACCGTCATGCGCGGGCGGGGCCAGTCGCCTCCCCGTCCCCTCCCGGGGGCGGGCCACCAGCCCGCGCCGGCGCCCGCGGCGAGCGCGGCCCCGTAGGCGGCGACGTCCACCGGCTCGGGCACCTCCACCGGTACGCCCAGGACCGATGCCTTCACCGAGCACCACAGCCGGCTGAGGGCCGGTGAGCCCGCGCAGACCAGGGTGTGGATCGGGGCCTGTTTGGCGGCCAACTCCAAAGCGATGTGCGCCAGTCCGTACGCCGCGCCCTCCAGCGCCGCCCGGGTGATGTCGCCCGGACCGGCCGAAGCGGACAGACCGTGGATCTCACTGCGCAGTGCCCGGTTCCAGCGCGGTGCCCGCTCACCCTCCAGATAGGGGATGACGGTCACGCCCCGGGCCCCGGCCGGCACTTCGGCGGCCAGCGCCAGCAGATCGGGGACCTCACGACCGGTGAGCCCGCTGAGCCACTCCAGCATCAGACCGTGGGCAGCGACCGGCCCGCCGACGATGTCCAGGCCCGGTACGGCGCTGGGCAACGCGTAGTGATCCGCGGCGGGGGAGCCCGCGGCGACCGCGACGGCCAGTCCGCCCGTGCGCCCGCCCGGGTCCATGGCGCGGCCCGGCTCGTCGAGTCCGCCCGCCCAGAACGCGAGGTACGCGTCCTGGGCGCCGGCCACCAGCGGCGTACCGACGGCGAGACCGTTGCCACCGTCGGCCGTTCCGACCACCGAACCGGTCGCGGCGACGGGCCCGTAGCCGTTCAGCAGCGGATCTCCCGGCCAGCGCGACTGGTGCCGGTCAGCGCCCAGTTCGGCCATCACCCAGTCGTACAACTGCCAGACCACCGCGTCGGACCCGTACTCCTCGCCCAGCAGCGCGCTCTGGGCGTGGTGTTGGTCCACCGGGGAGCCGGTCGCGCCGGCCGGGTGGCGGCAGGTCAGCGCGGTCGCCCTGCTGGTGCCGGTCGCGATCGTGGTGGGGCTCTGGCCGCCGAAGCAGAGCGCCACCGGATTCGCTGCGGCGGGCAGGCGGGCCGCCAGACGGTGGACCGCCTCCGCGGCGCCGGCCAGCCAACCCTGTGGGTCGGCGTGGCCGGGCTGCCAGGAAGCGGCACCCGGATAGCCGGATGTCGCGCTGCCCAGGGTGCGCCCTTCGGGGTCGAGGGCCAGCGCACGGGCGGAGTTGCTTCCCAGGTCGACCCCGACGACGACCGGAGCGGACGCGGGCGACACGGTCAGCCGCCCACGAGGACTCGGTAGACCGGGGACTTCGCGGCCAGGCGCAGCGCCTCGTCCACCTCGCTCAGCGGGAACTCGGCCGTCACCAGGGCGTCGAGGTCGGCGCCGAGGCGACCGGAGGCGATCAGGGCCGCGGCCTCGGTCCAGTCCTGCGGTTCGTGGCTGAAGACGCCGAGGACGGTCAACTCGTGGTGGTGGATCAGGTCCGGGCTCAGCCCCTCGGACAGTTCCTTGGGGAAGGCGCCGAACAGGACGACCGTACCGCCGTCGTCGCACATGGCCACCGCGGTCTCCAGGGCACCGGGTGCGCCCGCGGTGACGAAGACCAGGTCCTGCTTGCCGCCGGTCGCCACCGCCTCTTCGGGGGTGCTGGTCCAGTCGGCGCCGGCGTCCCGCGCCTCGGCGAGCCGGGCGTCGCTGATGTCGATCAGACCGACCGAAGAGGCTCCGCGGAGCTTGGCCAGGGCCAGGTGCAGTCGGCCCATGAACCCGGCGCCCACGACGGCCACCCGGTCGCCGGCGCGCAGTCCGCCGAGCCGCGCGGAGTGGGTGACACACGCCAGCGGCTCGCCCATGGCAGCGTGCCGCAGCGGAGCGGAGCCGGTGCCGAACGCCTGCGCGGCGGGCACCTTCACGAACTGGGCCAGCCCTGCGCCCATCGAGATCGTTCCGTCGGTGAGCGCGCCGCCCTGCGGCTGCTTGCACAGGGCGGTACGGCCCCGACGGCAGGAGGTGCAGGTGCCGCAGCGGGTCAGCAGGTCCAGGGTGACGGTGTCGCCGACCTGGGGGACGCCCGGCAGCACCGCGACCTGCGAGCCGACGGCCACGACCTCGCCGGCGACCTCATGGCCCGCCGCGACCGGGTAGATGGGCTTGGTGCCCAGGTAGAGCCGGCGCTCCATGGTGCACAGACCGCAGGCACCTATCTTGACCAGCACGTCCTGGGGGCCCGGTACCGGATCGGGCTCCTCGCGCAGTTCGACCTGCTCGGCCGCGGTGATGACGGCGATCTTCATACGGACACTCCCAGAGGCTAGGGGGAAGGAGGACGGTGGGTCTGGTGGGTCGGGGTCGGGTGCTCAGTGCGCGGGGACGACCGGCCAGCCGGGGCGGGCCGGGACCCCGGAGCGGGCCAACAGGTCCGCGGAGGCCACGGCGGCTTCCGTGTGGAGGGCGGTTTCGTCGACGGTGGTGCAGCGGTGGTCGCGGACCACGGCGCGTCCGCCGACCAGGACATCGCGTACCGAGCGGCCGTCGGACGACCACACCAGCTGATGGGCGATGTCACCGCGCGGCGCCCACTGGGGCCCGTCGGTGGCGTGGACCACCAGGTCCGCGTACTTGCCCGGTTCGAGGGAGCCGATCCGGTCGGCCATGCCGATGGCCTCGGCACCCCGTACGGTGGCCAACTCCAGTGCCGCCGCCGCGCCGAGGGCGACGGTCGGATCGACGGGCATGTCTTTGGCGAGCCCCGCGGCCAGCGCTGCCGTGCGCAGGATGTCGGAGCTGTCACCTGCGTTGCCCGAGTCGGTGCCGAGGGCGAGCCGTCCGCCGCGTGCGAAGAGTTCGCCGTGACGTCCGGCCCGTGTCACGCCCTGGCCGAGGCGGAGATACGCCCAGGGGCAGTAGGCGACGGCGGTACGGCTGGTGAGCAGGGCTTCGACCTCGCTGTCGGCCAGCCAGACCGCATGGGCGAGCAACAGGTGCGGGCCCAGCACTCCCAGATGTGCCAGATGGTCGACCGGGCGGCGGCCGGTGGTCTTCAGATAGTGCTCGGGGTCGGACTGTGAGGGCGAGAGGTGCATGGTCATCGGGGCACCGGTGGAGCGGGCCAGCTCCGCGGCCCCGGTGAGCAGTTCATCGGAGGCCAGACCGTGGCCGACGAGGGTGACCCAGCCCTCGATCTGCCCGCCGGCCGGATAGCTCTCGACGACCTCGCGGAGCCGGTCGAGGACTTCGGGGGCACAAGCGGCGAAGGGCGCGCCGGGCACGTCCCAGCCCCAGGTGCCGACGGTGCCCCGGATGCCGGCCGTGTGCATGGCGTGCGCGACGGGGTGGGGGTGGGCGACGGTCCCGGCCTCCACCAGCGTGGTCACCCCGTTGCGGAGGTTCTCCACGCAGGTCAACAGGGCGGAGACGGTGTCGTCAGCGGCCGTGTGCGCGGCGTGCAGCGGTACGGCCCAGGCGTCGATGGAAGCGCCGGGCGCCAGGTCGTCGGGAATCCAGGCGCGGGCCAGCGGGTCGCCGGTCTGGTGCTGATGGGCGTTGATCATGCCGGGGGTGACGACACAACCGCTGGCGTCCAGTTCGGGGGTGCCCGGCCAGCGTCGCCGCAACTCGGTGGTGGCGCCGACGGCGAGGATGCGGTCCCCGGCGATGGCGACGGTTCCGCCCGCGAGGACCTCACGGCGGGCGTTCATGGTCACCACATCGCCCCCGGTGACCAGCAGGTCCGGGCGTGGTGTGGGGGAGCGGGGGCCTTCGCCCTGCGCGGTGCTCGCCGCACTGCGCGGTGCGGTGGTCGCTGCTGTGGTGGCTGCGGTGGTCGGTGCTGTGGTCGGCGCGTACGGATCGGTCGCCCTGCCGGCGGCGGGCCGTGCGGCAGTACCGACGCTGCCCGGCGCACTGCGGACACCTCGGTCGTTTGAGTCGGCGTCTCTCACCATGACCAGGGACATTAGGTCGCCCGGGCCCGCTGAACATCGTGGCCGGGAGCACAATCAAAGGCCCGTGGTCCATGCCGGGAACACGATGCGGGCGTCCCTCGCGGCCGACAACCTGACACGCATTCGTCCAGAGTGTCCAGGTAGTGAGAGGGAGTAGCCGCGATGCGTGCGACGTCCGAACAGGGCCCCGACGACAGCTCCGGAGCCGAGCCCAGATTGCAGCCCGGCTGGCTCAGCACCGAGCCCTATGCACAGCTGATCGGCGGCAAGGAGGCCACTGACGGCACGCCGCAGCCGATCACCGATCCGTCCACCGGCCAGCAGCCGGCCCGCTTCCTCGCCGCCACCGAACAGGAGGTGGAGGCGGCCATCGCCGCCGCCCGGACCAGCTTCGACAGCGGCGTCTGGCGGCGGATGCCCGGGCCGCGCAAGGCCGAGGTGCTGGAGGCGGCAGCGGCGGCGATCCGCGCCGACGCCCCCAAACTGGCCGCGCTGGAGGCCCTGGACACCGGCAAGGGGGTGTCGGGAGCGCTGGTCAACGACGTGTACGAGGCCGCCAACGCCTTCTCGTACGCCGCGGCCGTGGCCCGTACCGCACACGGGGACGCACGCCGTGCCACCTTCCCGCCCGAACTGCTGCCCGGCGGCGGGCCGCAGATCCTGACCGTGCGCCAGCCGGAGGCCGCGGGCGTGGTCGCCGAACTGCTGCCGTGGAACGGTCCGCTGATGACCGGCAGCCAGCGCATCGCCTCCGCCCTGGCCGCGGGCTGCTCGATCGTGGCGAAGCCACCGGCGGACGCGGTGATCACCCTGGTGGAGCTGGGGCGCATCCTCACCTCGGCCGGACTGCCCGCGGGCGTACTCAACGTGGTGCTGGGCGCCGGCAGCAAGGTCGGCGAACAGTTGATCACCGACCCGAGGATCGATCTGATCAGCCTGACGGGCGGCACCGACACGGGCCGCCATGTGATGGCCGCAGCCGCCCGCAATCTGACCCCGGTCCATCTGGAGCTCGGCGGCAAGTCACCGGTCGTGGTCTTCGCCGACTCCGATCTGGAGCAGGCCGTGGGCTGGGCGATGATGGCCGCCTTCGTCAATATGGGCGAGGTCTGTGTCGCCGGCAGCCGGCTGCTGATCGAGGGGTCCGTCTACGACGAGGTGATCCACGGGGTCGCCGAGGCGGCGGCGGGACTGCCGATCGGCGATGCGCTCGACCCCTCGACCTTCATCGGGCCGCTGATCAACGCCCGGCACGCCGATCGGGTGCGTGGCTATGTGGAGCGTGCCGTCGGGTCCGGCGACGCCAAGCTGATCGGCTCCCCGTCGGTGCCGGACGGGCTGGGTCCGGCGTTCGTCGCACCGACCGTACTCGGGGGTGTGCGCAGGGGCTGTGAGCTGGAGCAGGAGGAGGTCTTCGGGCCCGTCCTCGCGGCCATGTCGTTCAGCTCCGAGGCCGAGGCGATCGAGCTCGCCAACGGCACCAGCTACGGCCTCAACGGCACCGTCTTCACCCGCGACCTGGAACGGGCCTTCCGCTTCGCCGACTCCTTGGACTGCGGCGAGGTGAATGTCAACTGCCATTTTGCGCCAGACATGAACGGCGGCCGGGGTGAGCCGCGCAAGGCGAGCGGATTCTCCCGTACCGGAGTCGATGCCTACACCCGGATCAAGGCCGTGAACGTGCAGGTGCACAGCGGGTGAATCCCCGCTTTGTGCTCCTGAAACAAAGACCCACATGGTCTGGCGTCCCTACCTTCTGAACGTCAGACCATCAGTCCGAAAGTCCGGAAGGAGTTGTTGGCGATGGCGATCACCGGCATGAACCACGCGGTCCTCTACGTGCGAGACGCTCGCAGGACCGCCGCTTTCTACCACGAGGTCCTCGGCTTCGAGACCATCATCGAAGGCCCTCCGGGCAGCTTCGTCTTCATGCGCGCACCCGCCTCCGAGAACCACCACGACATCGCCTTCTTCACCATCGGCGACAAGGCGACCGCCTCCGAGGCGGGCGCCAAGACCGTGGGGATGTACCACATCGCCTGGGAGGTGCCCTCGCTGGAGGCGCTCGCCGAGGTACGGGAGCGACTGCTCAAGGCCAACGCCCTCAAGGGCGCCAGCGACCACGGAGCCAACAAGAGCCTCTACGCACTCGACCCCGATGGGCTGGAGTTCGAGGTCATGTGGCTGGTGCCGGCGGAGCACTGGGGCGAGGAGGCCAACCAGGCCATCGTCCGGCCGCTGGACATCGAGGCCGAGATGCGGCGCTTCGCCGTCGCGAGCGGTTCCTGACGGCCATGGACCCCATCCAGTTCGCTCCCGTCTCCCGCACCACGGTCTCCGAGAAGGTCCGTGACTCGCTGCTGGAGAGCATCAGGGACGGGGTGCTCGCGCCGGGCGCCCGGTTCCCCGCGGAGCGGACGCTGTGCGAACAGTTCGGCGTCGCGCGCACCTCGGTGCGGGAGGCGGTCCAGGGACTCGTCTTCCTGGGCTGTGTCATCAAGCGCGGCAACCGCTTCTTCGTCGCCGAGGACCTGCCCGACGTCCCCTTAGGAGGGGATGACCGGCGCAAGCGCAACATCTCGGAGCTCTTCGAGGTCCGCCAGGTCACCGAGGTCGCCATCGCGCGACTCGCGGCCCTGCGCGCCAGCGACGCCGAACGCGCCCAGATCGCCGCACTCGCGGCGGAGTTCGGTCCCGGGTTGCGGCTGGAGGAGTTCCGGGACCTCGACCGGCGGTTCCATCTGGCGCTGGCCCGCGCCTGTGGCAACCCCACCCTGCACGAGCTGTACCGCAAGGCGCTGGACGCGGTGTTCGCATCCGAGGACTTCTCCTCGCTGCTGGACGCCGAGAACAACGCGGCAGCGGTCCGCGAGGTGATCGCGGAGGCGTCCATCGCCCATGTCCGCATCGCCGACGCGGTGACCAGCGGTGATCCCAAGGTCGCCGCCCTGGCCGCGGCCGATCACCTGGGCGAGGTCGAGAAGCACATGATCGCCCGCATGTTCTGACCGGACGCCCCCGCCGCGAGGGGCGGGGGACCGGCACCACGGCGGGCCGCGAGGGCCGGGCGACCGGCCCAACAGAGAGGACGTTCAACCGTGAGCGACGCAGAGCACGTCTGGCCGTTCGACGAGTCCGAGTTCACCGAGATCAAGCCCGGATTCCGCCGACGCGTCTACACCGGGGACGACATGATGCTGACCTTCTGGCGCATCGAGGAGGGCCGCGGCCCGACCCCGTACGACAACCACCCCGACAACGAGCAGTGGGGCATCGTCCTCAAGGGCAAGCTCGACTTCCGGATCGGCTCGGACGAGCGCAAGGTGCTCGGCCCCGGAGACGTCTACTGGGCGCCCAAGGGCCATGACCACGGGGACAGCCTCTTCATCGGCGACCCCGAGCACGGCGAGACCTGGATCCTCGACATCTTCACCCCGCCGCGCGAGGAGTACCGCAACGGCTGATCGGCCCGCCGAGCCAGCCGACCACCGCCAACCCCGCTCCACCGCAGCCGTCCCGGCCGGTCGGTCCGTACGTCGGACCCCCGGCGCGACGGTCCGCCGACGACCCCGCGCGACCACGCCCCGCGACCCGTCGGGCCGCTCCATCCATCCCACTCGCACCAGCACTTCCACCCGGGGTCGACGAACCCCTTTACACACCGGAGGAATCCCGTGAACATCGGCAGCCTGCTGATCGGTTCGGACAACGTCGAGACGATGAAGTCCTGGTACCGCTCGGCCTTCTCCGTCACCGAGAACGACGGCGGCGCCTTCCCCTTCGGCGGAGTGCAGCTCTTCATCGAGGAGCACAGCGAGGTCGCGGGCCCCAACGAGGACGCCGCGCGGATCATCATCAACCTCGACGTGGAGGACTGCCGCGCCCTGGAGGCGCACCTGCTGACCCTGGACGTCACCTGGGTCCGCAAGGTGGAGCAGATGCCCTTCGGACTGATCGGCACCCTCGCCGACCCCGACGGCAACTACGTCCAGATCATCCAGTGGGGCGCCAACCCCGAGTCCCACAAGGACTGAGGTCGACCCCGCGCACTCCGCATCGAATGCCCGCCGACGAGGGGGCACCGCAGCACACCAGCAGTAGAGCGTCACCCTGATTTCGGGCCGCAGCCCAGTCGACTCGGTGGATTCGACGGAGCCCGGCGGCTCCCCCCACTCCTGCAACTCCCGCAGCACACACGTACGACCACAGGACCGATGGACGACCACCGGCGCGGTGCCGGCACCGTCCACACCCTCATCCGCTCCGCCGCCGACGGCGGAGCGTCCGGTTCACAGGCCGCCGTACGAGATGCCTGATCCGCGCCGAGTCGTCTGGAGACAATGCGATGAAGAGAATGCTGAGAGCCGTCGCAGGACTGGTCGTCGTACCAGGACTGATGCTGACCGCCTGTGGAGACCCCCAGACCGACGGGCCCAAGAAGGAGGCCACCAAGGCCGCCGAGAAGGGCACCGAGGCAACGACCGGCACACAGGCCGGCACCCTGCCCAAGGGCGAACCCGATGTGAACGGTGACGGCAAGGTCGTCATCGGTGTGATGAGCCCCGGCGACACCAAGGACAAGGGCTACTACCAGAGCTTCGTCGACGAATCGCAGAAGTTCGCCGACGAGAACGGCTGGAAGCTCACCATCGTCGACAAGATCAACCCCGCCGCCGCCGTACAGCAGGCGCGCAACCTCTGTCGCCAGCGTGTCGACATGGTCGCCATCGGCGCCAGCGAACTCAAGGACGCCCTCTCCGCCTCCACCGAGCCCCAGTGCAAGGGCGTCACCTGGTACATCAGCGGTGGCATGGGCGTGAAGCAGACACCGGAGTTCACCCAGTCCCTCGACTTCATCAACGAGAGCCTGTACGCCGCCGGATACGCGGCCGGGCTCGTCCTCAAGGACAACGGCGGCAAGAAGGCCGGCTTCATCACCGGCCCCGACCTGGACTTCGCCCGGGCCGTCGCCAAGGCGTTCAAGGCCGGCATCAAGGCCGTCGTCCCGGACGCCGAACTCGTCGAGAACTACACCGGCGACTTCAACGACTCCGGCAAGGCCAACGAGGCCGCCAACGCCCAACTCTCCCAGGGCGTCAAGGTGATCTACCCCTATCTCGGCGGTGCCACCGACTCGGTCACCCGGATCGCCAACAAGAAGGGCGTCCCCGCCCTGACCCCCGGCACCGACCGCTGTGGCGACAACAGCGGAGTGCAGTACGCGATCTCCGTCGTCTTCAGCCCCGGCGCCTACTTCGCCGGAGCGCTCAAGGACTTCAAGGCGGGCACCCTGCGCATGGGCGTCGCCCGTGAATGGCACCTGGGCAAGGACCCCGTCCCCTACGTCAAGCTCTGTGAGCCGAAGGGCGATCAGGAGGCTCTGCTCAAGAAGCTCACGGAGGATATCGGCAGCGGAAGGCTGAACGTCGATGACGCCGTCGCCGGCAAGCAGTAGCCCCACCGCACCGGCCCTCACACCGGTGGGCGCGGGGGAGAGCGGCGCCCCCGCCCTCCAGATGGTCGGCATCAGCAAGCACTTCGGGCCCGTCTGCGCCTGCGGTGACGTCGACCTCGACGTGGCGGCCGGAGAGATCCACGGCCTGCTCGGTGAGAACGGCGCGGGCAAGAGCACCCTGATGAAGGTCCTCCTCGGACTGGTCACCCCCGACGCCGGGCAGATCCTCCTGCGCGGCAAGCCGGAGGTGATCGCCGACCCGCTCACCGCGGCGGCCCGCGGAATCGCCATGGTCCACCAGCACTTCAGCCTGGTGGGCAGGCTCACCGTCTGGGAGAACATCGCCCTCGGCGACCGGGGCCGCGTCGACCGGGAGCAGATCCGCACCGTCGTCAGGGAAGTCGGTGAACGCTACGGCCTCGCCGTCGACCCCGACGCCAAGGTGGAGGACCTGTCCACCGGCGAACGACAGCGCGTGGAGATCGTCAAGTGTCTGCGCCGGGACCCGGACGTCCTCGTCCTCGACGAGCCGACGTCCGTGCTCACCCTGGAGGAGTCACGGGACCTCTTCACCGTGCTGCGCAGGGTGGTCGCCGACGAGGGCAAGGCGGTGATCCTCATCAGCCACAAGCTCGACGAGATCATCCACGCCACCGACAAGGTGACCATCATGCGGCAGGGCCGGGTGGTGGGACGCCGGATCACGGCCGAGACCGACGAACGGGCCCTGGCCCGCGAGATGGTGGGCCGCGAACTGTCCAAGTGGACGGCGGCCACGGCGGTCGGTGTGATGGACGCACTGATCGAACCGGGCCAGACCGAGCCCACGAGCGGTCCGCAACTCGAAGTGGCCCAGGAGCCGACGACTGCCGATGAGCCGTCGGCCCCCGAGCCGCCGTCCGAGGCGACACCGCCGGCGGAGGATTCAACACCGGAGGGGTCCGTGGCGGCGGACCCCTCGGGGGTCACCCCCTCCGCGACGGCTCCGGCCGCCCATGGCGCTCGGTCCACCGGCGTGCTCCTGCGCATCACGGACGCCCACGCCAACAGCCCCGAGAAGATCCCCCTGCTGCGCGGACTGAGTCTGGAACTGCGTGCCGGGGAGATCCTGGGCATCGCCGGGGTCGAGGGCAACGGCCAGGCCGCCGTCGGCGACCTGTTCTCCAGCCTGCTCCCGCTCACCTCCGGCACGGTCGAGGTCAACGGTGAGGCCGTGGCCGCAGGCCGCCCCGGTGCCATGCACGCCGCAGGCATCGGAGTGATCCCCGAGGACCGTCATGCCTCCGGCTGCGTCCTCGACATGAGCGTCGCCGAGAACCTCGTCCTCGCCGACCTCCAAGGCATCAGCAGACGCGGCCTCCTCAGCCGCAGCCGGCTCAATGAGCGGGCCCGCGCCCTCATCAAAGAGTTCGAGATCGCCACCCCCTCGCCCGACACCCCCATGCGGCTGCTGTCGGGCGGCAACCAACAGAAGGTCGTCCTCGCCCGCGAACTCTCCGCCCGCCCCCGGGTACTGGTCGCGGCCCAACCCACGCGCGGCCTCGACATCGGCGCCATCGAGTACATGACCGAGCGCCTCCACGAAGCGGCCAAGAGCGGCATCGCCGTACTGCTGCTCTCCACCGAACTCAGCGAGATCCTCACCCTTTCCCACCGGATAGCGGTCATCCACCGCGGAACGATCGTCGGCGAGATGGACCGCTCGGACGTCGACGTCGAGCGCCTCGGCATGATGATGGGAGGCCAGCACGCATGACCAAGCTCCTCGAAGCCCCACATGCCGCCCGCATCGCGGGGCCCCCGGGCCCCGCGGCCCCGCGGCCCCGGCCGCCGATCACCCAGCGGCTGCGGACCCCGGCCCTCTACGCACTCTCCCTCTCCCTGGCCTTCGGCATCGCAGGGCTCCTCGTCGCCGTCGTCGGCAAGTCCCCGGTGGACGCGGCCGTCGCCATGTACGAGGGCAGCCTCGGCAGCGGTTCGTCGATCGGGCAGAGCATCGACCAGGCCGCGCCCCTGCTGATGGTGGCCGTCGGGTCGGTGATCGCCGCCCGGGCCGGCATCTTCAACATCGGCCAGGAAGGGCAGTTGATCATCGGCGCGGCAGTCGGCGCCTCGGTGGGACTCTTCATGCCCGGCCCCGGCTGGTTCGTCCTGCCGATGATCCTCATCTGCGCCGCGATCGGCGGCGCGCTGTGGGCCTCCATCGCCGCCCTCCTCTACTACTGGCGCGGCGTCGACGTGGTCATCGCCACGCTGCTGCTGATCTTCGTCGCCAACCAGGTCGTCTCCTTCGCCGTCAACCGGCCCTACCTCCTGCGCGAACAGGCCGTACCCGGACAGACCACCGCATCCCAGTCCGACATGCTCCGCGAATCGGTCTGGCTGCCCCGCTTCGGCGAGTACCCCGGCTTCAACATCGGCGCCGGAATCTTCGTCGCCGCACTGCTGGCCGTCGGCGTCTACTTCGCCCTCACCCGCAGCCGTTGGGGCTTTCGCATCCGTCTCCTCGGCCTCAACGCCAAGACCGCACACCGGGCCGGAGTCGGCGCCGTGGTCGTCGGCGGCGGCGCGCTCCTCGCGTCCGGTGCCTTCGCCGGACTCGCGGGCGGAGCGATGCTCACCGGCAGCGGCTACCGCATCCAGGACGGCTTCGCCGACAACGTGGGCTTCGACGGACTCCTCGTCGCCCTCGTCGCGAAGGACAACCCGATCCGCGCCATTCCCGTCGCACTGTTCTTCGGCGCACTGCGCGCCGGTGGCGGATTCCTCGCCTCCACCGGCATCCCCCGCTACATCGTCGCCGTGGTCACGGCCCTACTCGTCCTCGCCGTCGTCTTCCCCACGGCCTTCGCCGAGATCCAGCGGCGCCGAGTCGCCCGTACCACGGCCTGAGGAGGCATCATGATCGACGAGGCATCCGTGATCCTCGCCAGCGCCGTGCGGCTCACCGTGCCGCTGGCCTTCGCGGCCTGTGGCGAGTACATCGCCGAGCGGGCCGGCACCATCAACATCTCCGTCGAGGCCATGATGCTCGGCGGTGCCTTCAGCGCCGTACTCGGAGCCACCATCACCGACTCGGCCTCCACCGGCCTGATCTTCGGCATCGTGGCGGGTCTGATCATCGGCTTCGTCCACGCCCAGTTCAGCCATCGACTCGGTGTGAACACCTATGTCGTCGGACTCGTCCTGAGCGCCCTGGTCCTCGGACTCACCAGCTTCCTCCTCGACTCCGTCAAGTTGGACGCCAACAACCAGGTCAACGCCGTCAACATCCCCTACATCTCCGACATACCACTCCTCGGGCCCGTCCTCTTCTCCCACCGCTGGCCCGTCTATCTGCTGATCGTGCTCATCCCCTTCGTCTGGTGGCTCGTCCAGCGCAGCCGCTTCGGCCTGGAGCTGAGGGCCGCGGGCGAGAACCCGCAGTCCGCCGACGTCACCGGAATCGACGTTCGCAAGCGCCGCCGGCAGGCACTGTTGATCTGCGGTGTGCTCTCCGGACTCGGCGGCGCCTACCTCGCCGTCGGCGAAGTGGGCATGTTCAACCAGAACATGACCGCCGGACGCGGCTTCGTCGTCATCGCCGCCGTCATCTTCGGCGGATGGACCCTGCGCGGCACCATCACCGGCTGTCTCGTCTTCGGTGCGGCCGACGCCATGCGCCTCGCACTGCCCGCGCTCGGACTCCAGCTCAACGCCCAACTCCTCATCGCAGCGCCCTATCTCCTGGCGCTGCTCGCGATGATGTTCCTTGCCAAGAGCCATCGGGCGCCCGGCGCCCTCGGCATCCCATTCGTCCGGGGGACCGCGTGAAAGCCGTCATGCACACCCGCCACGGCGGACCCAACACCCTTGAGCTCCGCGAACTGCCCGACCCCGAGCCCGGTCCCGGCGAGGTCCTGATCGCCGTACGGGCGGCCGGCGTCAACCGGCTCGACCTGCTCCAGCGGCAGGGGCCGGGCGTGCTGCCGGGCTTCAGCCTTCCGCACATCCCCGGCATGGACGTCTCCGGCGACATCGTCGCCCTCGGCCCGGGCGTCGAAGGCCGGCACATCGGTGACCGCGTCGTCGTCAACCCGGGCATCGCGTGCGGCACCTGCGCCGAATGCGCCGTCGGACAGGACGCCTACTGCTCGCGCGTCCAGATCATCGGGGGCAACCGGCCGGGCGGGTACGCCGAACTCGTCGCCGTACCCGCCACGCACACCCATGTCCTGCCGCCCGGCACCAGCCATGTCGCCGCCGCCTCGCTGCCCACCGCCTACGGAATGGCCTGGCAGGCCCTCGTCGTACGCGGAGAACTGCGCGCCGACGAGACCGTGTTGGTCCACGGCGGCGGCAGCGGGGTGAGCATGGCGGCCGTGCACATCGCCCGCCGCATCGGCGCCCGGGTCATCGTCACCTCGGGCTCCGACGCCAAACTCGCCCACATGGCGCAGGTCGGGGCGCACGCCACCATCAACAACCGCACCGAGGACGTCGCGGCCCGCGCCCGTGAACTCACCGACGGGACCGGCGTCGACCTCGTACTCGACCATGTCGGCCCCGCCCTCTTCCAAGCCTCGCTGCACTCCCTCCGGCTCCGCGGCCGACTGGTGTTCTGCGGGGACACGACCGGCGCCACCGCCGCCTTCCACCTGCCGCACGCCTTCCACTGCGGCATCACCCTCCTGGGCGCCGGCTCCTGCGGCTTCGCCGACTTCGGCGCCATGATCGACTTCTGTTTCGGGGACGGCGGCGGCATCGAGGGCGAACTCGAACCGGTCGTGGACACCCTGCTGCCCCTGGCCGAGGCAGCCATCGCCCACCACAGGCTGGAGAGCGGAGAGACCAAGGGCAAGATCGTCCTGCTGCCGGGGAACGCGGCCGTCCGCGCGTCCGGACAGCGCGCCAACCCCGTCACACGGGCGAAGAACGCCCCCGCCGCGCGCTCCGCCTCCTCGTCGGCCGCCTCGGTCGGACGGCGCATCGCGGGAGCCGACGAACGGCCCCCCGCCGCCGGTCCGCTGCCCGAATCGGCCGCAACGCCCAAGGTCCCGACGCACTCGTGACCACCGTGGAGATCGCCCTCGTGTTGGCTGCCGGCCTCGCCGCCGGCACGCTCAACACCGTCGTCGGCTCGGGCTCGCTGCTGACCTTCCCCGTCCTCGTCGCCCTCGGCTACCCACCGGTCGTCGCCAACGTGTCCAACACGATCGGGCTGACCCCGGGGTCGATCAGCGGCGCCCTCGGCTGCCGCCGCGAACTCCTGGCACAGAAACACCGACTGCTCCCGCTCTCCATCGCCGCCGTACTCGGCGGACTGGCGGGCGGCTTGCTGCTGCTCAGCCTGCCCGCCGACTCCTTCCGGGCGGTCGTGCCGCTCCTGGTGCTGCTCGCCGCGCTGTTGATGGCCCTCCAGCCCCGGCTGACCCGACTGGTCGCCGAGCGCCGCAGCCGGGCGGCCGTGCAACTGGCCGCCACCACCGGAGTCACGGCGGTCGCCGCCCCGCGCACGGTCGGCCGACTGCTGCCCGTCTCCGTCTTCGCCGTCAGCGTGTACGGGGGCTACTTCGGCGCCGCGCAGGGCGTCCTGCTGCTGGCCCAACTCGCGATCGTCCTCGATGACGACCTCCGCCTCCTCAACGGCCTCAAGAACCTTCTCCAAGCACTGGTCAACCTGGTCGCCGCGGTGCTGTTCGCACTCACAGCGGACGTGGCCTGGCTACCGGTGTTGCTGGTGGCCCTGGGCTCGATACCGGGCGGTCTGCTCGGTGCCGCGCTCGGGCGCCGGGTGCCCGCGTCCGTACTGCGCGCCGTGGTGGTCACGGTGGGCACGGTGGCGGGGGTGGCGCTGCTGCTGACCTGAGCCACCGACGTTCCGGCTGCCGGCCGGGGCGATCGCAACGGCTCACCGGACGCAGACGCCGGCAACCGGAGGAGGTACGTGCGGATGTACGACGACGAAAGGCAAGGAACATGCTGCGTTGGCTGACAGCGGGCGAGTCCCATGGACCCGCGCTGACCGCGGTGTTGGAAGGCATGCCCGCCGGTGTGGAGATCGCGACCAAGGACCTGGCCGATGCGCTGGCCAGACGGCGGCTCGGCAAGGGCCGCGGGGCGCGGATGCTGCTGGAGCGGGACCAGGTGGAGATCAACGGCGGCGTGCGCCACGGCCGGACCATGGGCGGTCCCGTCGCGGTGCGGATCGCCAACACCGAGTGGTCCAAGTGGTCCGAGGTGATGTCCCCCGAACCAGAGGACGAGGACGGGCGCCCCTACGACGAACCCGGCCGCTTCCCGGACCGCGGCCGATCCGCCGCACTGACCCGCCCCCGACCCGGGCACGCGGATCTCGCGGGGATGCAGAAGTACGACTTCGAGGACATCCGCCCCGTGTTGGAACGGGCCAGCGCCCGGGAGACCGCGGCGCGGGTGGCCCTCGGCGAAGTGGCCCAGGCGTTCTTGCGCCAGGTGCTCGACGCCGAGGTGATCAGCCATGTGGTGCGGATCGGTTCCGTGTCCCTGCCCGACGGGCTGGTGCCGGTGCGCGGTTCGCGGGACGCCGTGGACGCCGACCCCGTGCGCTGTCTGGACCCGGCGACCTCGGCCGCCATGGACGTGGAGATCGACGAGGCCCATGCGGACGCCGACACCCTGGGCGGTGTGGTGGAGGTCGTCGTCTACGGACTCCCCCCGGGGCTGGGCAGCCACGTCCACTGGGACCGCCGCCTCGACTCACGGCTCGCGGCCTCGCTGATGGGCATCCAGGCCATCAAGGGCGTGGAGGTGGGCGATGGGTTCACCACCGCCGCGCGTCGCGGATCGGTCGCCCATGACGAGATCGAGGGCGTCGGCGGAGTGCCGGGACGGCTCGAAGTGCGGCGGATCACCGAGCGCACCGGAGGCATCGAAGGCGGCATGACCACGGGTGAAGTGCTGCGCGTACGGGCGGCGATGAAGCCCATCTCGACGCTGTCGCGCGCCCTGTCGACCGTGGACGTGCGCACCGGCGACCCGGCGAAGGCGATCGCCCAGCGCAGCGATGTCTGTGCGGTCCCGGCGACCGGTGTGGTGGCGGAGGCCATGGTCGCACTCGTCGTCGCGGACGCCGTACTGGAGAAGTTCGGCGGCGACAGCGTGGGGGAGACGCGCCGCAACGTCGAGGCGTACCTCGCGGCTGCGCGGGTGGTCGTCCCGGACCCGTCAGCGGACACGAGTGCGGATGCGGCGGCGGAGAACGGGCCGGAGGCGAGCGGGGAAGGAGCGGACGCGTCGGAGCGGAGTTCCTGATCGTCGTGGCCGACTCGATGACGTCGACGAAGGCGGCGCGCGAACAGCGCGTCGCCCCTGTGGCGTGTGCGTCATCGAAGGCGTCCCACCCGTCCGTACGTCGGATGCGGCACACGGGTGGGACCCGGCACGGAGAACGGCCGTCCGGGGGTGGGGTCCTGGCAATGCGTCCGGGGCCCCACCCGCCCGACGGCAGGTCAGCCGGCCGTCAAACGCTCCCGTACCAGGGTGTCCAAAGCCACGTCGATCGCCGTCCACGCCATCGCCAAACCGCCCTCCAACAGTGCGCGATCGGCCTCCGGCCGCGCCGCGTACTGCGCGAACTCGGCCTGGTGCAGTCCTGCCGTCCCCGATCCGATGGACACCAGCGGCTGGATCGAAGGGATGGCGAGCGAGACGTTGGCCATGTCGGTCGAGCCCGCCTGGCGGTCGTCGGCCGGCCCCACGGGCGGAAAGGTGCGACCGAGCGCCAGGGCATTGCGCTCGTAGGCGGCCAGCAGATCGGCATCGTGCCGGAAGTGGGAGTACGCGGGCGAGGTGGAGCCGATCGTCAGCTTGGTGCGGGTCGCCACCGCCCCCGCTTCGAAGCACTCGCGGACGCGCGCCTCCAGATCGGTCAGCGCGGGCAGGGTGGCGGCCCGTACGTAGTAGGCGGCCTCCGTGAGCTCGGGGATCACATTGGGCACTTGGCCACCGGTGGTGGTGATGCCGTGGACGCGCTGGTCAGGGGTCATGTGCTGACGCAGCAGTCCGAGCGCGACCTGGGCGACGGTCAGCGCGTCCGCCGCGTTGAGCCCGTCCTCGGGGCAGGCGGACGCATGGGCGGCCCGGCCGTCGTAGCGGACGCTGAGTTGGGCCCGGGCCAGACAGAGCGGATCGAGGCGCTCGCGCGGCGACGGGTGCACCATCATCGCCGCATGGACGCCGGAGAACGCGCCGCGCTCCAGCATCAGCACCTTGCCACCGCCGTTCTCCTCGGCCGGGGTACCCAGGACCCGCACGGTGATGCCCAGGTCATCGGCGACCGCGCCCAGGGCGAGCGCGGCGGTGACGGCCGCGGAGGCGATGACGTTGTGTCCGCAGGCGTGGCCGATGCCGGGAAGCGCGTCGTACTCGGCGCAGATCCCGATGACCAGCGGGCCGCTGCCCCGCTCGGCGACCAGGGCGGTCGGCAGTTCACAGACTCCCGTGCGCACGGTGAAGCCGTGGGCTTCGAGCGTCTCACCGAGCCAGCCGCAGGCGCGCTCCTCCTCGAAGCCGAGTTCGGGGTGGGCGTACAGCCGATGGCTGAGCGCCACCAACTCCGACGCGGCCCGATCGACCACGGCCCGTGCGGCGAGCTTCACCCCCGACGACGCGACATCGGACGCCGGAACCTTCCGGGCGGTGGGGGACGGGCCCCGAACATCCTGATCATTGAATATCGCTTTATCAGCGCACATTTCGGCATCGTGCCACGAAGGATGTGGAGTCCGCGATACCCCTACTGCTCATACTTTGAGAAGTTTGCGATAGGGGAGCTGTCCACCCAGGCTGCGGCAACAGCCACCCTTCGCGTAATTCAGGAGGTAAAGGGCGTAGCGCAGACGATCGCGACGGGATACGTTCCCGATACCGATACCGATACCGATACCGATAACTCAGATGCGGGGATTCCGGCGCGGACGGACATCACCAACGGGCGTGATCACCGCCGTGTCCAGCCGGACGCACCGTTTACCGAGCAATGCGGAGCACCATGAGCCAGCCCCTTGTCAGAACCGCCGGCCCCCGCCTGACGCCCGCCGCGGTGGAGGCGTTCGAGCGCAAGCTCAACAACCTCGCCCTGTCCGGTGACGGCTGGCTGTCCGTACTGCGCGCGGTCGCCCAGCAGACCGGCCGTCCGGCCCGGCTGGTGGGCGTCCACGGCGGAGTGCTCGCCGCGACCGACGACGGCACCACGGCCATGACACCGGTGAGCGTGGCCCAGGTCTTCGCCCAGGACGGCTCCACGGTGGTCACCTGCGAACCGGGTTGGCGCGGCACCGCCCGTGCGGTCCGGGCCGGTGAGCGCAGGGTCGGTCTGCTGCTCCTCGGCGGTGCGGAGGGCCGGACGGACCAGGACGACGACCTGATCCTGCGCGCGGCCTCGACCGCCATCGCCATCGAGGCGATCCGCCGGGACGCGGTGGCCGCCGCCTCCACGGAGACCGCCGGACGGCTCATCGACGAACTGCGCTTCGGCGCCCTGCGCAACCACGCGGAAGTCCTGCGGACCGCGGCTCGGTTCGGCCTCCGCCTCGACCGCCCCCATGCCGCCGTGGTCTTCGCCTACGGAGGACCCAACCAGCGCACCTGGTCGACGGCCCTGTCCTGGTTGGAGATGCCGGTGCGCCAGGACGGACAGTTCGGGCTCGCCGTGCTGGAAGGTGACATCGACCGGGAGATCTCCCGGATCAGGGTCCGTCTCCAGGGCATGGTCGGGGAGGAGATGGTGCTGGCCGCCGCCGGCCCTGTCGTCTCCGACGTACGCGAGACCTCCCGCTCCTTCCGGGACGCCGAAACCGTGCTCGGCCTGCTGCGCCGACGCCCGGGGGAGGTGGAGTTGAAGTTCTCCTCGCTGGGGCTGGCGCAACTGCTCTTCGGCGTCTCGCCCGAGCGCCTCCAGGCTTTCGTCGAGCAGCACCTCGGCCCGATCCTGGAGCGCGAGGAGTGGGTGAACACCCTGAGCGCCTGGCTGGCGACCAAGGGCAGCAGGGCGGCCGTCGCGGAACTCCTCCATCTCCACCGCAACTCGGTCGGTTACCGGGTCGGGCAGATCCGTGAACTGCTCGACGCCAATCCGCTCGACCCCGAGGTGACCCTGCGCCTCCAGGCCGCCCTGACGGCGCGGGAACTGCTCTCCGTACTGGGCGAGGACAAGACCTGCCGCAGAGGAAACGGTTCTCCTCGGCTCCACCCCGGCTGAGCACCTTCGGCTGACGCAACGGGACCGTCCCGCTGGCCGCCGTCCCCGGGCCGCGTGTTCCGCGGGTCATGCATCCCGCGCTGGCCCTCGGGCTCAAAAGACACTGCCCTCACCGGCTCGGCCGGTGCTCCAACGTGTCCACACGCCGGTGGCCGGGGTGGACCACTGGGTCTCGCGAGGCATACGGAGACCCGCATCTGCCATCCCAGAAGTCATTCAATCTTGTAAATGCATGGCTAATCGTCCTACGGTGTCGCATATGCAGTCCTACACCATTGGTCAGGCAGCCCGGCTGCTCGGCGTCAGCCCCGACACCGCCCGTCGCTGGGCCGACGCCGGCAAAGTGGCCACCCACCGCGATGAGAACGGCCGGCGGCTGATCGACGGTCGGGACCTCGCGGCCTTCTCCATCGAGATCGCCCAGAGCGGCGGCGACGAAGAGGAGCCCTATACCTCGGCCCGCAACGCCTTCCCGGGCATCGTCACCGCCGTCAAACTCGGCGATGTCGCGGCCCAGGTTGAGATCCAGGCCGGACCGCACCGGCTGGTCTCGCTGCTGACCAGGGAAGCGGTCGAAGAGTTGGGGCTCGAAGTCGGGATGCAGGCCACTGCCCGAGTGAAGTCGACCAACGTGCACATCGACCTGGTCTGACCGCAGCCACCCGTCGACCGCACGGCAGCACACCGTACGACCGCAGCCGTCCCGGTCGATCCGCACCCACCAGGAGCCACAGCGATGCCCGCCTTCCCTGCCGCCCGAAACGCCCGCCTCTCCCTGGTGCTGGCCGCCGCCCTCCTCGTACCGCTCACGGCCTGCGGCGGTGACGACGACGGGGAGGGCACCGAGAGCCGCAAGTCCGGCGCCGCGAGCACCCCTCCCGCCGCCCAGCTCACCGTGCTCGCCGCAGCCTCCCTGACCGACGTCTTCAAGACCGCGGGTGCCGCCTACGAGAAGGACCACCCGGGTACCAAGGTGACCTTCTCCTTCGCCGGCTCCCAGGAACTGGCCGCACAGGTCCGCCAGGGCGCCCCGGCCGACGCCCTCGTCACCGCCGACACCAAGACCATGGACGGCCTCGGCTCCGACACCGGTACGCCCACCGTCATCGCCAAGAACCGTCTCGTCATCGCCACCACCGAGGGCAATCCGTTCAAGATCGACGACCTCAAGGACCTCGCCGACAGCAAGCTCAAGGTGGTCCTCGCGGCGCCCGAGGTGCCGGTGGGCCGCTACAGCAAGAAGGTTCTCGACGCCCAGCAGGTCAAGGTCAAGGCCGTCTCCCAGGAGCCCAACGTCCGTGCGGTCCTCAGCAAGGTCGAACTCGGCGAGGCCGATGCCGGGCTCGTCTACCAGACCGACGCAGCCACCGCCCCGGACAAGGTGGACGCCATCACCATCCCCGACGCCCAGAACGCCATCGCCGAGTACCCGGCCGCGACCCTGAAGACGTCCGAGCACCCCGAGGCAGCCGCCGCGTTCGTGGCCTGGCTGAGCACTCCCGCCGCCCAGCAGATCCTCAAGGAAGCCGGTTTCCAGCAGCCGTAACCCATGGGCACCCGGCCCCGGTCCAGCCGCGGCCGTTCGGTGAGGGGGACGGACACGCGGGTGCGCACCGGGTACACCTCGTACGCCAGCAGTCCTCCCCACCTCGCCCCAGGGACACAGGAATCCGGATGAACCGCCGCCCCCGCGCCCGAGCACCCCTCGCGCTCGCGCTCCCCGCGCTCCTCGCCGTCCTCTTCCTGCTGCTACCCCTCCTCGGCATCCTGGTGCGCACCGAGTGGGCGGAGTTGGGGACGCATCTGACCAGCCCCGGCGTCACCGAGGCGCTCCGGCTCTCGCTGTTCGTCTCCTGCTGGGCACTCGGTCTGTCGCTGCTGCTCGGAGTGCCGCTCGCATGGCTGCTCGCGCGGGTCAGCTTTCCGGGCAAGGTCCTGGTCCGTTCCCTGGTGATGCTGCCGATGGTGCTGCCCCCCACCGTCGGCGGTGTCGCCCTGCTGCTGGGCTTCGGGCGCCGCGGGCTGCTCGGGCCCTGGTTGGAGGACAGCTTCGGGATCGTCCTGCCCTTCCACACCTCGGGTGCCGTCGTCGCCGCGACCTTCGTCGCCATGCCGTTCCTGGTGATCAGCCTCGAAGGGGCGCTGCGGGGGTTGCGGCCGAGCTACGAGGAGACCGCGGCCTCCCTCGGGGCGTCCCCGGTGCGGGTCTTCTTCACCGTAACCCTGCCGATGTGCGCACCGGGACTGATCGCGGGGGCCGCCCTCACCTGGGCGCGGGCGCTCGGTGAGTTCGGTGCGACCATCACCTTCGCCGGCAATCTGCCCGGTGCCACCCAGACCCTGCCGCTCCAGGTCTACCTCCTCCTCCAGGACGAGCCGGCCGCCGCCACCTCGGTCTCCCTGCTGCTCCTGGCCATCGCGATGGTGGTGTTGATCGCTCTTCGGGGCCGTTGGACACAGGGAGCGACCGCGGACGGCAAGGTGTCCGAGCAGCCTGGGTTGTCGGGGCGGGCGGTGGGGCAGTCGGTGGAGTCGGTGGGGCAGGAACCGGCTGACGAGCACGGCGAACAGCCCGAAGTGCCGACCGCCTCCCGTACCCCTGTGGCCCAGTCCGCCCCCGAGGCGTCCGAACCGTCCGGGACCCCCGAGGCGTACTCGCTCCACGCCGAACTCACCGGCTTCACCAGGTTCCTCTTGGAAGCTCCTTCCGGCACCACCATCGCCGTCGTCGGCCCCAACGGCGCGGGCAAGACCACTTTGCTCCGCGCACTGTTGGGGCTGACCGACCGCGCCCACGCGGTGCTCGATCTCGGCGGCGTCGACGTCAGCGCCCTGCCGCCCCATCGTCGGGGCGTCGCCTGGGTCCCACAGAGCGGTGCCCTCTTCCCCCATCTCAGCGCCCTGGGGAACACGGCGTACGGACTGCGCGCCCATGGGGCCTCCCGGTCCGAGGCACGGCGTTCGGCACGTATGTGGCTGGATCGACTCGGTGTGGGGGCCCTTGCCGAGCGTCGGCCGGCCCAACTCTCCGGGGGGCAGGCGCAGCGGGTTGCCCTCGCCCGGGCGCTGGCCGTCCGTCCTCGACTGCTGTTGCTCGACGAGCCCTTGGCCGCCCTGGACCAGACGACCCGGGCCAGGGTCCGGCACACGCTCCGCGGCCATCTGGCCGGCTTCGGCGGGGTGTGTCTGATCGTCACCCATGACCCGGTGGAGGCGGTGTCGCTCGCCGATCGGGTTCTGGTGTTGGACGAGGGACGAGCGGTGCAGTACGCCTCTCCATCGGAGGTCAGCCGTCATCCGCGGTCCCCTTGGGTGGCCCGGATGTTGGGCCGCAACGCCTGGTCGGGGACGGCGACCGAACAGGGGCTCGAACTCGCCGGCGGCGGTCGGCTGATCGTCGCCGAGCCGCTGCCCGCGGGAGGCGAGGCGCTGGCGATCATCGCCCCGGAAGCCGTCTCCGTACACCGGGAGCGACCCGGTGGCAGCCCCCGCAACGTCTGGCGCGGCACGGTCCGGGAGATCACCGCGTCCGGCAGCCGTCTGCGGGTGCTGATCGGCTCCGGGGACGCCCCCGACCTGGTTGCGGAAATCACTCCCGCGGCTGCGGCCGATCTGGGGCTGGCAGAGGGTGCGGACGTCTGGGTGAGTGTCAAGGCGACCGAAGCCGAGTTGGTCGCGCTCTGACGCGAAATCATCGGTTGTACGGGGCACGCGGATGCGGTTCCCCGTCCTGTCGGGATGGTTCGGACCGACTGCGTGGGCACTGAATGTCGGCGGTTCACCGCGCTCTCGGACACCAGTCGAACACCCCTTAGTGTTCGAAAAATTATGTTCGAATAGTCATGCCTTACCTGCTGTGACCGCGGGTAAATCGGTCAACTCTGAGCAAGCCTGACGGGCCTGCTATTTCCCTCGGCGGCCCAGTGATTGCAGGCGAGTTGGTGACTCTTGTTCCCAACACACGGTTGTGCGAAGGTGAGCTTCCCCACGTCCGAACACGGCCGCTAAAGCGCAACCGTTTGATTGATTGGCGGTATAGACCACTTGCTCGTACCCCCTTTCTTCCGCGTCGTGAACTCAATGACCACAACGAACTCAATAACCGAAAGCACGGTTCCGTAGACCAGGTCCGGACGGCACTGCCCAACCCCCCACTGCAATGCCAAGGATGGAATGACCTCTTATGCAGAATCCGCGAACTCATACGAGCGCACCGCCCGGTCGCACCGGTCTGGACTCGGCCGCGTCCGACGAAGGACTGGCGGCTGCGCTCCGGGCCAACGACGGTAGGGACGAGGCCCGTTCCGTTGCCGTGCTGATCGCACGGCACTGGGAACCGGTCTTCGACTACGCCTCGATCGGCACTCCATCGGAGAAAGCCGCAGCCATGCTGGCCACGGCTGCATTCAGCAAAGCACTGGAAAACTTGCGGCAGGTGCGTTCGAGTGCCGCAATCCGTCCGATGCTGTTGATGCATGCCCGTCGTATCGCCGAGGGATGGGCGACCGATGAACGCATAGCAGCCCTACCCGAACTCCAGAATCCACAGACCGGACATACGCCCCCCGTCGATATGTTTACGGTCGCGGAGAACCGCACGCTGACTGCTCGGGCATTCCAGGCATTGCCCGGTCCCGCGCAATGCCTGCTGTGGCATGTGGAGGTCGAAGCAGAAGAGATATCGCTACCGGCCGGTTTACTTGCCATGGATGTGCGCGGCGCACCGGCGCAGCTCGAACAGGCTCGGAAAATGTTTCGAGCGGGCATCCTGCGGTTCCATCTCGAACTGGCGCCCGAAACCGATTGCCGGCACTACAACCGGCTCATCGATGTGTCCATGCGCAGGGGAGGCGCGGTCCTGTCGGACCTCCGCCAGCATCTGGAGCGCTGCCAACACTGTCAGTTCGCGGCAGAGCAACTGGACCACAGGGACGGCCGACTGGCCCTGCTGATCGCCGAGGGGATGCTCGGCTGGGCCGCCCAGCCCTATCTGGACTCCCGAGCGGGCCGCGGTGAGGAGGGCCACCAGAGCCGGGACACCGAGTGGCGCGGACCCACCAGCCATGCCCGGCGCAGGCGCCCCCGCGGCGGCGGGAGCGCCCCGGCCTCCGATCGCCGGCGTGGGCTCTCTTCGCGGAGCCGCACCGCCGTGGTCGCCGGTCTGGGGATCGCCACCGGCATCGCCGTGGTGGCGGCTGTGGCCACCGAACCGTGGGCGGGCGGCGGGATGGCCGGCTATGCGATCCCCGAGGGGACCATCTCCGCCGATCCGGTGCCAGGCGCCATAGCACCCCCCGCCGGGCCCGACCCTTCCGCGACCTCCGCGGCGGGTCATCCGGTGGGCCCGCTCACCACCCGGCTGCGCAGCACCGCATCCGGATTCTGCCTCGACGTTCGTGGTCAACGCGCGTCAACCGGGGCGGATGCGGTCCTCGCCGCCTGTGCGTCCTCGGTGACCCAGCGGTGGGTCTACGAGCAGGACGGGCGGTTGCGCAGTGCCGCGGCACCCGAACTCTGTCTGAACTCAAGGGCTTTGGACGGGGTCACGGTGCTGGGGAGCTGTCCGGTCACCACGGCCAACGACGCCTCCCACATCCGGTACGACCTGACCGTCCACGGCCAGTTGGTGCCGCGCTGGAACGAGGGGCTCGCCGTCGCCCCCGCCGCTCCGAGCGCCGGTGCCACGGTCGTGGTGAAGGTCCGTGACGGTTCGAACGAACAGCAGTGGGCGACCGACCGCAACAACGCCATCACACCGAGAATCAGACCCGGCAATGCCAATGTCGGGTCCACCCAGGAGGTCAACAACCCGCCGGAGCCGGCCCGGTCGAATCAGCCGACTCGGTCGATCGGCTCGCTCGAAGGGGGCGCCTCGCTGATGACGCCCCAGGGCGGGCCGGACGCCATCCGGGCGCAGCGCGGCGCCTCGCGCCAACTGGGGGCGCAGGAGCGGCCCGTGGCCGTGGCCGCAGCGGCGGCCGATCGGCCGATCGCTGTGATGGGTGGCGAGGGGGTGTCGGGGGAGCGCAGTACGGCCCATCGGCCCCTGGCGCAGTCGGCGTCCGAACCGCCGCCGGCCCAACTCGGGGCCGAGGCCGCTGCTCAGGCCGAAGCCGAAGCCGAAGCCGAAGCCGAAGCCGAAGTCGGGGCGGGGCATCCGGTCCGACTGCCGCCCCGTGGTGATGGGGTGCACACGGAGTGATGGGTGAGCCGCCGGCTGTCGGTGGCTCGAACCCCCAGAGACTCGAAGACTCGTAGGCACGGAAGAGTCGAAAGCACAGGGCGCGGCACGGTGGAATCGGGACTCCACCGTGCCGCACCCTCGTTCGGGCCGTTCGGGCCGTTCGGGCCGTGCGCCGTGCGCCGTGCGGGTCTTCCGGTTCGTTCGGCCCGGGCTGACCATGCGCTCGGTTCGCTCAGGACGTGATGGCGCCCCGGCTGCTGATGACCGTGGCCCCGGTCGGCCTGTGGCGCGGGCCGTGACGCGTCCGATGGCGCGTGGGTCACGTGGGTCAGGTCAGACGAACGCGGGCACCTCGCCCGTCTGCGTCTCCAGGTCGAAGACCGAGAACACCGCGCCCTGCGGATCGGCGACCGTCGCGAACCGTCCGAAGGGGCTGTCCATCGGCCCCCAGAGCACCTTTCCGCCCAGTTTGGTCACCGTGGCGACTGCGGCGTCCACCTCGGGGACGGAGAAGTAGACGTTGATGAACGGCGGGAGATCGGCCGGGAACTCGTCCTCGATCTTCATCCGGCCGATCGCCGGATCGGCGCCGACGCTCCAGAGGCGGAAGTCGACGCCCTCTTCGTCCAGTCGCTGCACGGTGAAGGGGAAGACGGCGGGGAAGAAGGCGTCGGTCTTGGCCACGTCCCGGGAGCAGACGTCGGACCAGGCGTAGGCCCCGTGTTCCCCGTTCTCGGTCTCGAAGCCCTGGTGCTCGGCCGGTTGCCAGGCGCTGAAGGCGATGCCGGTGGGGTCCGTCGCCACGAGCATGGTGCCGAGGTTGCCGACGGCCATGGGCTCGGCGACGAGCGCACCCCCGTTCGCCCTGATCTTCGCGGCGGTGGCTTCGGCGTCCGACGTGGCGAAGGAGAGGTTCCACGCCGTCGGGGCGTCCACGCCCTCCATCGCCGGCATGACGCCGCCCACGGACTTCCCGTTCGAGAACGCGGTGGTGTACCCGCCGAACTCCGTCACCGGGTCGCCGTAGGTCCAGCCCAGCAGTGCGCCGTAGAAGTTCTTGGCGGCCTCGATGTCGGGGAACATCGCATCGACCCAACACGGAGTGCCGTCCGGTCGTACGGACATGGGGGTGCCGCCTTTCGTGTCCAGCTCCTGCATCTGATGACTGTGCCTCCCCTTCACGCTAGGGGCCCCAGCCCGGGGACGCGCGCCGAATCAAGCATTCGAACAAAATTCGTACAGATGTGATCTTGAATGACGCCGAACGGTCCCGCGACGGTCGATCGTCCTGGTGGTTGCCCTGACGGGGGACGCCCTCGAACCCCTGTTCGTGGCTGTGTGTAACACATAAATTACTTTAAGTGAGAGCGTCGGCATATGCGGACCTCCGAGGGGCAGAACCGCTCCAGGGGTTCCCTCAACGGGAGGAGTGCCGTGCTCACTGACCTTCTCAGCTGGCTCAGACGGATCGGGAGACGGGGCGGCGGTGCGGCCACGCCCGTGAGCGGTGCCGGACAGGAGGGCCCACCGGAGGCCGCCCGCGTTCCGGACCCGCAGCCCCCGGTCTTCACCGCGGACTTCACCTCCACCGCCCAATGGGTCGCCGGCCGCTCCTGGGCCTATCCCCGCGGTGGTCCCACCAATCCGGGGGACAACAAACTCGACTACCTGGTGCCCGACCCCGCCTACAGCCGTGCCGGCACCTTCCGGGCCACCCGCCGCCCCGACGGCCTGTGGGACGCCGGACTGTTGACCACCGAGGGCAGCAACGAGGGGTTCATGGTCCGGGCCGGCGACGCGCTGGAGGCCCGGGTCCGACTGCCCGACGTGCTCGGGGCGTGGCCCGCGATCTGGACCTGGCTCGACGGCGACCAGGAGATCGACATCTTTGAGTACCACCCGGACAACCCCGACCTCCTGGAGCTGTCCAACCGGGTCAGGGGCAGCCACCGCTACTACCGCGACCCCTCGATCGGCCCGGGGGGTTGGGTCGACCTGCGCGTGGAGTTCGGCACCCGCTCGGTCGTGTGGTGGGTCAACGGCGTACGGGTCTTCGCCGACCACCGCGGGGTGGGCAGACGCTGGCGCGCCTATCTGATCGTCAACCTCTCCGTCTGCGCGGGGCGTTACCACCCCGCGCCCGACCCGGACACCTCGGAGATGTCCTTCGAGGTGGAGTACCTCCACGTCTACCGCCCCTGAAACCCCCGACCAGCCCGATGGACCCTGCGGTGCCAGGAGCACCGGGGGAGCGGTCGGCGCGCGGCCTTCCCACGAGCAGATCGCTCGCGCGCGCCGACGGCTCCCACCGGCAGATGGCTCCGTCCGGCCCCGGGTCCGCGCCGGACTCAGTCCGTCGGCGCCACCGTCAGCGCGCGCTTGAGGATCTTCCCCATGTCGTTGCGCGGCAGCGCGGGCAGGAACCGCACCGTACGGGGGCGCTTGTGCGGCGCCAACTGCACGGCCACGTGCGTCATCAACTCCTCCTGGTCCGGCGGGGAGTGCGGCTCGGTCGCCACGATCCACGCGACCACCCGCTCGCCCAGGTCGGGGTCCGATTCCCCGGTCACCGCCACCTCCCGCACCCCGGGATGGTCAAGGAGGGCGTTCTCGACCTCGCCCGCGCCGATCTTGTACCCACCGCTCTTGATCAGGTCGGTGGCCCGGCGTCCCACGATCCGCACGGAGCCGTCCGGGTCGCGCACCGCCATGTCCCCGGTGCGGAACCACGTCCCGTCGAACGCGTCCGCCGTCGCGTCGGGGCGGTTGAGGTACTCGGTGAACAGGTTCTCCCCCCGCACCTGGATCTCCCCGATGCTCTCCCCGTCCTGCTCTTCGACGCTCGCACCCTCGTCGTCGACCAGCCGCAGCTCCACGCCCCGCAGCGGCACTCCTACCGAGCCCGGTCGGGGCTCGCCGTCTGCCCGGACGCTCGTGTTGATCAGGGTCTCGGTCATGCCGTACCGCTCGACCACCCTGCGCCCGGTCGCCGCCTCGATCCGCTCGTGGTCATGGAGGGGCAGCGCCGCCGACCCCGACACCAACAGCCGGGCGCCCGCCAACGCCTTCGCCACGGCGGCCGGCGGCTCGGCGCCCGTGCCCGCCGGGGAGGTGGCGACCCCGCTCAAGGACTCGGCCAACCGGTGGTACATCGTGGGCACTCCGAAGAACACGGTCCCGCCGTCGCCCAGTTCACGGGCGACCCCGTCCACCGTGAACCGTCCCAGATGCCGTACCTCGCCCCCGTGGCGCAGCGGCCCGAGGATGCCCAGGATCAGCCCGTGCACATGGAACAGGGGCAGCCCGTGCACCAGGACGTCGTCTGCGCTCCAGTCCCAAGCGTCCGCGAGGGCGTCCAGATTGGCGGCGATCGCACGCCGCGGCAGCACCGCGCCCTTCGGCGGTCCCGTGGTGCCCGAGGTGTAGACGATCAGTGCGGGCGTGAGCGGATCGGGGTCGGCCGGGAGCGGACCGACGGTTCCGGTCACGGGGATGTCGATGCGCTGCAACCGCTCCAGTGGGCCGGGCAGCACGGCCTCGGGCCCCGCCAGCACGGCGGCGGGCGCACTGTCGGCGACGATGTGCGCCAACTCCCGCTCACCGGTCTTGGGGTTCAACGGCACCACCGGTACGCCCGCGAGCAGCGCCGCAACGGTGCCCACCGCGGTTTCCAGGGTGGGTGTCGCCCACAGTGCGAGCCGGGAGGCACCACCGATCCGTACGGCCAGCGCGCCCGCCGCGCCCGCCAGTTCTCCGTACGTCAGTCTGCGCTCGCCGAAGCGCAGTGCGGGCCGGTCCGATGCGACAGTCAGCGCGGGGAAGAGGTCACTCACTCGTCGTTCCTCCAAGATGGGCGGTTGGGTCGCACAGTGACCTCATTGTCCCGTCGGGCATCCGTACGGGCGAGGAGCGGCGTGTTCGTCCGCGCCGGGTGCGGTGGGACGCCTTGGTGCCGCCCGTTCACCAGCTCGGAAGCGGAAGTGCCACCTTCACGGCGTACACCGCCACCAGCGCGAAGCCGATGCGGAAGGTCCACCTGCGGGCCGAGTCCGGGAGCCGGTCCCCGAGCGCGGCACTGACCAGGACCAAGGTCTGCTGCCACAGCAGCGATGCGAGGAAGACCGCGCCCACGAACACCGCACCGGCCGTGCCGCCACTGAGGTCGGAGCCCTGAGCCGTGGTGAGCGCCACGAAGTAGAGCGCGGTGGTCGGGTTGATCAGGGTCAGGGCTGCGAACCGGAGGAAGACCCGCCCGCATCCACCACGCCCGTGTGCCTCCTGGCCGCCCTCCTGCCCGGTCGCGTCGCTGCGGACGCTCGGGCCATCACGCCGCGATATGCCCGTGGCCCCTGGCCGCCGCGACGCCCGCAGACCCCGTACGGCGATGACCCCCAAGACCGCCGCACACACCAGCCGCACCCATGCCTCCACCCCGGTGAGCGCGGTCGCGGCCTCCGCGTACAGCAGACCCACGGCCGTCGCCGCTCCCGCGTACAGCAGGTCCACCGAAGCCACGGCGGCTGCCGCGGCCATCGCCCTCCGCCGGTCGCGCAGGCCCTCCTGCACCAGCAGGACGCCCACCGCACCCATCGGCAGGGCCACTCCGAAGCCCGCCGCCGCACCTGCCACCGCCGTCGTCACGAGATCGCTCATGGCACGGCACTGTGGGGTTCCGACCGCCGCTCACGCGGCCGTGTTTCGGTCAGGACTGCGACAATCGCACAATGGACCGAATAGACGGGGAAATCCTCAGCGTCTTGCAGGGGGATGCGCGGATCTCCTACCGCGACCTGGGCGTACGGGTCGGGCTCAGCGCCAACGCCGCGGCCGACCGGGTCCGCAGGATGGTCCGCAGCGGAGTGATCCGGGGCTTCACCACCCTGGTCGACCCCACCGCCGACCACCGCGCGGGCCTGGTGGTCTTCATCGACATCACCCTGCGCCTCGACACCTCCAACGAGGAGTTCGAGCAGGTCGCCCTACGGCTTCCCGGCATCACCGAAGTCGTCCATGTGACGGGCGCACACGACTATCTCGTACGGGCCAGGGCCGCCGACCCCGCGGCGCTCGACGCCCTACTGAGGAGCCTCAAGCGGGAAGCGGGCGTCGCCCAGTCCCAGACCCGCATCGCCTTGCGGACCGCCTCCGACGGCCGCAGATGATCACGCCCCCGACGACTGTCCGGCTGCGCCTGCTCACCGGGGCGCCTGCCAGCTGACCGTGGTCCCCGGGCCGTCGTGCCCGTGTTCACCGTCCTCGCGTTCCCCATCGTCACTGACCACCAGCCGCACCCCCGCCCGGCCGTCCGGCAACCGGCTCGTCGCATCCACGTCCACCTCAAGCGCCGTCACCCCCGGCCGTCGGTGGGCAGCCGCCAACGCCTCGCGCAGCGCCGCCAACAACTGCCGGTCGGCAGGTTCCCGTACGAGGGTGTCCACCGCGCCCCGGAAGCGCACGGACGGCCGGAAACCCAAGGCCGATGAGACGGCGGCCGTCTCCCGCAACACCCGGCTGCGCAGACTCGCCGGAGCCTCCGCGGGCGGCTGCTGGAGGGCGAAGATCGCCGTCCGCACCTCCTGGATGGTGGAGTCCAACTCGTCCACCGCACGGGACAGCAGTTCGTCGGAGTCGTCCGCGGCGGCCCTGCGCCGGGTGGACTCCAACATCATCTCCGTGGCGAACAGCCTCTGCACCACCAGATCGTGGAGATCACGGGCGATGCGGTCGCGGTCCTCGTACACCGCCAACTGCTCCCGGTTGTGCTGGGCGTCCGCGAGGACGAGCGCGAGCGCCGCCTGGGAGGCGAACTGGGCGGCCAGCAGTCGGTCGCCGGCCGTGTACGGGCGCCCGTACCGGCCCCGGGGCAGGGCAAGCGTACCGATCAACCGGCCGCCGCTCTGGAGCGGAAGCATCATCGAAGGGCCGAACCGGGAGCGCACAGGGGTGGTCATCCGCGGATCCGACGCCGAATCCTCGATGAACACCGCTTCCCCGCCCAGCAACTGCACCAGCACCGGCGAACCGGGGGCGATGGCCGTCCCCACGATGTCGTCGCCCTCGGAACCGTCCGTGGTGGCAGCGGCGACGATCTCCATCCCGCCGTCGTCGGTCGGCTGGAGCACCACCCCGGCCGAGGCGTCGGCGAGGATGCGGGCCTGCTCGGCGACGGTCATCAACGCATCGTCGGCGCTCTCCCCGGTCAACAGGGCGGTGGTCACCGCCGCCGCGCCCTCGATCCAGCGGGCGCGCTGCCGTGCGCTCGCGTACAGCCGGGCATTGCCGATGGCGATGCCCGCCTGGGAGGCGAGGACCTGGAGCACCGACAGATCGTCCTGGGTGAAGGGGCCGGCGACCTTCTCGGAGAGGTAGAGATTGCCGAAGACCTCGGTGTGGACCCGGATGGGCACACCGAGGAAGGAACGCATCGCGGGATGTCCCTCGGGGACCCCGGCCGCCCGCGGATCGGCTTGCACATCATTGATCAGCAGGGGCTGCGGATCCCGGATGAGGACGCCCACCAGCCCCGCGTCCCCGGTCGGCATCGGACCGATCGCCTCCCGCTCGGCGTCGCTGATGCCCGAGGTGAACAGCTCGGTGATCTGCTTGCACTCGGGGTCCACCACCCCGAGCGCGCCGAACCGCGCCCCGGCCAGTTGGGTGGCGGTGTCCACCAGGTGTTGGAGCGTGGTGGGCAGATCCAGATCGACCCCGACACTCAGGACCGCCTCCAGCAGCAGCGCGAGACCGGACTCCGCCGCTGTCCTCTGCCGCGTACCGCCGTCCTGTCGGGCCCGCTCGTCACCCTTCGGACCGTTCACGCCTGATGCGCCTCCGCTGTCACTCGACCTCGGCCAGTGGGTTGAGCACCAGTGGCCGGATCTTGCCCTCCAGCATGGCGCCCAGACCCAGGATCGCGCAGATGTCCGGTCGTTCCGCGATCTGTACCGGCATACCGGTCGCATCACGAAGCATCTGGTCGAAACCCGGCAGCAGTGCGCTACCCCCCACCATCATGATCCCCCGGTCCGCGAGGTCGGCCACCAGGTCGGGAGGACAGTCCCGCAGGACCTTTCCGATGCCGTCGAGCACAGAGGTGAGGGGGGTGTGGATGGCATTGCGCACGGCGGCGGTGTTCACCTGCACCGAGCGTGCCAGCCCGGTGGCCACGTCCCGGCCGTGGATCTCCGTGGACTCCGGGCCCTTGGAGGTCAGACCGTTGCCGTGCAGCGCGATCTGGAGGGGCCGCACCGACTGGCTGGGAAGCATCAGCTCGTGCTGGGTACGCAGGTGCTGGATGACCGCGTGGTCGATGGCGTTGCCGCCGACCGGCACCCGCTCGGCGGTGACGATCGAACCGAGCGAGAGCACCGCGATCTGCGTGGTGGCCGCACCACACACCATGATCATGGTCGCGGTCGGCTGCTCGACGGGCAGCCCGCAGCCGACGGCCGCGGCGATGAGGGTGTCGACGAGCTCGACGCGCCGGGCGCCGAGGCCCACCAGCGTCTCCACGGCGGCGCGCTGGGCGAGCGGATCGCTCAGATGCGGGGTGCAGGCCGCTGCGCGCAGCCTCGGCTTACGGCGCAGTTGCCGGCGCAGCTTCTCCCCGAGCAGATGGCGGATCATCCGCTGGGCCATGTCGATGTCGACGACCGTGCCGCCGGAGACCGGGCGGGCGACCCTGATGTAGTCGGGGGTCCGGCCCGTCATCTGCTCGGCGAGTGCGCCGACGGCGATCAGTGCGCCGGTGCGGGTGTTCACCGCGGCGACGCTCGGCTCGTCCACGACGAGCCCGGCACCCTTGACGAAGACCCTGGTCCGCGCGGCACCCAGGTCGACGGCGACATGGCAGCGGCGCAACTGCTCAAGACTGACGGTCACGGCGAATCCTCCCGAGTGCGGTACCTGAAGGCATCGTCGGGCGGTACGGGCACGGGCGCGCGCTGGGTGGGCCGCTCGGGGGTACGCGGGCCCCGGGCGCCCGCGGTCATGAGCCGTACGGGTGCGAGTGCGGCGACCGGGTCGTCCCGCCGGCATGTGCTGCGCCAGGTCGCGTGCTCCGGCGGCCGGTGCCCCGGGTCGCTACGACAGCTGTTGGAACAGCCCCCAGCAGAACTCCGCCCTACGGATCTCCCCACCCGGAAGGGTCAGGGCGAGCCCCCAGCGCGTGGGGGCGGAGCCCGGCAGCGGGGACGCCGGGGCGAAGGCTCGTGCGGCCTCGTCCACCGTGCACGACCAGGGCCGCAGATCGGTTGCGGTACGCAGATCGGGACCCGGTGCCCCCGGGGCCCGCACCAGCCACTCGTTCCACACGGCTCCACCCCGGACGGCGGCCATCACCTCGAAGCGGAGATCGGGCCAGAGCGGCACCGGCCACAGCAGTGCCTCGCACTCCAGGTCGCCGATGCGTCGGGCCTGGCGCGACTCGGGTTCGCCGAGGACCGAGCGGTAGCGGCTCAGCGCACCCCGTCCCTTCGGGGACCGCGCCATGGCCTGCCAGCGCCGGTTCGCCTCGCGCATGGTCGCGGTGGACACCCCGAGCTCGTGTCGGGCCTCCTCCACCAGGTCCGGATGGAAATCGGCCATTCGGCGCAGGAGGACCAGTTGGAAGTCGAGGGGCCCGAAGGGCGCGGTCGCCGTCATGGACACCATCCTGCCGGTGCGCCGTCGCCGCCCGGTTCGGGTGTCCGGTCCGGCTGTGCAGTCGCACACATGGGCGAAGAGTCCTCACCGCACCCTCACACCATCCGTCCCAACCGTCCCCTCCCGTCTCATAGCCTTCGTGGCTCATGGACTACTGCCACCCGTGCCGACGGCATCTGAACGGAGCGCTCGCCTGCGCGGGCTGTGGAACGCCGGCACCCGAACTGATCGGACCGCCGGCCGCCGGCCCGGAGCGCGGTGACGCCATCGTGGGCCCGAGCGCCCACGGGGTCGAGCTGCCGGACCCGCTGGAGCGGACCTCGCGGCGGTCGCCCACCCCGTCCGGGCGTACCGGAATCGCCACCGGACCCGCCACCGGACCCGGGGCACGGTCCCGGCGCGCGAAGAAGGGGCGTCGCCGCCATGCGCTGATCGGCGGCGTCTGTCTCGCGCTCACGGCCGGCACCTGGGGCCTGGTCGAGCTCAACCAGGACGACGAGGGGGCCGCCACCACCGTCAAGGAGGCCACGTCACCGGAGCCGGTGCCGGCGCCCGATTCGACCCCGGCGGTCGAACCCCCCGACGAACCCGACGAACCCGACGATCCCGACGGGCCGACCGCAGGGCCGTCCGTCAGCGCCCGCCCGGCCGAGCGCTCCCGGAAGCCCGTGTCCGACGCGCGTGCCGCCCGTACGCGCACGCCGTCGCCGACCACGACCACCGAGCCGTCACCGGCGCCACCGAAACGATCCGGCACGCCGGTGTCCAGCGCCCCGGGACGCTCGGCGAAGCCCTCGCGCCCCCGCCTCACACCGCTGCCGACGCCCACGCCGGCACCGTCCGAGGAGTGCGAGCGGTTCCTGTGGTGGTGCGTCTAGACCTCGGGCCGGGGCGTCACCGCAGGTCGAGCGCCGCCGCCCGAGGTCCGTCAGGAGCGGGCGGAACCGTAAGCCCCGCCCAGTCGGCGGATCTCGTCCAGCGGGTACGGGGTCCGTCTGCTCTGGCTCTGGAACCTGCGGTTGAAGTCGGACATCAGCGCGGCGATCGGTGCGTGCCGGGTGAGGATCGCCGCGGCCTCCTCCGGAATCCCGGTGGGGCGCCGGCCCTCCGCATAGGCGCGTACCAGCGCGTACCGACCGTCCCGATCCGCCACCTCATAGCCGAACAGGGCGGTGACCAGCCAGTTCACCAGATACGTGGCGGTGTAGACACGGTCGTACGTCCGATGCCGATCGAAGAAGTCGGCTTCCTCCTCGGTCCGTTCGAACCGGGAGGAGGCCGCGAGGCCGTAGTCCGCGAAGTAGAGGCGTCGGCCGTCGGTGAGGACGTTCTCGAAGTGTGCGTCGAAGTGCAGCAGTCCACGGCCGTTCATGAAGGAGGTGACGGCGGCCAATTCCCTCGCCACCATGGCGAGGGCGCGGTTGGCCGCGTGCTCTCCTGCGGCGACCTGCGCCCCCAGCCACTGGTGGAGGTTCTGCGGTACGTACTCCAGGAACAGTGCGACGCTCGCCGAGGAGTCCTGGAGCGCCCGGATGCGGCGGCGCACCTGCGATCCGCCGCCCCAGTAGGCGACGGCCCGTTCGACGTCGGCCAACTCGTCCGGCAGGGGCGTCGAATCGGGCAGCACCCGCCAGTGGTACATCAGGGGGAAGCCCCCGCATTCCCCCGCCAGCACCCAGTTCGTCGTCATGGTGTGGACGGCGAGTTCCCTCCAGGCCCCGAAGCCAGGACCGCCGATCGCACCGATCCCGTATTGGCAGAAGTCGGGCAGCTCGAACAGGTTCGCCGTGGACCGGACGTGCTCGGGCCGCCTCTCCAGGTCGGTGAGGGGCACCCGCTTGACGAAGACCGGCGTGCCGCCGACTTCCAGCAGGGCCGACTTCCCGCCGATGCCCGAACCGATCGGCACCGCCGCGTCCACGAGTTCGCCCAGTGCGCGATCACTGCACAGGGCCAGGGAGGTGGAGGCTGCGCCATGGGCGGCGAGACGTGCACCGTGCGATGTGTCGGGGACCTTCACCGCTGGCTCCTCTCGGGGCCGTCGCCCAACATGCGCTTCAGAAGGTCCCGCAGCACCCGACGTTCATCGGGAGAGAGCTGGGCCAGCGGCTCACGGGCGAACTCCAGCGAGTCCCGCAGCCGCCCCGCCGTACTGGCGCCCTCCTCGGTGGGTGCCGCCAACTTGACCCGGCGGTCCTGCGGGTCCGCCCGACGTTCGACCAGTCCACGGGCCTCCAGTCGGTCCACGATCCCGGTCACGTTCGACGGCTCGCACGTGAGCTTCTCCGCTATCCGGCGCATGGGCAGCGCCTCCGCCGTGAGCAGCCCCAACACCTTGGCCTGGGCTGCGGTGAGCGCCTGCTCCGCAGCGGCCTGTTCGTACTCCGCGTGGTAGCGCGCCACGACGGCGCCGATCAGGTCGACGACTTCGCGGGTCAAGGGGTCACTGCGCGGTGAGGCCATGGTGGACACCGTACCCAGATGCTTGCCATGGTGAAATATTCAGGTCGACAAGTAGTCCATGTTCTGAACCAAATCCCGGAGGCTCCCCAGCATGTCCGCACTTCCCACGACCAGTCGTGAATGGCACCTCGTCGCCCGCCCCCACGGCTGGCCCACGACCGACGACGTCGCCCTGCGCGAGGTGGCCGTGTCCGCGCCGGGGGAGGGACGGGTCCTCGTGCGCAATCGCTACTTCAGCGTGGACCCCTACATGCGCGGCCGGATGAACGACGTGAAGTCCTACGTCCCGCCCTACGCGCTGGACCGGCCCATGGAGGGCGGCGCAGTCGGTGAGGTCATCGCCTCCGCCGCCGAAGGGATCGCGGTCGGCGACCATGTGCTGCACGGCCTCGGCTGGCGCGAGTACGCCGAGGTGCCCGCCGACCAGGCCACCAAGGTCAGTGCCGACCTCGCACCGCTCTCCGCCTACCTCGGCGTCCTCGGCATGACCGGGCTCACCGCGTACGCGGGCCTCTTCGAGGTCGCGTCCTTCGCGGAGGGCGACACGGTCTTCGTCTCCGGTGCCGCCGGCGCGGTCGGCAGCCAGGTCGGCCAACTGGCCCGCATCAAGGGAGCGACCCGGGTGATCGGCTCGGCCGGCTCCGCCGAGAAGGTGCGGCTGCTCACCGAGGAGTACGGCTTCGACGCGGCCTTCAACTACAAGGACGGGCCGGTCGCCGAACAGCTCGCGAAGGCCGCCCCCGACGGCATCGACGTCTACTTCGACAACGTGGGCGGCGACCACCTCGAAGCGGCCATCGCCTCGTTCAACCTCCACGGCCGGGCGACGATCTGCGGAATGATCTCCCTCTACAACAGCACCGAGCCCTCGCCCGCGCCGCGCAACCTCCCACTGATCATCGGCAAGCGCCTACGGCTCCAGGGCATGTTGGTCCGGGACCACATCGCGCTCCAGCCGAAGTTCGTCCAGGACGTGGCCGGGTGGCTGGCGTCCGGGGAACTGAAGTACCGCGAGACCGTCGTGGAGGGGATCGAGCACGGCTTCGACGCCTTCATCGGGGTCCTGCGCGGGGACAACACCGGCAAGATGGTTGTCGCCCTGGACCACTGACGGGGCGAGCGCCCGAGTCGAACGCCCCGTCGCCAACCCACAGACACGACGAAGGCCGCACCCCCAACCCTCGGGGGTGCGGCCCAACTCGCCGAATCCAGCGCACGCTGTGCGTCCGGTGGCTCAGTCGGTCAGCGCGTCAGCAGCGCCCGTCCGACCTGTGCGAACACACCCTTCGGGTGGTCGCGGAACATCGGCTCCGTACCGAACAGCACCACCGGTGCACCGGCCGCCGACGTGCCGCTGACGATCGACGCATGGCCCGCCGCGTCGGTCGGGCCGCCCGTGCCGCCGCTGTTGGTCCGCCAGTGGCCCGACACCAGCGGGTTGCCCGTGCCGTACGTCTGGTCGGCGCGGACGCCCGAGCCGAGCCCGGTGAACCACAGCGGCGAGTAGACGAAGGAGTGCGCCGGAGCGCCACCGGTGATCGCGCCGCCCGCGTTGGACACCCGCACCACGCCGTTGGCGTCGCCGTTGCCCGCCACCGCGGTCACCGGGATCAGTCCGGTCGCCGCGTTGAAGTTGGCACCGCCCGCGCCGCGGCCCACGACCGCGACACCGCTCGCCGCGAACGCCTCACGCGCGGCGGGGGTCAGGGTGGCGTAGCTCAGACCGGTCGAGACGATCAGCGCGTCCGTGCCCTTCCAGTCGAAGCCGGCGTTGAGGATCGCGGTCGAGACGGGCACCACGTCGAAGCCCATCTCCCGCAGGGCGAACAACTCGCCCGCGGTCACCGAGGCGGCCACCTTGGTCCGCTTCAGCGGAGCGACTCCGCGGTCCCTCGTTGCGTCGAAGGACACCCCGAGGCGCGACGCCTGGGTGTAAGCCGCCTTGCGCGCCGAGGACGGCACGATCGCCGCACCGTCGGCCGTACGCCGCACCGCCACGCCCTGCGCGAGCAGCGCGTTGACCGCCGCGAGCTCCTTCGGGTCGTCAAGACGCAGCTTCAGGTCACCGAACGGGGCAACATAGCCGGTCGGACCGGCCGAGTTGACCGCACGGCTGACGACCCGCAGATCGCCGCTCGTGGCCTTGTGGACGGTCGCGCCCCACAGCAGCCCGAGGCTCCAGCCCGAGATGTCGTACATCGCCGACACATCGGGGCTGATGTCGCGGCCCTCGGCCAGGATCACGTTCGCGATGCCGCGCTTGGGCTGGCGCATGTCCACGACGTACGAACCCGCCGGGTGCACCTTGCCCGCCAGCTTGAACGGCAGCAGCGCCCGCTCGACCCGGATGTCATTGGCGATCAGGTGGTCCACCAGCCGGCCGGCGGCGACCGCACTGCGCTGGTCCCGACCGGTCGGAATGACGTACGCCCGCGGGAAGGTGGTCGTGTAGACGTCCTCCGGGCCGATGCCGGGCACGCCCGGAACGGTCTCGGCGGAGATCGGACGCTGTGCCTCGCCGGCGTCGCCGCGGCGGAAGGTCTCGATCTGGTCGGCGATCACCGAGGAGCGGTTGGCCTGGGTGTAGTCCAGGGTCGCCCGCATCACGGCACCTGCGATGTTGGTGTTGATGGCGGAGCGGCGGCGCAACTCCTCCACCGGCAGCGACTCGTACGAGGCGTTGTTGACCCGCATCGGGAACTCGATGGTGTGCGAGGCGACCGCGCCCTGGAACGGCATGTACTGCGGGGTGAAGATGGGCGGCCAGTCGTCCCAGCCCTCGGCCTGGTCGCGGAACGGGATCTCGGCGGGCAGCACGCCGTCCTTCTCGGCGGTGTAGCCGAGGCCGTTGACGGCCTTCTCCATGCCGAGCGCGTTGGCGTAGGAGTTCTTCAGGAAGAGGTCGTACTCGTAGTTCTCACCGTGCGGCGGCGTCGTCGGCTCGATCAGGGTGCCGTTGACGTAGCCGTGCAGGTCGAGCATGACCGCGGGCTGCTTGTCGATGGCGATCTGCCGGATGGCGCGCGTCTCGGGCTGGGACGCGGTGATGAAGTCACGGTTGAGGTCGAAGCCGTTGGAGTTGGGGCGCGTACCCGCGATGCGACCGTCGGGGTTGGCGGTCACATTGAGGTAGATGCGGTTCTTCGCCAGCAGCCCGGCCGTCTTGGCGTCCTTGGCCTTGGCGAGCTCCTCGATCAGCTTGAGGGCGGCGTCCGTGCCCTCCCACTCGTTGCCGTGGATGTTGTTGTTGATGAAGATCGGGGTCTTGTACGAGGACTTGATCTTCCGGTCCCGGGCCGCGGAGGCCGGGGAGTTCTCTATCTGCTCCCGCATCCGCTCCTGCTCGCGGACCTCACGGGAGCTCTCCGGCTCGGTGACGGTCACGAGGTACAGGTCATGGCCGGCGGCCGACTTGCCCGCCAGTTCCACGCTGACCCGGTTGCCGATCCTCTGGAGGTCGTTCAGCTTCGGCGCGATCGAGTGGTACGGAATCAACCCGAGCTTGATGGACTTGTCCGCCGGGTTGGTGGCGGGCGCCTTCAAGGTGGTGCGTCGGGGATAGCCGTTGTCCCGGTGGAAGGAGGGGTGCTTCTGCCCCAGTGCCTCGGGGGAGATCCGGGACTTGGCGAAGGGCGCGAGCGGGGAGAGGGCGGAATCGCTGCCCCCGCGGTCCCTTAGCGGATTTCGGTCGTCGGACGCCTTGGGCGCTCCGGGAGCGGCGGTGGCGGGAACGGGCGCGAGCAGGACTGCGGTTGCCAGCGCTGCCGCGGCGACCAGGACGGGTCTGGACATGCCCATGCGTGGATGCCTCCGGGGTAGAGGGTCGATCGTCGCAACACGTGTCACTTCGATCGTTAGGCAGGGGTCTATCGGTTGTAGGGCGCAACAATCAAGACTTGTAATCCACTTTGTTCTGGTATCTCGGTACGCGGAGTCTCTCGGACCGACCGTACGAGCGGCCCGGATAGGGTGCACTCATGCGCGATTTCGGGGTGGGTTTCAGCTACTTGATGAAGGGCCAGCGATGGGTCGGCACCCATGGCCGCTGGTTCGGACTCGGTCTGCTGCCGGGCTTGTTGACCTTTCTGCTGTACGTGGGCGCCCTCATCGGGCTCGCCTACGGAGCCGACGACCTGGTCGGCTGGGCCACGCCCTTCGCCGATGACTGGACATCACCCTGGCAGGGCCTCTTCCGCGGATTCCTGACCGGTCTGCTCTTCGTCCTCGGCCTCTTCCTGTCGGTGATCACCTTCACCGCGGTCACCCTGCTGGTCGGCCAGCCCTTCTACGAATCGCTCTCCGAACAGGTCGACCGGACCGAGGGCGGCGAGGTGCCGGAGTCCGGCCTGCCGCTCTGGCGCGAACTGTGGATCTCCGCCCGCGACTCGCTGCGGATCCTGGTGCGGGTCGCCTTCTACGGCGTCATCCTCTTCGCCCTCGGCTTCATCCCGGTCGTCGGACAGACCGTCATCCCGGTCATCGGCTTCTGCGTGACGGGCTACTTCCTCGCCGAGGAGCTCACCGCGGTCGCGCTCCAGCGCCGGGGCGTCGAGCTCAAGGAGCGTCTGCAACTGCTGCGCGGCCACCGGATGATGACCATCGGCTTCGGCCTCCCTCTGGCACTGGCGTTCATCGTGCCGTTCGTGGCCGTCTTCCTGATGCCCGGTGCGGTCGCGGGAGCGACGCTCATGGTGCGCCGGTTCGAGGGTTCCGAAGGCGGTACGGACGGTACGGACGAGTCCGCCGGTGCGCCGGACACCCTGGCCGGCACCGGACCGCAGCCCCCGGCACCCGGCCCGGACACGACCTTCTGAACGGCCCGTCCATGGTGCCGGTGCCGCGGTCCCTCGGTCAGCGCCTCGATCACCGGTGGACCGATGCGACGAGACGGTCCAGGGACGCATGGGCGGGCGGGCCCCAGGTGGGCTTGCCCCCCGGGCGGCCGTGAACACCGGCGTCCCCGATGTGGATGCCGCCGAGGGCGCGCAGCACCGCCCAGCCGCGGGCTCGGCGTAGGGTCGCGCGGTCCGGGGTCGGCCGGTAGCTCTCATGGAAGAGGTCGGCGGCTCCGTTCGGCAACAGGATCCAAGCGGCGGCGAGGTCACAGGCTGGGTCACCGGCGAACAGGTCGCCGAAGTCGATGACACCGGAGAAGGTGCCGTCCGTGGTCAGGATGTTGGCGGGATGCAGATCGCCGTGGAGCCAGAGGTCCGGACCCGTCCAGTCATCAGCTTCGACGGCGTCGTCCCAGACCGCGCGCACGGCCTCCGGGTCACGAACCAGCCCCCGTTCGGCGGCCGATGCGAGCTGTTCGGTGAGGTGATCGGCCATCACGGACAGCGAGCCCCCGCGGTCCCGGCCCGTGGGCGCCCCCGCGGGGGCGGGTCGGTGCAGGGCCGTCAGGAAGGCCGCCAGGGTGATGGCCGCATCCGCACCGCGCGTTGCGGGGGCGCGGTCGGCGGGCTCGCCCGGCACCCAGGTGGTGACGATCCAGGGCCGCGGGAACCGTTCGGAGGGTTCTCCGAGGCGCTGCGGTACGGGGACCGGTAGGGGCAGGTGTGGTGCGAGGACGGGCAGCCAGGCGTGCTCCTTGCGCAGCAGCTCGTCCGCCGAATGCGTCGCCCAGGGCAGCCGGACGGCGAGGTCGTCGCCGAGCCGCCACACCTGGTTGTCCCAACCCCGCGCTCCGAGCCGGACGGGGCGATCCGCCAGATCGGGGCACTGCTCGCGCAGCAGATCGCGGATCAGTTCCCCGGTGATGTCGATCTCTGTGGATGTCATGCGGACCAACGGTAGTTCCGGTGGCGAGCGGTCGGGGTCACGGGTGCCCCCGGTCCCTGCCGACCGGGGGCCTTCCGCGCCCCGGCGGCGCTGAGGTCTCGACGGGCAGTTCCGCGACCGCGAGCGACCGCTCCGCCCGGCCCGCCGTCGCCAGCAGTGCGCCGTCCGGCCCCCACAGGGAACTCAGCCCAGGACAGTCGCCGATGTCACTCGGTCCCGTCTGATTGGCGAGCACCACGTACAACCCGTTCGTCCGGGCACGCACCGGATAGACCGTCTCGAACGAGTCGTTGCCCTCCTCCAGCACCGAACTCGCCAGGTACACCCGACAGCCGTCCGCCCGGGCCCGTTCGGCGACCTCGGGGAACCGGTTGTCGTAGCAGATCGTCAGGGCGAAGCGGACCCCGTCGAGGGTGAACCGTCCGTCCGTTGCGCCCGGCGCGAAGAGATCCCGCTCCACCCCGTGCAGCCGGCGTTTGTCGTAGCGGGCGAGGTGGTCGCCGTCGGGTCCGATCACCAGCGAGGTGATGCCCGGTCGCCCACCGGCGGTACGGACCACCGCGTTCACGACGGCGGCGGTCGACGTCCGCCGACATGCCGCCCGGATCGGATCCAGCCGTGGATCGTCCTCGGACAGCCAGCTGCCGGGGTCCTCGGCGATCAGCTCCAGCACGTACCCCGTCACCGCCAGTTCGGGGAACACCACCAGTCGGGCGCCCTCGCCGGCCGCCCGGACGATCAGCTCACGGATGGTCTGCACATTGCCAACAACATCCCCGGGAACGGGGCTGAACTGCGCCGAAGCCACTTTCATGCCCACATCATCGCCTCCCTCCGTACCGCGGGCGCAGTCGCCCGTGGTACGAACGCGCGGAGTCCGCCAGGGCAGCGCCCCGCCGCCGGCCGACTGGCCATGCGGAGGGAAGCGCCGCCCCCGGCTCGGGCACGTCCGTACCGCGTGGTTACGGCTGCGCCGCGACCTGGATGATCGAACGCACCTGGGCGATGATGTCCAACCGGTTCTGCACGAACACCGGGTCCGTGATCTGGGTGGTGTTCCCCGGGCCGAACTGGAGCACCGGGGTGTGCACATGCCCTCCCGCGTTCGTCAGCCCCAGCCGATCGCGCAGCAGGGTCGCCCGGTAGGCGATCTCGTTGGACAGGTAGTCACCGCCGCCGCCGGCCCGTGCCGTGGAGCCGGGCGTGGGCCCGTTCGGTGCGAGGACGGCGGTGGTGGAGCCGGCGGGAATCTCGGTCACCGCCCTGTTGTCGTACACGGGGAAGCGGCCGGTGGGGCTCGCCACGATCCGGGCGTGGGGCAGGGTCGTCGACGTCCACTGCGGCTGCGTCGAGGGGTCCGCCACGGGCACCGTTTCGGTCCGCGAGACATTCAGGTTGTCCGGGAACCCGCCCCTCCAGGCGCCGTTGGTCCGCTCGATGTCGAACCGGCCCACTCGCCCCTGGCTGACCGTCGTGAAGAGGTCCGCCTTCGGCAACTGCTTGCGGAGCGTGCGCTCCACCGTGCCGTCCGCGAAGTCCTGCCAGCGCACCGGGAAGATCGCCGTTTCGATCCGGGCCGGTCCGTCCGCCGTCTGGACCAGCGTTCCGTCCAGGGCCAGTGCGCTCGCTCCCGAGGGGTTGCTGATCCGGATGTCACGATCGAGCGTGAAGGGATCGAAGCCGGTCATCACCACGCGCTTGACCCGCTTGCCCGACGGTAGGTCGATCGAGTCCTGACCCCGTGACGAGCGCTCCAGCCGGTCCAGGAGTCGGGCGCGCTGGCCGTCCGTCAGCCGGAAGGAGGGCTGCCACTGACGCAGTTCCAGCGTCAGCGACAGCCGCGCCCAGTACAACGGTCGATCGTCGTCCCGGCTGAGATCGCCCACCGCGGGTCCGTTGCCCTGTGCCCGGTCCACCGCCCGCTCCCAGAGTTCGGAGCCGCGTTCCTGTACCGCTTCCCGGGCCTGCCCGAAGCTCCGGGCGCGATCGAGCGCCTTGCCGAAGCGGGTCGCCTCGGTGTCGAACCCGCTGCGGCGCAGGATCTCCTGCGGCACGGCGTGGGCGAGCCGTGCTTCCTCGACGGTGGCCACCGGTGCGGGGGGAACGGAGGCGGAGGCTGCGGCTGGCAGGGGTACGGAGAGGGTGAGCGCGGCGGCGAGAGCGGTGCCGACCACCGTGGCGCGGGCGGGTATCGGAGACACGGGTAATCCTTCCGTTGGGGGGTGGCGGAAGTATCACCTCGGCGCCGCAGCCATGGCTAGGGAGATCATTTCGGCCAACGTGGGTGTGGACGGCCTACTCGGGGAGAAAGCCCGGCTGCGCGTGGCGGGGGCGGAGTGCTTCGCCCCCGCGGCCCGTTCCCCGCCTCCCACGGGTGCCGAGAGACGCACGGATACCCCCTCCCCGGAAGGCGAACTCCCGGAGAGGGGGCATCCGCTTGACCCCGCTTCACACACGCGACGGAGCTGACCAGGCCCTACCGCGCCATCGCGGTCACCGCAGCGACTGCGACGCCTTGACGCCGAGCTTCGCCCCCTGGCTGACGCCCACCCCGAAGGCCGTGTACGCGGCGTGCATCGCGGCGGACGGATTGAGCACGGCCAAGGGTGCTGCCTTCGCCGCCAGCAGCACCGCGGCTGCCCCGCCGGCCACCGCCCCGAGCGCCATGCCCACCTGGTCTCCGCTCGTCTCGCACATCGCCGCTGCCTTGCCGATGGTCTTCACTGAACCCCTGGGCATGTGGTCCCCTCCCGATGTCGATGCCCGAGCCGCTCCGTACGGCCCGCCCGCTGCCGACACCAAGCCGTCGGCAGCCCCGGGACCATTGATTCCACGAGGTGCACGGAGGCGGCAATCCCAGCATTCTGGGATTGCCGCCCGTCCGGGGGCAGATCACTGTGAGGGGCACGGCCAGGGCGTCGACGTGTCCGCCGCGGACCGTGCGGCCGACCACACCGACCACACCGACCGGCTGGACGGCACCCCACCGGCGACGGCGGCACCCACGGGTCGACGGCACCGGATCACACGGCACCGGCTCAGATGACACCGGCTCAGACGGGAGGTTCCGCCGCCGTGATGTTCCGATAGGCGATCTCGGCCAGCCGGCTCTGCCCTGTCTTGCTCGGATGGAACCAGTCCCAACGGCTCAACAGGTCCCCGTCGAAGCGGTACTCGAACACCGCACCGCCGTCGTACCGGCAGCGCAGGTCCTTGCCGCAGACCTCCTTCAGCACCGCGTTGTACGCCACGACCCGCTCCTGCACCAGGGCCCGGCGCTGGTCCGCCTTGGTGCTCAGGTCCTCCGCGTCGCCGAGCATGGTGGCGCAGATCCCCAGCTTCCAGATCTGCCGGCCCAACGGGTTCTCCTTGCCGGTGGACCACAACCTCTTGAGGTCCGGCACGCTGGACACATAGACGTGTGCCTTGGGCGCGGTGCGCCGCAACTCCTTCAACGCCTCGGTGAAGGAGGCCCGGAAGTCCTCCACCGGGGTCATCAACGTCACCGAGTCGGCGCACGCGTCGTTCGCGCCCACCATCACCGTCACCAGCTCGGGCTTGCGGACCGCCGCCTGGGCCATCTGCGCCGGGAGGTCCGCCGCCTCCGCGCCCGTTCGGGCGTAGTTCCACGCGCGCTGTGCGACCGAGGCGGGCTCGCCGATCAGCCGGGTGGCCAGGCTGCGGACTTTCTCGTCCGTACCGGTTGCCCAGGACGCTTCTGGGCAGTCGGAGAGAACCACACAGGCGTCGAACGCGCGGGTGATGGAGTCGCCGACGGCGGCGATGGAGTCGGGACTGCGGTCCCACACAGGAGTGGCGATGATGCGTTTCTTGGCGGGAGCGCCCTTGGTCTGCGCATCCGACGGTGAGTCACATCCGGTGAGCGCACCGGCCGTGAGGAGCGCGGCCGTGGTCAGGGCCGCGGTCGTCCGGATGCGTCGTGACTGATGGATCGGTCGTTTCCGTGGTGGCTGCATGGTGTTCTGCGGTGTGCGCTGTCCGCGCATCCCGTTCCCCTCCGTGTCGACTGGCTGCCCCCGAGGTCCTGCCGAGTGAAAGCTTGGTGCGTACGGTCCTTCGAGCGAGATTACGGCACCTCGCAGTCACCCGCGCACGGTAGCTTTTCCCCCGTCGATCCAGAGGCATCGTGCCCATCGGCTCCGGCGGTTCCGGTAAATTGCATCACGTCACATACTGTCCCTTTTGCGGAGATTCACTCGTGATGCTGTTTACTGAGGCCGTTGGGAAGGCGATCCTCGTCCCACACTGGAGGTCCCGGTGACGACACGCGGCGTTCTGTATGTCCACTCCGCACCGCGCGCGCTGTGCCCGCACGTCGAATGGGCGGTGGCGGGCGTGCTCGGTCTGCGGGTCCAGCTCGACTGGATCCGTCAGCCCGCTTCGCCGGGCACCTGGAGAGCGGAGTTCTCCTGGAAGGGCGAGGTGGGCACGGCGTCCAAGCTCGCATCGGCCCTGCGGGGCTGGCACCTGCTGCGTTTCGAGGTGACCTCGGAGCCCTGCGCCACGGCCGAGGGCGAGCGCTACAGCGCAACCCCCGACTTGGGCATCTTCCATGCGGTGACCGGGATACACGGCGACATCCTGATCCCCGAGGACAGGCTGCGCGCCGCCATGGTCCGCTCGGCACAGGGCGAGACCGACCTCGCCGCGGAGATCGACAAACTGCTCGGCAAACCGTGGGACGACGAGTTGGAGCCCTTCCGCTACGCGGGTGAGGGCGCGCCGGTCCGCTGGCTGCACCAGGTCGTCTGAGCGCCCCTCAGACTCCGGTGCGCCGGCGTGCTTCAGGCAGGCGCTCACCCCGGGATCGCCCGAGTGGCCCAACCGACCCGATGGATTGCGTACGCACCGCCCACCGCCCCCTCGGGGGCTCGGCTGTTGGGCCCACCCTCCGGGCATCGGCCCGGGACGGGCGTCTGCGTGGCGGGCACGCCGGCCCGGCTCCCGGCCCCGTACACCAACGCCCTTCCACAGCCCACGCACGAGGCCCGCACCCCCTGTGTACGGGAGTGCGGGCCGAGACGTCGGACTGGTGTACGTGCCCGGAGCCGTGCGGCCCCGGAGCGTCGACGCGTGCGGGTCAGACCGTCCGGAAGGCCAGCACCACGTTGTGGCCGCCGAAGCCGAACGAGTTGTTGATGGCGGCGATGGTGCCCTCCGGCAGGGGACGCGGCTTGTCGCGCACGATGTCGGCCTCGACCGCCTCGTCCAACTCGTCCACGTTGATGGTGGGCGGAGCCGTCCGGTGGTACAGCGCCAGCACGGTCGCCACCGTCTCGATGCCGCCCGCGCCGCCCAGCAGATGGCCCGTCATCGACTTCGTCGCCGACACGGCCACGTGGTCGAGGTCGTCACCGAGGACCTGGCGCAGGGCCTTGACCTCCGCCACGTCACCCAACGGCGTCGAGGTGGCGTGCGCGTTCAGATGGACGATCTCCTCCGGCTTGAGGTCGGAGGACTCCAACAGGTTGCGCATGGCAGCCGCGATGCCGCGGCCCTCCGGCTCGGGCTGGGCGATGTGGTGGCTGTCCGCCGACAGGCCCTGCCCCAGCACCTCGCAGTACACGCGGGCACCGCGCCTGGCGGCGTGCTCGGCCGACTCCAGCACGATCACACCGGCGCCCTCGCCCAGGACGAAGCCGTCGCGGCCCTTGTCGTACGGGCGGGAAGCCTTTTCGGGCTCCTCGTTGTTCTTGGACATCGCCATCATGTTGGCGAACGCGGCCACCGGGAGCGGGTGGATCGCCGCCTCGGTACCGCCCGTGATGACCACGTCGGCCCGGCCGTTGCGGATCATCTCGAAGGCGTAGCCGATCGCCTCAGCGCCGGAAGCGCACGCCGAGACCAGGGAGTGCACGCCCGCCTGGGCGTTCACCTCCAGGCCGACGTTGGCCGACGGGCCGTTCGGCATGAGCATGGGCACGGTGTGCGGGGAGACCCGCCGCGCGCCCTTCTCCTTGAGCACGTCGTACTGGTCCAGCAGCGTCGTCACGCCACCGATGCCCGATGCGACCACGGCACCGAGCCGGGTCGGCTCGACCTGCTCGTCCTCGCCGGCCGGTGCGGTGAAGCCGGCGTCCGCCCACGCCTCCCGGGCCGCGATCAGCGCGAACTGCGCCGAGCGGTCCAGCTTGCGGGCGAGCGGACGCGGCAGCACGTCCAGCGGGTCGACCGCCGCCAGTGCGGCGATCTTGACCGGGAGTTCGGCAAAACGCTCGTCGTCGAGGAGCTTCGCTCCGGAGCGGCCGGCGAGCAGACCCTCCCAGGTCGATGCGCTGTCGCCACCCAACGGTGTGGTTGCGCCGATACCGGTGACGACCACGGTGCGATTGGTCGAGTTCATCGGAATTCATTCTCCACGTGTAAGGGGTGCTGAATGTGATGCGACGCCACCATCAGGTGGCGACAAGCGCGCCTTGGGGCTCAGGACCGATGGCCTGGGCCCGGGGCCGAACCGGTTACTTGGCGACCTGGTGCTGCGCGATGTAGTCCGCGGCGTCACCGACGGTCTTCAGGTTCTTGACGTCGTCGTCCGGGATCTTGACGTCGAAGCGCTCTTCGGCGGCGACGACGACCTCGACCATGGACAGCGAGTCGACATCCAGGTCGTCGGTGAAGGACTTGTCCAGCTGGACGTCCTCGACCGGGATGCCGGCGATCTCGTTGACGATCTCCGCGAGACCGGAAACGATCTCTTCCTGCGTGGCGGCCATGTGGCGCTCCTTCGGTTTCTTTATCTAGCGGTGTGGCGTCCGGATGGTCCGGTTGCCTAGGGGAGGGTAACGACCGTGGCTGCGTAGACGAGACCCGCCCCGAAGCCGATGACGAGAGCTGTGTCGCCGCTCTTGGCCTGCCCGGTCGCCAACAGCCGCTCCATCGCGAGCGGGATCGAGGCGGCCGAGGTGTTGCCGGTGGTCTCCACGTCGCGGGCGACCGTGACGTGGTCCGGCAGTTTCAAGGTCTTCACCATCGAGTCGATGATCCGCATGTTGGCCTGGTGCGGAATGAAGACGTCCAGGTCGCTCGCGCTGATTCCGGCCGCGTCCAGCGCCTGCTGGGCGACCTTCGCCATCTCGAACACGGCCCAGCGGAAGACCGCCTGGCCCTCCTGCATGATCGCGGGGAAGCGCTCCACCGAGCCGTCGCGGTAGTCGGTCCACGGCACGGTCTGCGTGATGGTGTTGGACTTGTCGCCTTCGGAGCCCCACACGGTGGGACCGATCATGGGCTCCTGCGCGGGTCCCACGATCACCGCACCGGCGCCGTCACCGAAGAGGAAGGCCGTCGCCCGGTCCTCCAGATCGGTGAGGTCGCTCAGCCGCTCCACGCCGATGACCAGGACGTGGGTGGCCGAACCGTCGGTGACCATGCCCTTGGCGAGCGTGAGGCCGTAGCCGAAGCCGGCGCATCCCGCCGAGATGTCGAAGGCGGCCGGCTTCCCGGTGCCCAGCTTGTCCGCGATCTCGGTGGCGACCGCGGGGGTCTGCTTGAAGTGCGACACGGTCGCCACGACCACGCCGTCGATGTCCTGGGGGGTGAGCCCCGCATCGGCGATGGCCTTCCCCGCCGCCTCCACGGACATCGCCGTCACGGTCTCCTCGGGCGAGGCCCAGTGCCGCGTGGCGATGCCCGAACGGGAGCGGATCCACTCGTCGGACGAGTCGATCGTCTCCAAGATCACTTCATTGGGCACCACCCGGGTGGGACGGTAGCCGCCGACGCCCATGATCCGCGCGTACGGGGAGCCCTTGCTGGGCTTGATCTTCGCCATCTCTACGGCTCTCCTTGTCAGACTCGGCAGGGCGGGGTCAGGCGCCCGAACGGTCGGCGGTCGCGTCGGTACCGGCGTGCTCGGCGAACAGCGCCCGAGCCGCTTCGAGGTCGTCGGGGGTCTTCAGCGCGAGGGTCGCGACGCCCGGCAGCGCCCGCTTGGCGATGCCGGTCAGGGTGCCTCCGGGAGAGACCTCCACGATCGCGGTCACGCCCAGCGCCTTGAAGGTCTCCATGCACCGGTCCCAGCGCACCGGGTTCGCGACCTGCCCGACCAGCCGGGCGATCACGTCGACACCGGTGGGAACGACCGCGCCGTCCCTGTTGGAGACGTACGGCAGCACGGGGTCGCCGACGGTCAGCTTCCCGGCCGCGTCCTCCAGGGCGACGACCGCGGGTGCCATGTGCCGGGTGTGGAACGCACCGGCGACCTTCAGCGGAACGACCCGCCGTACGTCCTCCGGCTTGTCCTCCGCCAGGGCGGCCAACTGCTCCGCGGTGCCGGCGGCGACGATCTGGCCGGCGCCGTTGACGTTGGCCGCCGTCAGTCCGAGCCCTTCGAGATGGGCCACGACCTTGTCCTGGTCGCCGCCGAGCATGGCGGCCATCCCGGTCTCGGTCACGGCTGCGGCCTCGGCCATGGCCTGGCCGCGCGCCCGGACGAAGCGCAGCGCGTCGATTTCGTCGATGACCCGTGCGTACACGGATGCGGTGATCTCACCGACGCTGTGTCCGGCGACGGCGTCGGGCTTGACCTCGGTGCCCAGTGCGGCAGCCGACAGCAGCCCCGCGGCGACCAGCAGGGGCTGGGCCACGGCAGTGTCCCGGATCTCGTCCGCGTCGGCCTGGGTGCCGTAGTGGACGAGATCCAGTTCGATGGCCTCGGACCATTCCCCGATACGGCTGGAGAGCCCGGGGAGGTCGAGCCATGGGGTCAGGAAACCGGGCGTCTGAGCGCCTTGGCCGGGAGCGACGAGTACGAGCACTCTCACACTCTCTCTTGTGTACGCCCCTGGACGCCCGTGGGGACAGGGACGAAGAACCGTCAGGGGAATTGTTGGTGTCTGACAAAAGTCTAGGACTGTGGATCAGCGTCGGCCAAGCGTCCGAGGATCAGAGCGATTCGCAGAGTGAACGCGGAGCGAACATCGGAGGGTGACCAACCGGTGACATCAGTCACACGTCGGAGCCGGTAGCGCACGGTGTTGGGGTGAACGAACAACATTCGTGCCGCGCCCTCCAGGCTGCTCGCCTGTTCCAGATAGACACTGAGCGTTTCCAGCAGCGCGGAACCGGCCTCTTCCAGCGGTCTGTAGATCTCCTCCACCAACTGCTCGCGTGCGGCGGGATCGGATGCGATGGCGCGTTCCGGCAGGAGATCGTCGGCCAGAACCGGCCGCGGGGCGTCCTGCCAGGCCAAACACGCCTTCAGTCCGGCGGCTGCGGCCTGCGCCGACTTCGTGGCCGCCAGCAGGTCGGGCACCACGGGCCCCGCGACCACTGGTCCGGCCGCATACGGCCCGATCAGCGCCTTGGCGACCTGGATCGGATTGTCGCTGCCGCCGGCGATCACCACGAGACGGTCGCCGAGCACCCCGGTCAGCACTTGGAGCTTGGCGTGCCGGGCGGCGCGCCGGATGGCCTCCACGGTCAGTTCGCTGTCCCCGTCCGGGGCGGTGCCGAGGATGACCGAGACGTGCTCGGGCGAGTTCCAGCCCAGCGCGGCGGCGCGGGACACCGCGCCCTCGTCGGCCTCGCCCGACAGGACGGCGTTCACCACCAGGGACTCCAGCCGGGCGTCCCACGCACCACGGGCCTCGGCGGCCTGGGCGTACACCTGTGCGGTCGCGAACGCGATCTCACGGGCGTACACCAGGAGCGCTTCCCGGAGCACCGACTCATCACCGGGCGCGGCGACCTCTTCGATCGCCGACTCCATCACCTCGATCGTCGTACGCACCATCTCCACCGTCTGACGCAGGGTGATCGCCCTGGTCAGCTCGCGCGGGGCGGTGCCGAAGACATCGGTCGAGATGGCCTGGGGGGTGTCGGGGCGCCGGAACCACTCGGTGAACGCCGCGATGCCGGCCTGGGCGACCAGGCCGATCCACGAGCGGTTCTCCGGTGGCATCGCCCGGTACCAGGGCAGCGACTCGTCCATGCGTGCGATGGCGTTCGCGGCGAGCCGGCCGGATGACTGCTCCAGGCGGCGCAGGGTCGCGGAATGCGGGTGGGCGGCGTTCGATGCAGGTTCGGGCACGGGGACAAGACTGCCTTATCGGGACGCCGTAGCTAAGTGCCGGGGCTAGGGCCCTTCTTTCGGATCTTGCTGGGCTCGCGTGCCCTGGCACCGCGCCTCGCCGCGTTGTCGTCAATCACCAATGCTCCGCAGTGATTCATTCCTCCGCCTTGCGATCCACGGCACCAGACCCCGCTCCCTGATCCAGCCTGATCCAAAAGAAAGACCCTGGCCGACCTCCACGGGACCCGGCCGCGTCCCCTTCGGGGGCTACGGTGGGGACCGTGATCGATGTACGGCGTTCGGATGAGCGCTACAGCGGTGGCGACCCCGCCCGGGGCATCACCACCCGCCACGCCTTCTCGTTCGGTTCCCACTACGACCCGGACAACCTCCGCTTCGGCGCGCTCATCGCCTGCAACGAGGAACGCCTTGAGCCGGGAGCGGGTTTCGACGAACACCCCCACGACCACACCGAGATCGTCACCTGGGTCGTGGAGGGCGAGTTGACCCACCGCGACTCCGCCGGCCACGCCACCGTCGTACGTCCCGGTGACGTCCAACGGCTGAGCTCGGCGAGCGGCGTGCGCCACGAGGAGCGCAACGACGGCAGCACACCCCTGGTGTTCGTCCAGATGTGGCTGGCACCACGCACTCCCGGAGGCGAACCGTCGTACCAGGTGGTGCGCGCGGTCGACGAGGCCGAGCCCTACGCCCTCGCGCCGTCGTACGCGCTGCTCCACATCCGCCGTCCGGCCGTGGGAGAACGGATCACCGTCCCCCCGGCCCCGGCGGTGTACGTCCACGTCGTCCGCGGAGCACTCCGACTGGACGGACACGCACTGGGCCCGGGGGACGCGGCGCGGATCACGGACGGCGAAGGACCGGAACTGATCGCGACGGACGGCCCGGTCGAGGTGCTGATCTGGGAGATGACCGGCTGACCCGCGCTCCTGACCGTTCAGGCAGCGGTCGACCGCAGTTCGGCGAGCACGGCGTCCGTGAACGGCGGCCACGCCTCCACCGCCCAGGCCCCGAAGGCCCGGTCGGTCAGCGCCACACAGGCCGCGCCGACCTCGGGGTCGATCCACAGGAACGTTCCCGACTGGCCGAAGTGCCCGAAGGTGTGGGGTGAGGACGTGGCGCCGGTCCAGTGCGGCGACTTGCCGTCCCTGATCTCGAAGCCGAGACCCCAGTCGTTGGGGCGCTGCCTGCCGTACCCGGGCAGCAGTCCGTCGAGCCCCGGGTGCACCACCGTCATCGCCGCCAGGACCGTACGTGCGTCCAGCAGCTGCGGTGACTGCACCTCAGCCGCGAAACGGACCAGGTCGTTCACGGTGGAGACGCCGTCCTTCGCCGCCGAACCCTCCAGCGAGGTCCCCGTCATGCCCAGCGGCTCCAGAACGGCCTGGTGCAGATACTCGGCGAAGGGGATGTCCGTCGCCTTGGCGACGTGGTCGGCGAGCACGTCGAACCCCGCGTTGGAGTAGATCCGGCGCGTTCCCGGCTCGGCGCTGACCTTGTGCTCGTCGAAGGCGAGCCCCGAGGTGTGGGCGAGGAGATGGCGGACCGTGGAGCCCTCGGGCCCGGCCGGCTCGTCCAGTTCGAGCGCGCCCTCCTCGATCGCCACCAGCACCGCGTAGGCGGCGAGCGGCTTGGTGACGGAGGCCAGCGGGAACCGCCGGTCGAGCGGACCGCGCGTACCGGTCACGGTGCCGTCCGCCCGTACGACGGCTACCGCCGCAGTCGGAACGGGCCAATCATCGATCATCGCCAGGCTCTGCATGACCACGAGCGTAGAGGGTCCTCCCCCGGACCGGATCGGGGGTCCGGACGAAGACCCAACCCTCGGAGATCGGCTGATGCCGCACGGAGTGTGCGAGTGGTCACCGGGGGGTGCGAACGTGCGGAACGGCGATCACCAGCCGATTGCGCTTGCTTGGAGTGCACTCGAAGGTTCTAGCGTGGAAGACATGACGCTGACCGAGAGCAGCACCACCAGGGAGCACATCTGCCTCGCCTCTGCCGGTGCACTTCCCCGCCCCGACGGCCAGGACCGCTACACGATCAGCGAGGTCGCCGACTTCACCGGACTGAGCGCGCACACCCTGCGCTGGTACGAGCGGATCGGGCTGATGCCCCACGTGGACCGCTCGCACACCGGGCAGCGGCGGTTCAGCAACCGCGATCTGGAGTGGCTCTCGCTGGTCGGAAAGTTGCGGCTGACCGGAATGCCGGTGGCCGACATGGTCCGCTACGCCGAGTTGGTGCGGGCGGGCGACCGCACCGTCGACGAGCGCCGCGAACTGCTGGCGCGCACCCGCCGCGAGGTGCTCACCCGGATCGCGGAGCTCCAGGGCACCCTCGCGGTGCTCGACTACAAGATCGAACACTATGCGGACCTCCAGCAGCCGACGGACTGACCCAGCGTCTCCGGGCCCGGCAGCGTGGGCCCCTCCCCGCACGCACCACGTCGAACGAATCCAAGGACTGAATCTGATGAGCGACAGCACGATCGCATCGGTACGGCTCGGCACCCGAGGACCGCTGGTGGGGGTGCAGGGCCTCGGTTGCATGGGCATCAGCGAGTTCTACGGGACGACGGACGAACCCGTCGCCCGCGAGACCCTGGACGCCGCACTCGACGAGGGCGTCACTCTCTTCGACACCGCTGACGCCTATGGCCGCGGCGCCAACGAACGGTTCCTCGCCCCCTTCTTCCGGGCGAACCGCGACCGCGTCACGATCGCCACCAAGTTCGCGATCGTCCGCAGTGACGATGAGGACTTCCGCGGTGTGCGCAACGACCCCGCGTACGTCCGGCAGTCCGTCGACGCCAGTTTGAAGCGGCTCGGCGTCGACGTGATCGACCTGTACTACATGCACCGCCGCGATCCGGCGGTGCCGCTGGCCGACTCGGTGGGCGCCATGGGTGAACTGGTCACCGCCGGCAAGGTCCGACACCTCGGGCTGAGCGAGGTCACCGGGGCCGAACTACGCGAGGCGCACGCGGTGCACCCGATCACGGCGCTCCAGTCGGAGTGGTCGATCTTCAGCCGGGACGTGGAGCACAGCGCCGTACCGGCGGCGGCCGACCTCGGCATCGCCTTCGTCCCGTACTCGCCCCTGGGCCGCGGCTTTCTGACCGGTGCCTTCAAGGACGCGGCCCAGGAACTGTCCGCGAGTGACTTCCGGTCCCAGCAGCCGCGGTTCACCGGCGACAACGCACGTCTGAACGCCACCCTGCTGGAGCCCGTGCGGACGATCGCCGCCGCACACGGGGCGACCCCCGCACAGATCGCGCTGGCCTGGGTGCAGCAGCGCGCCGCGGTCCACGGACTGCCGGTGGTGCCGATCCCGGGCACCCGCAGCCCCGAGCGGCTCCGCGAGAACACCGCCGCGACCCGACTGACCCTCACCGACGACGAGTTGGCGCAGTTGGAGCCGATCGCGGGCCAGGTCGCCGGTGACCGATACCCGGACATGTCGTCGACAGCGGTCGCGCGCGAACGCTCCTGAGAGGGCACGGCGGTCAGGCCAACCCCAGTGCGAAGACGGCGAATCCCGCGGCGAGCACACCCGCCGTCGCCCGCCGGACCCCGCCCGCCGCCCCACCCGTCCGCCACGGCGTCTCGAAGGTGCGCGCGTACCATCCGATGGCCATGAGCAGTACGGCGAACACCGGGAGGAAGGCGATACGCGCCAGCACCCACCCGAGCGTGTCCGGGGCCGTGGTCAACCCGGGTACCGCCCCCGCGAACGACGCGGGAACGGCCGCCGCCAGCATCGCCGTCTGGTGCCAGCACAGGATCGTCATCGCGGACAGGTTGATGACCACGACGGGGGCCCAGAGCGCGGGCCGCGCCAGGAGCTTCGCCAGTCGGTCGCGCAACAGGATTGCGGCACCGCTCTGGGCCATGGCCAGCGCCAGGACCAGCAGCGACGGCGGATGCGAGTTGGTGCGGGCCTCGCCCGGAACGCCGACCATCGACGCCGGATAGTGGAAGAAGGCGAGGAGCAGCCCGAACAGTGCGGCGCCGCCGATCAGCAGCCCGCGGGCGTGCCGCCGGGTGATCCGCCCCTCGCCCCAGCTCACACCGAGCTGATAGGCGAACAGCCAGCCGGGCAGGACGTTCAGCACGCCCAGCCAGGACGGCATGGCATCCGCGTACGGCCCGTAGCGCAGCACGTCCACGACGGCCACGCTCAGCAGCAGCGGAGCGGCGGCCCAGGCGCCGAGCCCGCGGGCGGCCCGGATGCAGTACGGCGTCAGCGCGGTGACCACCAGATAGACACCGACGAACCACAGCGGCTGGACGACCAGGGTGGAGCTGGTGCGCAGGGTCGTCAGGGGCACCCCGACCGCGTACAGCACCGGCAGCAGCACGGCCCACACCGCCGTGACACCGAGTACGGGCCGACCGAGGCGGGCCGTGCGCTGGCGCAGCCACTGCCCGGTGGTGCCGGTGTGCCGGCGGTAGGAGAGCACGGAGGCGTAGCCGCCGACCAGGAAGAAGATCCCCAACATCTGGAGCACCCAACTGATGGGCGCGAAGGAGCCGAAGGAGGTGAGCGGGCTGGCGTTGCGCAGGGCGCCGTCGTCACCGAGGGCGAGACCGCCGAGGAGCCAGTGCCCGAGGGGGACGGCCAGCAGGGCGAGGGCGCGCAGCCCGTCGACGGCACGGTCGCGGTGCGCGGGGGTACGGGCCTCGATCGTCGCCACTGTCGCGGTGAGCTTCATCGCCCGCCTCCCGTCCGGGCGATCGCAGCGAACGCGTCCAGCGAGTCGGTGCCGGGGGCGAAGTAGCCGCTGTGCCCGTGGACCTGACGTGCCGGCACCGGGCGGGCGCCGAACTCCGGATCGGTGGGGTCGTCTCCATGACCGAGACCGAGGAAGCGCACATGGGGCACCTTGGAGATCCAGTCACCGGCGCTCTTGGCTGCCCACACCGGGGCCTTCAACTCCCGCGCCGAACCGGCGCGCACCCCGGGGGAGCCCATGACGACGATGCCGGAGACCGCCACGTCCCCGCCCCGGGCGCCGAGCCCGCAGACGACGGACCCGTAGCTGTGGCAGAACAACACCGGAGCCGGGATCCCCACCGCCGTGAGGCCGCGCGTGAAGCGGGTCAACCGCACGGCTCCCGCCTCGGCGAGATCCCCCGTGGCGGCGTCGAGACCGACCCCGACGGGTGTCGTGTACCCCACCCAGGCGATCACGGCCGTTCCGTCGCCCGCGGCCGTACGCAGTGACTTCGCCATGCCGGCCGGAGTGCCGTACGGGTCGTTCGCCCGATCGAAGGTCCCGGCGTCGATGTCGGCCCCCGGCACGACCACCGACACGGTACGGGCCCGCTCCAGGTCCCCGTACACCTCGGCGACCTGCCCCCGCCCCCGCGGGTCGAACGCCAGGATCTGCCGCCCGTCGACCGCCAGCCGGTCGAAGGAGGTGCCGCGCACGGCCAGGGAGTTGGCCCGGTAGCGCAGGGCGACGGGCACGCCGTCCAAATTGCCCACCACGAGCGGATGCCGTCGCACGAGCACGCGCTGTTGCGCATCGCTCAACGTACGGAAGAACCCGGCGACCTCCCGCGCCGACGCGGTGCCCGGATGCGGCAACGCCCGCCCGAGGGAACGGTCCTCGACCCAGGCATCGCTACCGGGCGGCGGCCCGGTGACCGCGCGCTGCGCACTCCCCGAGGCCCATCCGGCCGTCCCGGTGACGACGCTGGTCGCGAGCGCGAGTGCCAGCAGGGTCCTCTTGTAGCGGCGCATCGACCCATCCCCTTCTTCTCCCGTTGGGTGTGACGGGAGGAAGGTAGGAAGATGACGGGTCGCGGAGCGTCACCCCGGGGAGCCAAGCCTGGGGTGCTACCGGGGTAGGGGGTGGGGGACGGGCGGCTCGGTGATCCCCTCAGCCGGGGGCCGTGCGGGTGGGCGGTTCCGGGTGACGGTTCCTCGCTGCACGGACCCGGTTCACGACGACCCGGGTCGCACCAACCCCGACTCGTACGCGAAGATCACCGCCTGTGCCCGGTCCCGCAGTGCGAGTTTGGCCAGCACCCGGCCGATGTGGGTCTTCACCGTCTGCTCCGCGAGTACCAACTGATCGGCGATCTCCCGGTTGGACAGGCCCCTCGCGATCAGTTCCAGCACCTCGGTCTCCCTCGGCGTCAGGCCCTTGAGCCGCAGCGAGGGGTCCTTGCGCGGGGCCGGGCGCTGGGTGGCGAAGTCGGCGATGAGCCGTCGGGTCACCGAAGGCGCGAGCAGGGCCTCACCCGCCGCCACGATCCGAACCGCGGCGATCAGATCGGCGGGCGGCGCGTCCTTCAGCAGGAAGCCCGAGGCGCCGGCGCGCAGCGCCTCGTACACGTAGTCGTCCACGTCGAAGGTGGTCAGCATCAGCACCTTCGGCAGGTGCACCACCCCCGGTGGCGGCGACAGGATCGCCCGGGCGGCGGCGAGGCCGTCCATCTCCGGCATCCGGACGTCCATCAGCACCACGTCCGGATGGGTGGTGCGGGACACCTCCACGCCCGCCCTGCCGTCCGCCGCCTCACCCACCACGTCGATGTCCGACTGCGCCGCCAGGAGCGCGGCGAACCCCGCGCGGACCATGGCCTGGTCGTCGACGATGATCACGCGGATGGTCACGAAGGGTCCTTCGGAGCGACGGGAGGGTTCAGGGGAAGCCGGGCGGCCACGCGGAAACCGCCGTCGGGCAGCGCTCCGGTGTCCAGCTCTCCGCCGGTCAACCGTACGCGTTCACGCATCCCGACCAGGCCGTGACCGGTACCGGGGTGGGACTCCAGGGGCGCGGCGGGCCCATCGGCCGGGCCGTTGACGACGAGGAGCGTCAACGCGGTGCCGTCCGAGGTGATGGACACCTTCGTCGATGCGCCCGGCGCGTGCCGCACCACGTTCGACAGCGCCTCCTGGACGATGCGGTACGCCGACAGGTCGACCGACTGCGGCAGTGCATCGGCCGGCAGGCTCATGGCCAACTCCGCCGGCACCCCGGCCCGTACCGCCGCCTCCACCAGCTGTTGGACGCGCGACAGCCCCGGCTGCGGCGTCAATTCACCCTCGGTGCCTTCACTGCGCAGCACCGTCAGCAGCCGGCGCATCTCGTTGAGCGATTCCCGGGCGCCCGCCGCGATCGCCGCGAACTCCTCGTGCGCGGCCGGTGGCAGACCCTCGATGCGATAGGGGGCCGAGTCCGCCTGGACGGTGATCACCGACATATGGTGGGCGACCACGTCATGGAGTTCGCGGGCGATCCTGGTGCGCTCCTCCAACAGGGTGCGCCGGGAGCGCTCGGACTCGCTGATCGTCTCCTGAGCCACCAGCCTCCGCTGTGCGTCGCCGCGCTCGCGCAGTGCGCCGGCGACCACCAGAACCACTCCCGTCAGCACGAACAGCAGCACGTGAACGCCGTCGCTCAGCGTCTGCGAGAGCAGTTCGAAGACGAGTCCGGCGGCGCCGGTGGCCAGCCAGACGGCGACCAGGGTCCGCCGCGGCTCCCGCAGGCCCACGAAGGCCATCAGCAGCAGATAGCCGACCACGACCATGGGCGGCCAGGGCCAGGCGAGCCCTTCGGTGCGGTCCGCGCCCATCAGGGCCACCGCGCCCAGCACATCGGCGCCGTAGACGATCCACCACGCCTGCAACGGACGGGTGACGGCGAGGAGCAGCGGTGCGGTCTGGGCCGTGGCGAGCGCACCCGCGAGGGCGCCGTGGAGACCGTAGGAGTTGGTCAGCACATTGATGGTGACCGGCAGCAGGGCGGCGACGGCGGCAAAGGCGACGACGTACGGGAGCATCCGCAGCCAGCGCTTGTGGGCCGTGCCGAGTAGTGGGGCCGTCGAGGGAGACGGTTCCCGCAGATCGGCCGTGAGGAAGCCCCAGCCGCGGCGCGCGGTGTGGAGCGCGCGCCTGCGCAGGTGGGGGAGCATGGGCCGGGGATTTTCAGACATGGCCTGGTCAGCGTAGGCAGACGGGTCGGGCAAAGCGTCATACCCGGGAGCCGGAGCGGGTGTCATACCCGGGTATGACACCCGTCCGACGGCTGCCGCGTCAGAGTTCCGCCAGGAGCTGCGCCTTCTTGGAGCTGAACTCGTCGTCCGTCACCAGGCCCGCCCGGTGCAGTTCGCCGAGGTGTCTGATCCGCTCGGCGATGTCCGCCGGGTCGCGACGGGCGGTGTGCAGGGCCAGGGCGGGCGCCGCACCGGACTTCTGGACCGATTCCAACACCGCAGCGGCGAAGGGCAGCGACTCGTGCACCGATCCGCTGCGGACGCCGAACACCACCGCAGCCGGGTCCTGGTCGACCCGTGAAGGGGGTGCGCCCTTCTCTCCGATGAGGACGTCCGAGCGGCGCAGCAACCGCAGATAGCCTTCGGCTGCTTCGGGTGTGCGCCATTCGACGCCGCTGAGTTCGGTCACGGCGAAACTCTGGTCGCCCGCCTTCCACTTCGCGGAGGAAGCCCCTGTGCGGGACCAGCGGAAGCCGACGTGCCGGCCGTCGAAGGACGCCCTTCCGTCGGACGCCTTGAAGGCCAGCGGCGCGTCGGGGGCGGCCACGGCGTACCGCTCGGTGGGCCGGTCCGCGTCTGTGGCCAGCACGGTTCTGAGTTCTTGGGCCCGGCACTCGGCCAGGTCCTCGCTGTCGGCGGGCAGGACCAGCCGATAGGGGTCGCACTCTTCCTTGAGCTGCCCGGCCGCGGCCTCCATCAACGGATCCGCACCGGGTCTGGGCGCCGCGTACAGCACCACCGTCCCCCGCTTGCCCGGGGAGAGAGTCACCGACGCCAACGCCTCGTGGGGGATGCGGCGTTCGCGGAGCGCCTGGAACAGCTTCGGCGTGCGGTGTCCCCGTTCATAGCGGATGAGCACGGAGTCGGACTCAAACTCCCATGTGGCTTGAATTCCAGCCAATACATCACCCATACGCATCATCGTAGGCTGCTGACGCTCTCACGTCGCCCCTTCGTCAGGTGTGCAGTACACGGAGCTCTACGCGCGTCAGGCCGCCGCTTCACCGAAAATATCGCTGCCGCACTCGATGTCCTCGTGTGCGCAGACCACCTCCGCATACGAGCCGACGCCTATCACCGCCAGGTTGGCGATGCTCTCCGTACCCGGCTCGAAATAGCCGCTGTGGCCGATCGCGCCGTCCGCCGACATCACGCGCGCCCCGAACTCGGGCGCCATCGGATCGGCGCCGTGACCCAGTCCGCCGACCTGGAGATGGGGCACGTCCTCGATCCAGTCGTCCCGGTCCCGCATGGCCCACACCCGGGCGCGGGCACGCAGTTCGGCGACGTTCCCGGCGCGCATCCCGGGGCTGCCCGCGACCGCGATGTCCGTGACGCGCGGCGAGAGATCCCGGGCCGCGACCCCGCACACCACCGAACCGTAGCTGTGGCAGAACAGGGCGACCTCCGACGCGCCCGGCAGGGCGTCGACCAGCCGGGCCAGTCGTAGCGCGCCGTTCTCCGCGAGCCGACCGGTGGCCGAGTCCATCCCGATCCCGACGGGAGTCACGTAGTCGGCCCAGGCGATGACCGCGGTACGGGTACGGGGGGAGGCGACGCGCTCGGCCGCGTAGAGCGACTGGGCCATGCCCACCGGAGCGCTGTACTTACGGGCACTGCGTTGGAAGGTGAGCAGATTGGTGTCGACCCCGGGAACGATCACCGAGACCCGTTCGGCGCGTTCCAGACTGCCGAAGACCTCGGCCGCCCTGCCGGAACCCGATGGATCGAAGGCCAGGATCTGTCGGCCCGGGCGCATCAGGGCCTGGAAGCGGTGGATGCGTCGCATGTTGTGGTGACGACCGTCGGCGGTCAGCTTCGCGGTCTTCCACTGCTCCACCTCGAAGGTCAGCGAGCGCGCGATGGCCGTGCGGTTGGCCCGGTAGCGCAGGGCGATCGGAGCGCCATTGAGATTGCCGACCACCAGCGGGAAGCGGTGGGCGAGCCGATTGCTCCGGGAGCTGTCGAGCGAGGCGAAGAAGGCGGCGAGCCGGGCGGGCGAACTATCGATGCCTGGCAGCGCGCGCCCGTCGAGCCTGGCCTTGCGCCAGGCCACCGACTCCGCGTCGAAGAAGTCGCGCGGAGCGCTGCGCTGGCGCTCGGCGGTCCAACCGGTGGTGGTCAGCATGATGAACACGAGTACGAGCGCAAGGAGACCGCGCCAGCCGGCCAGGGCGGGAGAAGGGCTGAAAGGAGTCACTGCCCACCACCCTAGGAGAGAGGTGGCGGACCTCGTGGGGACCGTGAGGTAACTCACGTGCCCAAGAGGGATAACGGGGGTGAAGGAGGGAAAGGCCGTGACCCGACGCACTGTGGATCGTTGGCGCACGCCCGCGCAAGTGGGACGGAAACGGGCTGAACCATCCGTCGTTGCTCGCCCCGGCCGGCCCACGACGAGGAGCGTCAGATCACTGCACGACCGTCGATGGAGCGTCAGTTCACCGTACGACCGTCGAGCACGGCCTCATGCTCCGGTACCGCCGTGCCAGTCCTCGGCCAGTGCGGGCCCCAGTTGCAGCAGATATCCGGCGGTGAGGTCGCGCAAGGCGTCCTTGCTCGGATCGTCGCCACGGCTCCACAGCTGTCCGGCCACCCGCATCACCGCACTGAAGGCCGCCACCAGGGTCCGCGGGCGCGGGTCGGTGTCGACGTCGAGCCCCTCGCGCTCGGCGATCAGCCGGGCGACCTGCTCCTCCATCTCCGTGGAGCGGCGCAGATGGGCGGCGAGCAGGGCGGGCGTCGACTCGATCATGAGGTAGGCGCGGATGTGGGTCTCGGCCGGCACGATCTGGCCGAGCGCCTCCTCGATGTGGTCCCAGCCCAACAGGACCGCGTTCCGCAGGGCTTCGAACGGCACCTCATGGGCGGGGCGGTCCCGCAACAGCGCACGGAAGCGGTTGCTGACCAGGTCCTCCAGGGCGAAGGCCACTTCTTCCTTGCTCGCGAAGTACCGGAAGAAGGTCCGCTGCGAGACGTCGACCGCGTCCGCGATCTCGTCGACGGTGGTCTCCTCGTACCCCTGGGAGATGAACAGCTCCAACGACGCACGTACGAGTGCATCACGGGTGAGCTGCTTCTTCCGCTCGCGCAGTCCGGTCGGCTCGGCCATGGGCTCGACCGCCATCTGCCCCGTCACTCGGACCTCAATTCATGGTCTCTTCCACCGGGGGTTCCCCCGAAGTCCCGCCGGACGCTTTGTCCGGACACCCGCCCGGACAATTCACCGGACGTTTCCCTGCTTGTGCACGGCCCGTTGACCCCAACGATCACTTCAGCGTACCTGTGAGAGAGATGACAGTCACCGACTACTGAAATGGTTTGTCAACTGTCAGAGGCTGTCACTAGTCTCGCTCGCATGACTAGTCAGACCACCATCGACAAGACGCCGCAGGATGACCCCCTGGGGCCACGCGACGCAGTAGCGGCTCCGGCCAAAGGGCTTCGCGGCCACCCTTGGCTGACGCTCTTCGCAGTGGCCATCGGCGTGATGATGGTCGCACTGGACGGCACCATCGTAGCCATCGCCAATCCCGCGATAGCCGCCGACCTCAACGCCACGATGGCCGACGTCCAATGGATCAGCCACGGCTACTTCCTGGCCCTGGCCGTCACCCTGATCACCGCCGGCAAGTTGGGTGACCGCTTCGGCCACCGCCAGACCTTCCTCATCGGCATCGTCGGCTTCGCCGCCTCGTCGGCCGCGATCGGACTCTCCGAAGGCATCGTCTCGATCGTGACGTTCCGCGTGGCGCAGGGCCTGTTCGGCGCCCTGCTGATGCCCGCCGCGCTCGGTCTGCTGCGGGCGACCTTCCCCGCCGAGAAGCTCAACATGGCGATCGGCATCTGGGGCATGGTGATCGGCGCGTCCACCGCGGGCGGCCCGATCGTCGGCGGTCTGCTGGTCGAGCACGTCAGTTGGCAGTCCGTGTTCTTCATCAACGTCCCCGTGGGCGTCATCGCCCTCGTCCTCGGTCTGGTGATCCTCAAGGACCACCGCGCGAAGAACGCCCCCAAGTCCTTCGACGTCCCCGGCATCCTGCTGCTCTCGGGCGGCATGTTCTGTCTCGTCTGGGCACTGATCAAGGCCGCCGAGTGGGGCTGGGGCGACGGCAAGACCTGGGGCTTCATCGTGGCCGCGGTCGTCGCCTTCGCCCTGTTCGCCTTCTGGGAGAACAAGGTCGCCGAGCCGCTGATCCCGCTGAAGCTGTTCCGCTCGGTGCCCCTGTCCGCCGGTGTGGTGCTGATGGTCCTCATGGCCATCGGCTTCATGGGCGGACTGTTCTTCGTCACCTTCTACCTCCAGAACGTCCACGGCATGAGCCCGGTCGACAGCGGTCTGCACCTGCTGCCGCTCACCGGAATGATGATCGTCGGCTCCCCGCTGGCCGGCGCGGTGATCACCAAGGTCGGACCGCGGATTCCGCTGGCGGGCGGCATGACCTTCACGACGATCGCCCTGTTCGGCATGTCCACCCTGGAGACCGACACCAGCAGCCTGACCATGTCGATCTGGTTCGCCCTGCTCGGTCTGGGCCTCGCGCCCGTTATGGTCGGTGCGACCGAGGTCATCGTGGGCAACGCCCCGATGGAGCTGTCCGGCGTCGCCGGTGGTCTCCAGCAGGCCGCCATGCAGATCGGCGGCAGCCTCGGCACCGCGGTGCTCGGTGCGGTCATGGCCGCCAAGGTCAACAGTGACCTCGCCGGCAACTGGGCCGCCGCGAAGCTTCCGCCGCTGCCCGCCGAGCAGATGGAGCAGGCCGCGAAGGCCGTCGAGGTCGGTGTGCCCCCGGTCGGCAAGGGCACCCCGCCCGAGGTGGTCGCCAAGATCACCGAGGTCGCGCACGACACGTTCGTGTCCGGCATGGGCCTCGCCTGCCTCGTCGCCGCCGCCATCTCCGCACTGGCCATCGGTGTCGCGCTGCTCACCAAGCGCGGCGCCAACGCGGAGGCGGGTGCCGGAGCGGCCCACATCTGAGCCGTTGGGCAATCTCCGTCCGAGCCGTTCGACAACCCCTGTCCGAGACCTACGACAGCCGGCCCGTCCGGGCCCTTCGGTTTCGCATCGGACGTCAACCCCGTACAGCGAACAGCCCCACCGGGTCAGCCCGGTGGGGCTGTTCGCCTATCAGGGTGATCCCGCTCGCCGCCCCTGTCGCCCTCCCTCGACCGTGGGTCAGGGTGCGGTCGACCGATTCATATGATCACGGGGGTTCACCGCCATGCGACGACACACCACCGCCCTGTTGGCCCTGCTGACCTTGTCCGCCCTGAGCATGGCTCTCACTCCATCCGGGCCGGCACTGGCCGCACCCCGGCTGGGGGAGTGCCCCACGGGGGCGCTCTGCCTCTGGGAGCGAGCCGGCTTCAGCGGCGCCCGGCATCTGTATGAACTGTCCGACACGGACATCGAGAGCTGCATCCCGCTGCGCGCCGGCGTGAGTGCGCAGTCCCTCGCCAATCGCACCGGGCGGCCGGTCACCACGTACCAGTCCACCGAATGCCAGGAGACGGGCGAGTACGAGACCTATCCCGGCTCCGGGACCTGGTCGCCCCAGTCGCCCTACCGGGTCAGGGCGTTCAAGATCTGGGAGAGCTAGCCCCTTCGGCCGGGTCCTGCCGGGTTCGCGGTCCGATTCCGACGAAAGCCGCTTCTCGACCCACCGGCCCCGGGAACCAAACGACGAGGGCGGTGGCACCCCGACTGACTCGTCGGGGGCCACCGCCCTCGTGTTCACATCACTCGGACCGTCAGGCGTCGCCGCCCGCAGGACCGGGGTCGGCCGCCGCCACGTCCAGCAGCTGGTAGCGGTCCACGGCCTGCTTCAGCACCGAACGGTCCACCTTGCCCTCGCGCGCCAACTCGGTCAGCACGCCCAGCACGATCGACTGCGCGTCGATGTGGAAGTAGCGACGGGCCGCACCGCGGGTGTCCGCGAAGCCGAAGCCGTCCGCACCCAGCGAGGCGTACGTACCGGGCACCCAGCGCGAGATCTGGTCGGGTACCGAACGCATCCAGTCGGAGACGGCCACGAACGGACCCTCTACGGCGGAGAGTTTGCGTGTGACGTACGGCACGCGCTGCTCCTCCTCCGGGTGCAGGAGGTTGTACTCCTCCACCGAAACCGCTTCGCGACGCAGCTCGTTCCAGGACGTCGCCGACCACACGTCGGCGCGCACGTTCCACTCGGAGGCCAGGATCTGCTGGGCCTCGACGGCCCACGGCACGGCCACGCCGGACGCCAGGATCTGCGCCGGGATCTGCCCCTGCTCGGCGGCCTTGTAGCGGTAGACGCCCTTGAGGATGCCGTCCACATCCACGTTCTCGGGCTCGGCCGGGTGCTGGATCGGCTCGTTGTAGACGGTCAGGTAGTAGAAGACGTCCTCGTTCTCCTCGGGCGTCCCTCCGTACATCCGTCGCAGACCGTCCTTGACGATGTGGGCCATCTCGAACCCGAACGCCGGGTCGTACGCCACACAGCCCGGGTTGGTGGACGCCAGCAGCTGCGAATGGCCGTCCGCGTGCTGGAGCCCCTCGCCGGTCAGAGTCGTGCGGCCGGCGGTCGCACCCAGTACGAAGCCACGCGCCAACTGGTCGGCCATCTGCCAGAACTGGTCACCGGTGCGCTGGAAACCGAACATCGAGTAGAAGACGTACACCGGGATCAGCGGCTCGCCGTGCGTGGCGTACGCGGAGCCGGCGGCGATCAGCGAGGCCGTGCAGCCCGCCTCGGAGATGCCGTCGTGCAGCATCTGCCCGGTCGGCGACTCCTTGTAGGCGAGCAGCAGCTCACGGTCCACGGACTCGTACTGCTGACCCAGCGGGTTGTAGATCTTCGCGCTCGGGAAGAAGGAGTCCATGCCGAAGGTGCGGTACTCGTCGGGGGCGATCAGCACGAACCGCTTGCCGATCTCCTTGTCCCGCATCAGGTCCTTCAGCAGGCGGACGAAGGCCATGGTGGTGGCGATCGACTGCTGCCCCGAACCCTTGCGCACGGCCGCGTACGTCTTGTCCTCCGGCAGGGCCAGGGGCTTCGCGCGCACGACGCGGGTCGGCACATAGCCGCCCAGCGCCTTGCGGCGGTCGTGCATGTACTGGATCTCCTCCGAGTCGCGACCCGGGTGGTAGTACGGCGGCAGGCCGCCTTCCAGCTCGGAGTCCGGGATCGGGATGTGCAGCCGGTCCCGGAAGCCCTTGAGGTCGTCGACCGTGAGCTTCTTCATCTGGTGGGTGGCGTTGCGGCCCTCGAAGTTCGGACCGAGGGTCCAGCCCTTGACGGTCTGCGCCAGGATCACGGTCGGCTGGCCCTTGTGGGCCTTGGCCGCCGCGAACGCCGCGAACACCTTGCGGTGGTCGTGGCCACCGCGACCGAGGTGCAGGATCTGCTCATCGGTCATGTTCTCGACCATGGCGCGCAGCCGCTGGTCACCGCCGAAGAAGTGCTCTCGGATGTATGCGCCGGTCTCGGTGGCGTACGTCTGGAACTGGCCGTCGGGGGTGGTGTTCAACTTGTTGACCAGCAGGCCGTCGCGGTCCTGGGCCAGCAGCGGGTCCCAGGAGCGGTCCCAGACCAGCTTGATCACGTTCCAGCCGGCGCCGCGGAACTGCGACTCCAGCTCCTGGATGATCTTGCCGTTGCCGCGGACGGGGCCGTCGAGCCGCTGGAGGTTGCAGTTGACGACGAAGGTGAGGTTGTCCAGGCCCTCACGGGCGGCGATCGAGAGCTGTCCGAGCGACTCGGGCTCGTCCATCTCGCCGTCCCCGAGGAACGCCCACACGTGCGACTGAGAGGTGTCCGCGATGCCCCGCGCCTGCATATAGCGGTTCATCCGGGCCTGATAGATCGCGCCGAGGGGGCCGAGGCCCATCGAGACCGTCGGGAACTCCCAGAAGTCCGGCATCAGCCGCGGGTGCGGGTAGCTGGAGAGCCCGTTCGGATACTTCGACTTCTCCTGACGGAAGGCGTCGAGCTGCGTCTCGCTCAGCCGGTCGAGGAGGAAGGCGCGGGCGTAGATGCCGGGGGAGGCATGGCCCTGGAAGAAGATCTGGTCGCCGCCGTCGCCCTCGTCCTTGCCCCGGAAGAAGTGGTTGAAGCCGACGTCGTAGAGCGAGGCGGAGGACGCGAAGGTGGCGATGTGGCCGCCGACGCCGATCCCGGGCCGCTGGGCGCGGGAGACCATCACCGCGGCGTTCCAGCGGGTCGCGTTCAGGACCTTGCGCTCGATCTCCTCATGGCCGGGGAAGAACGGCTCGTCCTTGGTGGCGATGGTGTTCACATAGTCCGTGCTGCGCATCTCGGGCACGGCCACGCGCTTCTCGCGCGCGCGCTCGATGAGGCGGAGCATCAGATAGCGGGCCCGTTCCCGGCCTCGCTCGTCGACGGCGGCGTCGAGAGAGTCCAGCCATTCCTGGGTCTCTTCGGGATCGAAGTCCGGGACCTGACTGGGAAGGCCGCCAATGATGATCGGGTTGCGATCTGATCCGGAAGCCACGCTGATCCTTCACTGTTCGGGGTGGTGAGCCGAGTTTTCTGGCAGAGTTTGCAGAGATCGTGGAGCGCTGCCGTACCGCCTCCATCGTGTACCGCGGGACGGGAAACGTCATCTCTACCGAGAGGTAACCCATGATCTCGCTGACGTTCCGCCCTGACCGGGCACTGCTCACCAGGTGGGCTAGGTAGGGTCAAATCGCAACCTTACGCCCATCCCGGGATCGCGTTCAGTTCGGGTGTTCGGTTCCGGGGAGGGTGTCAGGGGGACGTAAGGTGGCAAACGCGGCCGAAGAGTGTCGCGTGGCCGACGGACCCAGATGGACTCTGGTGGGACGTGTGTGGACTTGCGTCGAGACGGACGTAAACGTCACCGTTTCGGCGGTCTGAACGGCCGGGTACTTGCGCGATCCGCCCGGCGCGTGTGGACTACGGCCAACGCCACGCGTACGCGCGAGGCCGCAGCATCTACCGAACATGATCAGGAGGCAAGCCGTGAGCGCGACCGCGGACCACGCGGAGGAGCGGACCAACCCAGCAGCAAGGCTGGGGTTCGAGCCCGGACAGGTGGTCCAGGAGATCGGCTACGACGAGGACGCCGACCAGGATCTCCGTGAAGGCATCGAGTCCGTGATCGGCCAGGACCTCGTGGACGAGGAGTACGACGACGTCGCAGACGCTGTCGTCCTCTGGTTCCGCGATGAGGACGGCGACCTGACGGACACGCTGGTGGACTCCATCGGCCTGCTCGACGAAGGCGGCCTGATCTGGCTCCTGACGCCGAAGACGGGCCGGGAGGGCTACGTGGAGCCCAGCGACATCAGCGATGCCGCGCAGACTGCCGGTCTCTCGCAGACCAAGAGCATCAGTGTGGCCAAGGATTGGTCCGGCAGCCGGCTGGTGGCGCCCAAGGCGAAGCGCTGAGGGGCCCCCAAGCAGGCCCGGGCCAGGCACCGGGCACACCCTGAGCGCATCGGCACCAACTACCGGTAGGCCCCCTTTGACCCAGGTCAAAGGGGGCCTACCGGTGTCCCGGGGGTTCTGGGCGCGCGCCTAGAGTGGACCCGTCACCCGAACGGGCTCAGCGAAGGGAATCACCCATCATGGCGATCGACGTCGGCACCAAGGCACCCGAATTCGAGCTGAAGGACAACCACGGGCGCACGGTGAACCTCGCCGAGTTCCGCGGCGAGAAGAACGTGGTGCTCCTCTTCTACCCCTTCGCCTTCACCGGTGTGTGCACGGGCGAGCTGTGCGCGCTCCGCGATGAACTGCCGAAGTTCGTCAACGACGACACCCAGCTGCTGGCCGTCTCCAACGACTCGATCCACACCCTCCGCGTCTTCGCCGACCAGGAGGGCCTGGAGTACCCGCTGCTGTCCGACTTCTGGCCGCACGGCGAGGTGTCCCGGGCGTACGGCGTCTTCGACGAGGAGAAGGGCTGCGCCGTGCGCGGAACCTTCGTCATCGACAAGGAGGGCGTCGTCCGCTGGAGCGTCGTCAACGCCCTGCCGGACGCCCGCGACCTGAACGAGTACACCAAGGCCCTCGCGGCCCTCTAGCGGCCTTTGGCTGTCGCCCTGTCGCCCTGTCCGGCCGGCCGCGGTGACCACGCCGCGGCCGGCCGGATCCCGGGGCCGCCGCCCTCCCGGCCCATGAACGCGGTGGTGCGCCCGGTGCCCACCCGAGGGGCCGCGGACGCTCCTGCGGGCCCCAGCGGCGCTCCAGGCCGGCGCTGGGATCGCCGATGCATTCAGGACAGCCACCGCCGTCCGGTGTGTCCGCGCAACCGGTACGCAACCGGGATGCAACGGGCGACCTCCCGCGCCAAACCCTGTCTTGCGCGGGAACCGGTCACTAGGATCGGATCGTTGATCCGACACGAACGCACGACGGGGGCGCTGCCCCTGAAAACCAATGGAGGGACTCGTGGGAGTCAGCCTCAGCAAGGGCGGCAACGTCTCGCTGACCAAGGCCGCGCCCGGCCTCACCGCCGTCACGGTGGGCCTGGGCTGGGACATCCGTACCACCACCGGCACGGACTTCGACCTGGATGCCAGCGCCCTGCTGACGAACGCCGAGGGCAAGGTCACCAGCGACGGCAACTTCGTCTTCTTCAACAACCTCAAGAGCGCCGACGGCTCCGTCGAGCACACCGGTGACAACCTCACGGGTGAGGGCGAGGGCGACGACGAGCAGATCAAGATCAATCTGGCATCGGTCCCGGCCGACGTCGACAAGATCGTCTTCCCGGTCTCGATCTACGAGGCCGAGAGCCGCCAGCAGTCGTTCGGCCAGGTGCGCAACGCGTTCATCCGCGTGGTCAACCAGGCGGACAACAACGAGCTGGCCCGCTACGACCTGAGCGAGGACGCCTCGACCGAGACGGCCATGGTCTTCGGCGAGCTGTACCGCAACGGCGCCGAGTGGAAGTTCCGTGCCATCGGCCAGGGTTACGCCTCCGGCCTGCGCGGTATCGCGCAGGACTTCGGCGTCAACGTCTGAGCAGCTCGAACTCCGTCCGGCGCCGCACCCTCCGGTGCGGCGCCGGACGTGCCTGTTCCCGCGGGCATGGCGCGGTGTGATCAGGGCATGTCTGTGCCAGTGGGTCCGGTCCGCCTCGGCGCCGGTCCGCACGGGTGCGGAGCCGTTCCGCCGTGAGTCCGTGATGGATGCGCGTGCTGTGCCCCCGTGTGAACGCGGGGTGCCCGAGGGCTCGACGACCGCAGAGCGGAATGGGGTCGCAGGCGTCGGGTGGGGGGTGGACGCACGGCGTCAGCCGACGCCGTACGAACGGGGTGGCGTGCCCGTGCAAGCACGCCGAGGGTGGATTCCGGGGCGGACGGTGCCCGGACAGCCACAACGATCGACTGGGGAGGATCACATCATGGGCGTCACGCTCGCCAAGGGAGGCAACGTCTCCCTCTCCAAGGCCGCACCCAATCTCACGCACGTGTTGGTGGGACTGGGCTGGGACGCGCGCTCCACCACCGGAGCGGACTTCGACCTCGACGCGAGCGCACTGCTCTGCGGGGCCGGTCGCGTCCTGGGCGACGACTACTTCGTCTTCTACAACAACCTCAAGAGCCCCGAAGGCTCCGTCGAGCACACCGGGGACAACCTCACTGGCGTCGGCGACGGCGACGACGAGTCCCTGATCGTGGACCTCACCAAGGTGCCGCAGACGGTCGACAAGATCGTCTTTCCGGTTTCCATCCATGACGCGGACAACCGTGGCCAATCTTTCGGCCAGGTCAGCAATGCCTTTATCCGGGTGGTCAACCAGGCGGACGGCCAGGAGTTGGCGCGTTACGACCTGAGTGAGGACGCTTCGACCGAGACCGCAATGATCTTCGGTGAGCTGTACCGATATGGCGTGGAGTGGAAGTTCCGTGCTGTCGGCCAGGGGTACGCGTCGGGACTGCGGGGCATCGCTCTAGACTTCGGGGTCAATGTTTCGTAAAGCTCCGCACGTTGAGCGGAGAACTGTCCTTGGTGCGTGGGCGCCATTCCCCCGGGCCCTGTCCGGGGGTACCCCCACCTAAACGATTGGGTGCCAGTGGTTCTGAAAACCTTCGGCTGGTCGTTCGCGGTCACCGCGCTCGGCTTGGTCGCAGCGGTGCTCTACGGGGGGTGGACCGCGTTCGGGATCGTGGCGATCCTGTCCATCCTTGAGATCTCGCTGTCGTTCGACAACGCGGTGGTCAACGCCGGCATCCTGAAGAAGATGAATGCCTTCTGGCAGAAGATCTTCCTCACGATCGGCATTCTCATCGCCGTGTTCGGCATGCGCTTGGTGTTTCCCGTCGTCATCGTCGCTGTCAGTGCTCAGCTCGGCCCCATCGAGGCGGTCGAACTAGCCCTCAACGACAAGGACAAGTACGAGGAACTGGTGACCGACGCCCACCCGTCGATCGCCGCCTTCGGTGGCATGTTCCTTCTGATGATCTTCCTCAACTTCATCTTCGAAGAGCGGGAGATCAAGTGGCTGACCTGGCTGGAGCGCCCGCTCGCCAAGCTCGGCAAGGTCGAGGCGCTCTCGGTCTGCATCGCCTTGATCGTTTTGATGATCAGTGCCATGACGTTCGCCGTCAACGCCCATCAGCACGGCGGTGGCCATGCGAACAAGGCCGAGACGGTCCTGCTCTCCGGTGTCGCCGGTCTGATCACCTATCTGATCGTCGCCGGACTCTCCAGCTTCTTCGAGAACAAGCTCGAAGAGGAGGAGGAACGTGAACACGAGGAGGAGGAGAAGGCCCGCAAGAGCGGCAAGAAGGTCACCGCGGTCGCCGTTGGCGGCAAGGCCGCGTTCTTCATGTTCATGTACCTGGAGGTCCTGGACGCGTCGTTCTCCTTCGACGGAGTCATCGGCGCGTTCGCCATCACCAATGACATCGTGCTGATGGCCCTCGGCCTCGGTATCGGCGCCATGTACGTCCGTTCGCTCACGGTCTACCTGGTGCGTCAGGGAACGCTGGACGAGTACGTGTACTTGGAGCACGGCGCCCACTATGCGATCGGTGCGCTGGCGATCATCCTCCTGATCACCATCCAGTACGAGATCCACGAGCTGATCACCGGTCTCATCGGTGTCGCCCTGATCGGCTGGTCCTTCGTGTCGTCGCTCCGGCGCAATCGAGCCGTCGCCGCTCAGGAAGCCCTGGGCGAAAAGGCCGAGTCACACTCCTGAGCGGGGGTGTGACCGGGGACGAATTGCGGAACGCTTCTCGCGGGGCGGCTACGAGGCGCGAGCCTCGTAGCCGCCCCGTACCGTGCGCGGGAGCGGGGTCGAGCGTCGCTCGACCGGCGCCGGGGAGACATGTCGGGCGGGTCCAACGAAAGGACGAGGGGCGGGGACATGGCCTTCTGGGACAACCTGTGGCAGAGCAGGTCGACGCAGTTCGACTCCGGCAATGCCGCGACGAACTCCATTTCACTCAACCGGCGCCGCCCATCGGTGTCGCTCACCAAACAGGGAGCGGCCAGCGGCCATCTGCGGGTCAACCTCTCCTGGCGGATGCGGACGTCCGACATCGAGGGCAGACAGCAGAACAGCCTGCTGCGGCACCCGTTCAAACTCTTCAAGCCCGAGGTCGTCCAGGCCCACACCCAGGGCATGGTCAACGTAGACCTCGACCTCGGATGTCTGTACGAGTTGGCAGATGGCAGCAAGGGCGTGGTCCAGCCGCTGGGCAACTTCTTCGGCTCCACCAACGAGGCGCCCTACGTCAAGCTCAGCGGTGACGACCGGTTCGGCTCCGGGTCCGGCGAGACCATCTACGTCAACCTCGACCATCACGCCGAGATCAAACGACTGCTGTTCTTCGTCTACATCTACGACCAGACGCCCGCCTTCGACCGTACGCACGCCCAGGTGACCCTCTACCCGAGCAGTGGACCCCGCGTGGAGATCGAGCTCGACGAACGCGCGCCCGAGGCCCGCTCCTGCGCCGTGTTCTCGGTCGACAACACCAAGGGCGAACTGGTGGTGCGCCGCGAAGTGAAGTTCGTCTACGGCTTTCAGGCGGAGCTGGACCGACTGTACGGCTGGGGCCTCCAGTGGGGCCGCGGATACAAGTCGCGAGTCTGACCCGCACCGGAGCCGTGTCGTCGGGTCCTACGGGCGCGGGTGGTTCAGGGGCGGGCGAACTGCGGGCCCATGGGCGGCAGCCGGAAGTCCGGGTCCGGCACCAGGGCCGGCTGTGGATAGCCGTACCCCTGCTGCTGGTACCCGGGAGCGGGGTCCGCGGTGGGTCGGGCCGGCGCTGCGGGAGCACCCGTCATGGCCGTCGTCTCCCCGCCGTCAGCCGCAGCGGCTCCGGAGCCTTCGCCGTCGTCCACGGAGATGCCGAAATCGGTCGCGAGCCCCACCAGGCCGGTCGGGTAGCCCTGCCCCACGGCACGGAACTTCCATCCGTCGCCGCGGCGGTACAACTCGCCGCAGATGATGGCGGTCTCGGCGCCCGTCTCGGGCAGCACGTCGAAGACGGCCAGCGGCTCGGCATCGGTGAGGGCCGCGTCGTACAGCAGTATCCGCAGGTCGCGCACGTGCTGGAAGGTGTCGCCGTCGGAGGACGCGGCCAGGACCACCTGATCCACGGAGGGCTCCAACGCGGAGAGATCGGCCTCCACGGTGTCCGTCAGATGATCGGCGACGCGCTTCTTCGACAGCCTCCGCACCAGACCGGAAGGGTGGCGCGGCTGGTTGTAGAAGACGAAGTCCTCGTCGGAGCGCACCCGGGCGTCAGGGCCGAGCAGCAGGGCCGAGGCATCCACGTCCGGTACGCCGACACCCGGTGTCCAGCGCAGCACGGCGCGTACGGCCATCGCATCGAGGGGGACGTTCGAGCCCTTCAGCATCGCGTGCGTCATGCCGGTCATCCTGCCTTCTCAGGGGCCGCCCGGACAACGCGAGCGTACGGCCGTCCGTGCGGAAGTGGCAGTTCCGGGCAGGGGAGGGCTCGCGACGACCGGTGGAAGTCGCCGGGCGGGGCACCCGAAGGGGATGTCCCGAGCGGTCTGCTCGGGCGCTCCGTACGGCCCGGTGGGTAGCCGTGCGGGACCGTTCGGAATGACAGATGCATGGTGCATGTGGGATACCTGGAATTCATGGGCCCGGGGAACTCTTGAGCCACTTTCGTACGTACTATTACCGGCCATACCAGTCCGGTGAGCCGCCAAGCAGTACGGGGGAGTTTCATGCGTCATTTCGGGCAGCTTTCGCTCGCAGTGCGTGAGCGTCTGTTCCATCAGGAGCCGTGCGATTTCACCGCCGACTCCTCCGCCCGTACGCTCGCGGTGGCCTTGGGCGCCACGCTCTACAGCCCGGCCACCCGTCCCACCCTCGCCGACGACATCACCAAGCAGGTGGCGCGCGGAGTGGTCTCCATGGTGCTCTGCCTGGAGGATTCCATTGACGACTGCGAGGTGGCGGACGCCGAGGAGAATCTCGTCCACCACTTCGCCGACCTCCATGCGCGCGGTGCTGAACTACCCCTCCTCTTCATCCGGGTCCGTGATCCCCGACAGATCCCTGACCTGGCCACTCGACTAGGAGAATCGATCCGGCTCCTATCGGGATTCGTGCTGCCCAAATTCACCGAGGAGCGCGGGGTCCCCTTCCTCGAAGCGCTCACGGCGGCCGAGGCCGCGACCGGGCGACGCCTCTTCGCGATGCCCGTCCTGGAATCCCCGGAACTACTCCACCTGGAGTCACGGGGAGAGACGCTCGCCGGCATCTCCCGCACGGTCGACAAATACCGTGACCGGGTGCTCGCGCTACGGCTCGGCGTCACCGATTTCTGCTCCGCCTACGGCCTGCGGCGCAGCCCCGATATGACGGCGTACGACGTCAAGATCGTGGCTTCGGTCATCGCGGACGTGGTGAATGTCCTCGGCCGCGCGGACGGCACGGGATACACGGTGACCGGCCCGGTATGGGAGTACTTCCGGGTCCAGGAGCGCATGTTCAAACCGCAACTCCGACGCAGCCCCTTTATGGAAGGGCGCGCAGATGAGCTGCGTACCGCTCTTATTCGGCACGATCTGGATGGACTTCTGCGCGAGATCGAACTCGACCGGGCCAATGGTCTGACGGGCAAGACCTGTATCCACCCCTCGCACGTGGTCCCCGTACACGCGCTTTCCGTGGTCAGCCACGAGGAGTTCAGCGACGCCCAGGACATCCTGCGTCCCGAGCGCGAGGGTGGCGGGGTGCTGCGTTCCGCGTACACGAACAAGATGAACGAAGTGAAGCCCCATCGGGCGTGGGCCGAGCGGACCCTCCTGCGGGCGAAGGTGTTCGGCGTGGCCCGGGAGGACATCGGCTTCGTGGAGCTCCTGACGGCGGGGCACTCCGCTTGAGGGCGGCCACCGCACCCTCCACGCGGTCCGCGAAGGCCATTCGGTCCGCCGGGGCCGTAGCCTCCTCGGGGCCGTACCGCCCGCACAGATCGTGACGACAGCGAAGGCCGGGATGACAGCGAAGGCTGCAAACACCGCGAACGCCGCTCGGAATGCGCAGAGCGCGACGACGGCGACGGAGAGCACCAGAGGGAGAGAGACGGTCGACGTGGAGTGGTCAGGATCATGGGTCGCCCAGCGACTCGGCGTGACGCTCGAAGGCGATCCGCAGTTGCCCGCCCTGCTGGGGATGGCCCTGCGCCGCAACCCCAAGAGGGCCCATCTGCTGGTGTCGAACGTGCTGGGCAAACATGTGCCCCAGTCACCCGCGGTGGTCCATGCGGCCGGCCGTGACCTGGGCGTACGCGTACGGGCACTGCTGGGCGACGAGGACGCGGCCCGCGCGGTCGTCCTCGGCTATGCGGAGACGGCGACGGCCCTCGGCCACTCGGTGGCCGACGGCCTGGCCCTCGCCCCCTATCTGCACTCCACCCGGCGCCCGGTCGCGGGCGTGGCCAGGGCGGGCGGATTCGAGGAGTCTCACTCCCACGCCACCTCGCACCTCCTGCTCCCCGAAGATCCCGCACTGCTCGCGGGGAGCGGTCCGCTGGTGCTGGTGGACGACGAGTTCTCCACCGGCAACACCGTGCTGAACACCATCCGCGCACTCCACGAGCGCTATCCCCGGGACCGCTATGTCGTGGTGGCACTGGTGGATCTGCGCTCGCCGGCCGACCGGGGACGGTTGGCGTCCCTGGCGGCCGAGCTCGACGCCCGCGTCGACCTGGTGACCCTGGCCGCGGGCACGGTGGGACTACCCGCCGACGTCCTGGCCAAGGGGCAGGCCCTGGTCGACGAGCACACCCACGGCACACAGGTTCCGGGTGAGAGCAGTGGCCGGCCCGAGGACGGCGAAGCCCTCACCACCGCCTCCCGAACCACCCGGGTGGACCTCGGCTGGCCCCACGGCCTCCCCGACGGCGGACGCCATGGCTTCTCACCCGAGCACCGCGCCCGCCTGGAGGCCGCCCTGCCCGCGATGGCCGACGACATCGCCACCGCACTGGACCTGGAGAGGGCGACCCCGGGCTCCATACCCAACGGCCCCGACGCGACCGAGGACGCACGCCGACGGGTGCTCGTCCTCGGCTTCGAGGAGCTGATGTACGCACCCCTGCGCCTCGGCACGGCCCTGGAGCAGCTCGTCACCGCCGAGGTGCGCTACTCCACCACCACCCGGTCACCGGTGCTCGCCGTCGACGACCCCGGCTACGCCATACGCACCCGGCTCGTCTTCCCCGCCCACGACGACCCCGCCGACGGGCCGGGCGAGCGCTACGCCTACAACGTGGCGGGCGCCGGCTTCGACGCCGTCGTCGCCGTGGTCGACTCGGCCGCCGACACCCCGGCGCTCCACGCCCCCGGCGGCCTCCTCGACCAGCTCGCCGCCCACACTCCGCGGGTGCTGCTGGCAGTCATCCCCAGCCATCGACCCGAAGGGGCGACCATGGCGCCCGAGCCTCCCTCCTCGGCCCTGGCCGAGCCCCTGCGCGGCCCCGCCTTCTCCTCGTACGCCCCCGAGGACGTCGGCTGGCTGCTCCAGGACCTCTCGGACGTACAGCTCGAAGCGCCCACCGAGGAGCGCGAGGAGGCGATCCAGCACGGCGGCGCCCACTACGCCGAGTCGCTGCCCGTCGAGTACCAGCCGTCGGCCGAGTACCAGCAGCTCTTCCACCAAGCACTGGAGGGCTCGGCGGCCCGCATCGCGCAGGCCGTCGGGGTCGTCACCGAAACCGTGCTCGCCGAGCGGGCCGCCGTGACGGACCGTCCCGTCCTGGTCTCCCTGGCGCGGGCCGGCACGCCGATCGGGGTGTTGATGCGCCGCTGGGCGCAGTGGCGGCACGGGATCGACCTGCCGCACTACGCCGTCTCCATCGTCCGCGGCCGGGGCATCGACGCCAATGCGCTGCGCTGGCTCGCCGACCGTCACGACCCGGCCTCGGTGGTGTTCGTCGACGGCTGGACCGGCAAGGGCGCGATCACCCGCGAACTGGCCGATGCGGTGGCGCAGTTCGACGGCTTCAACCCCGAGATCGCCGTGCTCGCCGACCCCGGCGGTTGCGTCCGCACCTACGGCACCCGCGCGGACTTCCTCATTCCGTCGGCCTGTCTGAACTCGACCGTCTCCGGGCTGATATCCCGTACGGTCCTGCGGCCCGACCTGGTCGGCGCCGACGACTACCACGGCGCCAAGTTCTACCGGGAGTTGGCCGACGCCGATCTGTCCCAGCACTTCCTGGACACCGTCGCCGCCCGCTTCGACGAGGTGGCGGGCCCCGTGGACGGCGAGGTCAAGGAGCTGCTGACGATGGAAAGGGCACCCACCTGGGAGGGTTGGGCGGCCGTCGAGCGGATCAGCGAGGAGTACGGGATCCACGATGTGAACCTGGTGAAGCCGGGCGTCGGCGAAACCACCCGCGTCCTGCTGCGGCGCGTCCCCTGGAAGATCCTCGCCCGGGCCGGTGTCGGTGCCGACCTCGACCACATCCGGCTCCTCGCGGAGCAGCGCGGCGTACCCGTGGAGGAGGTCGACGAGCTCCCGTACAGCTGTGTGGGGCTCATCCACCCCCGCTACACACGCGGTGCGACCGGGGCCGACGGCAAGGCGGTGACCTCCCTGTGAGCGGATCCGAACCCACACCGGCGACCACCCCGGGGACGGCGCACACCACCACCCCGGCTCCCGGCAGCGAGCTCATGAGCGCAACGGCCGGCGGGTCGAGCAGCGGGCGGACACTGGTCGCCAGCGACCTCGACCGCACCCTGATCTACTCGCCGCGGGCCCTGCACCTCACCATGCCCGACGCCGAGGCCCCCCGACTGCTGTGCGTGGAGGTGTACCAGGGCTCGCCCCTGTCCTACCTCACCGAGACGGCCGCCGGGCTCATGGCGCAGTTGGCCGACGAGACCGACCTTGTACCCGCCACCACGCGCACCCGCGCCCAGTACGAACGCGTCCGCCTCCCCATCCCCACTCCCCGGTACGCGATCTGCGCCAACGGCGGCCACATCCTCGTCGACGGGGTCTCCGACCCCGACTGGCAGCGGCAGGTGGCCGCGCGGCTCGCCGATGAGTGCATCCCCCTGGCCGAGGTGCGCGCCCACTTGATCGCGACCTCCGACCCGGCCTGGCTGCGCAAGGAACGCATCGCCGAGGACCTCTTCGCGTACCTCGTCGTCGAACGCGACCTGCTCCCCGCCGACTGGATGAAGGAACTCGCCGCCTGGGCCGGGCCCCGGGGCTGGGCCGTCTCCCTCCAGGGCCGCAAGATCTACGCCGTACCGCAACCGCTCACCAAGAGCGCCGCAGTGCGGGAGGTGGCCCGCCGCACCGGGGCCCAGCGGGTGCTCGCGGCAGGTGACTCACTGCTCGACGCCGATCTGCTGCTGGCCGCCGACCGCGGCTGGCGCCCCGGCCACGGTGAACTCGCGGACTCCGGCTGGAGCGCCCCCCATGTGGAGGCGCTGGCCCAGTCGGGAGTGCTGGCGGGCGAGGAGATCGTCCGGAGGTTCCTGGCCGACTGAGCCCTTCGGTGCCGTCGGGCCCTGCACCAGGCCCGACGGCACCGACCGGACGGTTCGCCACGCGCACGTAATAACCGTGGCCGTGCGGGTCGCTACTTGCGCCGCGTGCCGGCGCCCGGCTTCATCAGACGCACCACGACGAACGCCAGCACGCCCACCACCGCGGCGATCAACACCACCTTGGAGTAGGTGGAGACGTAACCCGCGACCTCTTCCCAGTTCTCGCCCAGCGCATAGCCCGCGAGGACGAACGCCGTATTCCAGATCGCACTGCCCAGCGTCGTCAGCGTCAGGAAGAGCGGAATCGGCATCCGCTCCACACCCGCCGGAACCGAGATCAACGACCGGAAGACGGGGATCATCCGGCCGAAGAACACCGCCTTCGCCCCGTGCCGGGCGAACCACGCCTCCGTCCGCTCGATGTCCGACACCTTCAGCAGCGGCAGCTTCGCGGCGATGCGAACCGTACGGTCCCGGCCGAGCAGCGCCCCGATCCCGTACAGGGCGAGTGCACCGACGACCGAACCCGCGGTCGTCCACAACAGGGCGGCGATCAACCCCATGTGTCCCGTGCTCGCGGCAAAACCGGCCAGCGGGAGGATCACCTCACTGGGCAGCGGAGGAAAGAGGTTCTCCAGGGCGATCAGGATGCCCGCCCCGGGCGCGCCGAGGGACTCCATCATGCTGTTGACCCAGCCGGGAGCACTGCTCTCCAAGCCCGCCGCACTGCTAACGATCATGTGATCCATGCACTCCACGCTAGAAAACCGCAGCTGAAGAGAGTCTGAAGAGGGCTTCAGGCCGTGCTGCGCGTCTACCCCAGTGTGCGGGACACCATGACCGGAAGACGCGTCGGATCATGGGAGCGGCAGTGCAGGCAACCGATCGCAACGGTGGTGATCGGTGCGGGACGGTATGCATCGGTGCAGAACGGTACGTTGCGGAACCGTAGGCGAGGGGTGAACCGGTCTGACCGTCCCGGCCCGGCTCGACCTCGTCAACGCAACGTCCCGCCCTCACGGCTCATGGCTCACCGTGAGGGCGGGACGGCCTTGGTGCTGACGACACACCGCGCCTTGGCGCGGACCGCACACGGTGTCTCAGGGGCTGACGACACCCAGCGCCGCACCGAGAGATGATCACCGGCGATCGTTCGGGGGTGGAAAGCTCTGGTCAGCCGCAGCAGCCACCGCCGCAACACCCACCGCCACCGCCGCCACCCGACTGCGGTGCGGGCGCCGACGATGACCCTCCGACGGCGACGGTCGACAGGAGCTTGACGGTGTCCTCGTGCCCGGCGGGGCAACTGGCCGGATCGGAGGACTGGGCCATCGGCCGGTTCACTTCGAAGGTGTCACCACAACTGCGGCAGCGGAAATCGTATCGAGGCATGGGCTCAGGCTACGCGGTCGTTGCCACGGCCCCCTTCGGTTCTCGAACGGGCCAGCGCATCCGCTGCGTCCGGCGTCGTCGCAGCCGTGTCCGCAGAGGGCCCGCGCTGCTCGGGATGTCTCGCCCGCCAGTAGGGATTGTCGTGCGGCAACGTCGAACTGACCCTCCCGTACATGCCGAAGAACATCAGCAGCACACCCACGACAAAGCTGAACAGGACGTTCTGGATCTCGAACGCCAGTGGATTGAAGCTGGTGTCCAACAGCGCGAGATTGATGAAACCGCTGCCGATGAACGCGACGCCGAGCACCATGTTGAGCGTCGATGCGAAGTTCCCGCCGATGACCATGCCGACGAACAACAGCACTCCGACGCAGATGGACAGCACGCTCAACGCACCGTTGGTGTTCAACCCGGCGACGGTGTCGCCCTGGGTGTCGAAGAAGCCGATCTTGTCGATCAGGCCCAGAATGCCGAAGACCAACAGCAACAGACCCATCAGCCCGGCGCCGGCACGGTAGACCCGGCTCAGTCGATGATCCACCGGAAGGTGCTCGTCGAACCGGACCCGGCGCGAACGGGAACCCTTGCGATGCAGTACGTGTGCGGCCATGTCCGGCCTCCTTGAGTACGTACCCGTACTCCCCAGCATCCGCCCGTGCCCGCCCCCGGACAACCGCGACCGCGCTACCCCGCCCCCGAGCCGCGGTCCTCACGGATCCGCTCCACGACCTGAGCCGCCGCCCGCCGCACGGCCTCCGTCTCGGTCAGGAAGTGCCAGTAGTCCGGGTGCCGGCCCGAGAGGGAGTCGACGGCCCGCTGGAGCCGGGCCACGGCGTCGTCGAGCGGACGCGCATGACGCGGGTCCGGAGTGTTGCGACCGGCCATGGCCAGCCGCTGCGCGTCCCGCACGGCGAAACGCGTCCGGTCGATCTCCTGCTGCGGATCCTCGGCGACCGCATTGAGCCGCTGAAGCCGATCACCCGCGGCGGAAACGGCCTCGTCGGTGGTGTTCAACAGCGCACGGACCGTACTCAGCAACGCCGTGGCATCCGGCCAGCGCTGCTCCTCGCGGGCCTTCGCGGCCTCGCTGAGCTTCTCCTCCGCCTGATGGACATTGCGCGCCGCCTGCTCGGGAACGGGCTGGAGGTCCTGCCAACACTCCGCCGAAAACCGCCGCCGCAACTCGCTCAGCACCGGCTCGACCGACTCCGCCCGTGTGGTCAGGGCCTGGGCCCGCGTCCGCAACGAGACCAGACGCTTGTCGATCTCCGCAGCCCGCTCGGGGAGCCGCTCGGCCTCCGCCCGCACCGCTTCGGCATCACGCTGCACCCGGTCCGCGCGGTGGATGGTCTCCGCGACGCCGTGCTGCCCCGCGCCCTGATTGAGCTTGGTCAGCTCGGGCGCAAGGCTCGCGAGGCGGCCCGCCAGGTCCGTCGCCCGGAAGCCCGCATCGCGCACCGCATCGAGAGCATTGCTCGCGGCCAGGAGCGCCGCTCTCGCCCGCTCCACGGCCGGCGCGAGCTGGGCGAGCTGCGTCTCGGCCTTGTCGAGCAGCGGCCCGAGCCCCGCAGCGAACCGATCAAGATCGGCCTTGACCCTCACCAGCTCGTCCTTGGCCCGATTGAGCCCGCCACGAGCCCGGGAGGCCACGGCGGCCTCCAGATCGTCCCGGTCGAGATCATGGGCGTCGACGGCGCCGATGTACTGATGGCTCGCCTCGTCGATCCGCCCCCCGAGCGCAGCGAACTCCGACACCGCCCGCTGGGCCGCGGGAGAGCTGTCCACGGCCGTGATCGTCTCGATCGAGATCCGAAGATCGCGCTGTGCCGTGTCCAGGTCGTAGAAGGCGGCTGCCGCCGCGTCCTTCGCCGCCTGGGCCTCGGCCCGCTGACTCTCGGCCCGCCCACCGAACCAACGACGCTGGCCGCCCCCGGTGAACGCACCGGGCAGCACGGCGACGGCGAGCGGCAGCGGCAACCACACCAACCCGATGAGATCGAGGACACCCCGGACGGCACTCGCACGCGCTGTTCCCTGCGGCTGCGTCTGTGTCGCCGTCACATCCCTCTCCCGTGCTGCGTCGCCGTACCCGGTTCATTGTCCCACCAGGTAATGACGAACACACGGGTCAGATGGTTCGCAAACGCACTCCGAACCCGATCACCCGGCCAGCCGGATCTTCACCGAGCCGTTGTCGCTGCGCGCCTTCACCACACGGGCGCTCCCCGCGTCGGTGGGCACGTCCACCCGGGTGGAACCGTTGTCGGCCTTGGCCTCGACGGCGTACGGGGCTCCGTTGCGCGGCAGCGCGACGTCGATGTTCCCGTTGTTGCACACGGCCTCCAGCCGTTCCGGTACGACACCGTCCGCCAGGGTGACCCTGACCGCGCCGTTATCCGACTCCGCCTTGATCCTCTTCGCGGAGACGCCCTTGGCAGACACGGTTCCGTTGTCGCTCTTGAGCGTCAGATCGCCCGACGAGTCCCGCACGGTGACATCGCCGTTGTCCGAGTTGATCTTCAACCGAGTGGTGAAGCCACTGGCGGTGACACCGCCGTTGTCGTCGTCCACGGTGACGGCGACCCCCCGCGGCACCTTGATCGTGTGCCGCGCCTGGCAGTCACTGGCCACGGCATCGCAGTCCAGCCGCAGGCTCAGCCGCCCGTCCGCCATCTTCCAGGTCGGCTCCGGCCCGCTGCCGATGAAGACCCACCCGTCGACCTGCCGGGTGACCTCGACATCCTTGACGTCGTCGGCGACGACCTCGATGGAGGAGTTGTCACTGTCGATCGTGAGCGTCTTCCCGCTGAGCGGGAACGACTTGCGCTCCACCGGAGCCCCATCCACATCGGCGCTCCCACAACCAACCAGAGCGAACAACAGCCCCCCACCTCCGGCGAGCGCCACGAGCCCGCGTCCGATCCTCGGTCGCCGACGTGCGGAAATGGCGGTGGTACGCGTCGGGCGTGCGGCCATGGTGATCGTTCCCCCTGCTGGTCTACCTGTTGTGTCGGGCCCCACGGTCCGTCCGGTCCGCCCGATGTGCTCTTACGGTAGGCAGACCGCAGGCCGACGACGATCCGGCCGCCTACCGTGTCGAAGGTGGGGATAGCCCCCCATCGCCCCGACCGGGCCCGGTCCGCCCCCCCAATGAGTCGCACGGCCTCACGACCGTCGTTTGCGGGACGGGCCCCTTCGCCATGTACGCTGTTGCCTCATCCACGGGTGCGTAGCTCAGGGGTAGAGCGCTGCTCTTACAAAGCAGATGTCGGCGGTTCGAAACCGTCCGCGCCCACCAGGGAAGAGGCCCCCAGCCGATCATGGCTGGGGGCCTTCGACATCCACTGACATCCACGTCCATGATCAGTCTCGGACGGGACGCCTCCTGAGCAGCCGGTCCAGGTGGCTGACCTCGTCCCGCTGGGTGTCCTGGGTGAGACGGGTGTGGACGGTCATGTGCCGAAGGAGCGCCGGCCCCTTCCTTCCCGCACGGGGGCTTCCGGGTACGGCGGCTTCCGGAGGAGAACCAGCAACAGGGCTTCCGCGGTGCCCCGTTGGTCTACCCTCCTCCCCATCGGTCGTGGGGAGAGGGGATGCTCGTTGCTGAGGGTTCGCATATTGGAGGATGCCGACCGTGAAGTCCGTCGGCTGTTGGAGCCGTGTGTGCGGCCGGAGGAGTTCGACCGCGGCGAAGTCGCATCCCGCCAGCGTGATCGTGCGACCTGGGTCGGTGACCCGGGTGTCCTTGCCCAACTCGGGCTCGCCCCGGGCAATGAGGAGCGAACCGAACCGATCGCAGCAGTAGTGTCGGGGCGGCACGCGGTGCACGGCGGGGTGGTTCGCACCGGTGGGGCGCCGGCGGATCTGCTGTTCCGCACCCCGACCACGGTGTCCTGGCTCTGGGCCACCGCGGGGCAGGAGCTACGGGCCGATCTGGAGCGGGCCGTCCTCGGCGCCGCCTACAACACCGTGGACTACCTGATCCGGCGAAGGCCGTTGCTCGGCCACACCCCGGCCAGGGGGTTCGCGGCGATCATGGCGTTGCACGCGATCGGTCACCCCTGGTCGGAGCCCCCTCCGCCGATGCTGCACGTCCATGCGTACGTGGTCGGCCTCTTGGACGAGCACGGGAGGATCAGCGGCGTGGAGCGGACCGCGCTGTACGAAGACTCCCTGACCCGTGAGGGCGGTTCCTACGGGCGGCTCGACCTGGCCAATGCGCTGCACGCGATGGGATTCCCGATCGAGACCCAAACCGGTCCCGGCCGACGCTACTTCCAAGTCCGAGGCGTACCCGAGAAGCTGTGGCAGAAGCGACACCCGGACAAGGGCTGCGCCGGCATGGGGCAGGAGAACGACTTTCATCCCTGGGGTCACGACGACGACTTCTGACGGGAGGCCGGTCCCTCCCGTGGGGAGCCGGGAGGGACCGGCCACTGGACCTGCCCGGTTGGCGCGCGGGGCGGGACCAGGCTCCGCCCACGAGGGTGATGCAGGCGGAGCTGCACCTTCCGGTCACCCTTACACCCCACAGCCTGCACGGATAGGGGGCGTACGGGGGGAATCCGCACGTCGGCGTGACCCGTGGCTCGATACCGGCGTTCACCGTGGCATGACCGATCTTTCCGAAGTCCTCGAAGAACTCATCAAAGAACCCGGCGACCGCCAGGCCGTCCTCACCGCCGGTGAGGCTCGGGCCGTCGTCGTGCTGCTCGGCCTCCTCGCTCAGGCGGGTACCGACGAGGGTGGTGTGGCAGCAGAGCTGCGGGACCGGATCGCCCAACGCATTATGTGAGGGGCCTGCGTCAGTTGCTGCGGGAGTCCGTGGCGACCACCCACACCGTCACCAGGGCCAACGCGGCCCAGAGCACCCACAGCCACAACGGGGTGGCGGTCAGGAGCGTGGCGGCGGCGAGCGCGATCAGGCTGGCCAGCGTGCACAGGACGAGTCGGTTCGTCGTTGCCGTCACAGTGGCCCTCCGGGGGTGGGGTGGTGCTGACTGCCCGTGCTGGACGAGTGCCCTCGGGAGGAGTTTCCCAAGCGGGACCTCCCCGCGCAGGGATTGGGCAGGATCCGTCGTCCGTTCTGGTCCCTGGTCTGTTGGTCGCGGTTGGTCGCGGGGCCGAGGCGGTCGACGATCACGCGGTGGTGGGGTGCTCTGGCCGCCGTGGGGGTGCTCCTGGCCGTCTTCGGGGTGAGTGCCGGCGCCGGGTTCTGCGCCGGAGGATAGCGAGGAACGCCCCCGGCCGCGATCCGGTGATCGTATGGTTTCGGTGGCTCCGGGCCGGGAGCGCTGAGGGGCGGCTTCCTAAGACGGGCCGCGGAACGGTGTGGGGTTTGACGATGTGGACGAGGACGGTGTCGAACGAGCATGGAATCCGATGACGATGGCCGCGGGACGGGAGAGCGCGGCATCGACGCAGGGACGGCGCCCGTGAGCGGTACGAGTGGGCTGTGGGCGGCGGATGCGACCGGTGTGCTGCGGTTGCCCTCCGGGCGGACCATCCGGGGGCGCGGTCTGCGACGGCCGTTGCCCGAGGGAGACACTCCCGACTTCGCCGTGTACCTGTTGGGTCGGCAGCCACCGGCGGTGGAGTGGGAGTCCCGCTGGCTGCCCTGGCCCGACTTCCGGCTGCCCCGCGATCGTGACCTGGCGCAGCGGCTGTTCGCTGAGTTGTGGGAGCGCGCGGCACACGAGCGGGTGGAGGTCGCCTGCGAAGGGGGCAGGGGGCGGACCGGGACCGCGCTCGCGTGTGTGGCCGTGCTCGACGGCTGCCCTCCCGAGGAGGCCGTGGCCTTCGTACGCGCGGGCTATGACCGGCACGCCGTGGAAACACCGTGGCAGCGTAGATATGTACGGAAATTTTCTGTTCTGCGCCGCACATCGGATCCCGGAGAGGCAGACTGAAAGCATGTGCCGCAGCATCAAGACCCTCCGCCCACCGGTCCTGCCCGACGAGGCGACCGAGGACGACGTGCGCGCAGCCGCACTTCAGTACGTCCGTAAGGTGTCCGGCTTCCGAGCACCGGCCGAGCACAACCGCGAGGTCTTCGACCGGGCCGTCGACGAGATCGCCGATGCCACTCAGCGACTGTTGGACGGTTTGGAGATCAGAGGCGCTAAGCCGTCTCGGGAGCGGACCGCTGCGTCGGACGCCGCATGACGAACGCCGCGAGTGCGCCGGCTCCGAAGAGTGCGAGTACGGAGATGGCCGCGCCGACCCAACTGGCGCCCAGCCACTGGCCGCCGAAGTAGCCGAGGCCCACGCTGTAGCCGGCCCAGGCCACGCCCGCCAGCGCTGACCAGGGCAGGAACTCCTTCGCCTTGCGCTGTGCCGTGCCGGCCGCGAGGGAGACCACGGAGCGTCCCGCGGGTGCGAAGCGTGCGATCACGACCAGGGCGCCGCCGCCGCGGTGGAGGGCGGTGCCCAGCTTCGCCTGAGCCCTGGTGAGCCGTCGCGACTTGGCGATCGCGCGGTCGAAGCGGTCGCCTCCGCGGCGCGCGAGTCGGTAGGCGACCAGGTCGCCGACCACGGACGCGGTTGCAGCACAGAGGATCAGGATCAGCAGGGAGGGCACCTCGTGCGGCACCTTCTCGGCCGCACCGGCGACCTTGGTCGCAGTGGTGGAGCCGGCCGCTGCGGCTGCGGTGGCCGCTGCGATCACCAGCACTCCGCTGGGGAGTACCGGGAGGAATACATCGAGCAGTACGGACGCACCGATGATCGCGTAGATCCAAGGGCTGCCGGTCAGGAACCCCAGACTTTCCAGCACCTTGTCTCTCCCCGTTCCCCGTTTATTTGTGAGCCTGCCGCTACGTACTGTGGTCGGAGGCGTGCGGCAGTAACAGCTGTACAGCGTACGCGGGAAGTCCCCCTTTTGATCACTCGGGGCCCAACGTTGTTGTGATCATCACTTTCTGTCCGGATTCAGACCCGTGGGCATGATGTCAGCAGCGCCTAAAGCCTCGCTTGAGGAGGCCGTAGGCGCTGCTGATTTCTTTGGTGCGAAGGGGTTGTGTAGGGCGGATTCAGGTGGGGGTCACCGCCCTGGCCGACAGTCCGTTGAGAGTTGCCGGCGTGGTTCCCTTTCTAGGCCGTGGCCGCTTTCCGCTGGTGCTCGCCGTCCTGCTCCCGTGAGGTCGCGCGTCCTTCGGTGCGCGAGCCGAGCAGCTTGTCCACGGCGAAGGCGCCGGGGCCGGTGAAGACGAGCAGCAGGAAGGCCCAGCAGAAGAAGGCCGAAGCCTCACCGGAGTTCTCGAGCGGGAACAGCCCCTCGGGCTGGTGGACCTTGAAGTACGCGTAGGCCATCGAGCCCGAGCAGATGAAGGCGGCGCTGCGGGTCAGTGCGCCGATGAGCACCAGTCCGCCGCCGACGAGTTGGATCACCGCCGCGTACCAGCCGGGCCAGGTGCCGGCTTCGATGGTGCCGCCGCCGTGGGCCCCGCCGAGCACGCCGAAGAGGGAGGCGGCTCCGTGGCAGGCGAACAGCAGTCCTATGACGATGCGGAAGAGGCCCAGGGCGTACGGCTGGGACCGATCGAGCTTGGCGCTCAGGGAGTTCTGAGTCATGGGGGGACTCCGTGTGTGGGGGGACAGGAACCTATCGCCCCAAGTAAGGCAGTCCTAAATTATACTTGCAAGTTCAACATTCGATTTTCGGAGGTTTCTCATACAACTCTCATACGCGTGGGGGCCGAGTGACCACCGTGGTCAACTCCCTCTCATCCACGGTCAGTAGACGAGCGTCACTGCGTGCATCCGCGTCCCGTGCGGTCGACTGCCCCGCCCGGGCCTGTTCCAATCGCAGGCGTGCGGAGCGCCCGTACAGCATCAGCGTCATCAACTGGTTCCCGAACCATGGCCCACCCGACCGGGACCAGTGCACCGGTGGTCTCCCGGTCCGACCGTGACGGGCCAGTACGTGTCCCAGCCGCCGCCCCAAGCGGCTCCAACCGAAGTGGAAACCCAGCTGGATCATGCGGGGGATGGAGTTGTGCACCGGGGAACAGGTCAGTTGGTACACCCGTGCGTCCGGATCGCCCGCACCGCGCCAGTCCGGCTCCGCCACGTACGCGTGGTGCACGTCCCCGGAGAGCACGCAGATCGTCGCAGGCGCATGGTCACCCGTACCGACTTCGGCCACCAAGGCGGTCAGTTCGTCGAAGGAGCGGGGGAAGGCCGCCCAGTGTTCGAGGTCGGCCCCTCGCCGTAGGCGCTCCCCGAACCGTGCCCAGCGCGCTCCTCGTTCGCCCCGGCACAGCGCGGCGTTCCAACTCTCCGTGTCGTGGATGAGGGGCGGCAGCAGCCAGGGCAGCGAAGTGCCGATGAGGAGGTGGTCGTACGGCCCCGGTGCCGTCTCCCCCTCCGCGACCGTGGCCGCGCCCGCCGCCCCGGGCATCCCGTCCAGCGCCTGGTCCCTGAGCCAGCGGGCCTCGTTGGGGTCGAGCATGGCCCGCTGCTGTTCTTCGAGGACGCGCGCCGCCCGGGTGTCCACCATGAGCAGCCGGGTCCGGCCGAAGTCCCGGCGGTAGCTCCAACGGGCGGAGAGCGGGTCGTCGTCCGCCCGTACCGCGAACTCGCGGAGGGCGGCGGTGCCGTCGGCCGCCGATGTGACGGCGACGAAGAGCTCGTCCGCGGTCAGCTCGGCCGGGGGGAGGTTGCCGAGGTGCTGGTAGACCCAGTACGACATCAGCCCGCTGACGACCCGCTCCTGCCACCACGGGAGGGTCCGCATCTCGGCGAGCCAGGCAGCGCTGGTGTTCCAATCGTCGATCAGATCGTGATCGTCGAAGATCATGCAGCTCGGGACGGTGGAGAGCAGCCAACGGACCTCGGGGTCGAGCCAGGACTCGTCGTAGAGGCGGGTGTACTCCTCGTAGTTCGTCACCTCGGCGCCCGGCGGTTCGTCGAGGTCGCGGCGCTCGGCTAGCCATGCGCGGGTCGCCTGGGACGTCTCGTCCGCGTACACCTGGTCGCCGAGGAGGAGCAGGACGTCCGGGCGCGGTGCGCTGGGATCGGCGGCGAGCCGTGCGGCCAGCGTGTCGAGCGCGTCCGGGCCGACGGGGTCGTGCTCGCCCGCGGGCGCCGCGGCCCAACGGCAGGAGCCGAACGAGACGGTGACGCCGGTCGAGGACTCCGGGGGCGTGGTGATGGTCGACGGGGGGAAGGGCGAGTCGGTCAGCGGCCAGACGCGCGCACCGTCGAGCAGGACTTCGTACGGGGTCGTCGTGCCCGGCGTGAGCCCGTGGACCGTCACCAGTGCGTAGTGGTGGCCGGCGATCGCGAAGGTGGGGCCGGAGCCGTGGGAGCCGTCCGCGCCGATGACCTCGGCCGTGCACGCCCGGTCCGTCTCGACCCAGACCGTCGCGTGGTCCTTGGTCTCCCAGTCGACGTACCGCAGCAGTGGTCCCAGTCGAAGCCCCGCCGGATCGGCCATGGCTCTCTCCCTCCGTCGCCCCGTACGGTACGGAACGACGGAGGGATTCGGACAGGGGTTCGGCCCTGGGCGCGCCCGGTGTCCACCGGGTGACGTACGGTCCGGGATCGGGGTCAGCAGCTGCCCAGGACCGATTGGAGTGCGCTCTTCTCCGCCGTGTCCACGGTCATGCCGTACGTGTGCTTCACCTGGACCCACATCCGGGCGTAGACACAGCGGTACGCGGTGCGCGGCGGCAGCCATTCGGCCGGGTCCTTATCCCCCTTCGCCTGGTTGACGTTGTCGGTGACCGCGATCAACTGCGGGCCGCCGAGGTCGTTGGCGAACGACTGTCGGCGGGCGGTGGTCCAACTGCTGGCGCCGGACCGCCAGGCCTCGGCGAGCGGCACGATGTGGTCGATGTCCACGTCGGAGGCCGCCGTCCAGGTGGCCCCGTCGAACTCCGAGTACCAGGTGCCGCTGACCGCGGCGCAGCCGGCGTCCTGCACCACGTTGCGGCCGTCGCGCTTGAGGACGACCTCCCGGGTGTTGCAACTGCCCGACTGGGTGATCCAGTGCGGGAACCGGTCCCGGCTGTAGCCGCTGGAGCTGCCTTCGGCGCGCACGGTGAGTTGGCCGAGGTAGGTGCGGGCGGTGGTGGCGTTCACGGGTGTGGGCGGGGCGGCCTGGGCGGGGGGTGCGGTCGTCAGCAGGCTCGCGAGGGCGAGCACTCCGGCCGAGCCGAGCAGCGCGGTGCGGGAGGGGCGGCGTGAGCGACGCGCGTAGCGAAGGGACATGTGAACTCCTGCTGCATGGGGGGACCTCGGCCGGAGGGTGCGGCCCAGGTGGGGCGTCCGGGTGGTGCGGGGGCGGACGTCCGCACTTCAGCGTGACGACATGCCCACGTCAAATCAAGGGCTGATGCCCCGCCATCAGTCGTGAGCCGGCGTAAGGTTGCCGCGTGCTGCTGCCGGTCAACATCACGTTCGGGGCTGTTCTGGCCGTCCTGCTCGCCGTGGCGGCGACCGTCGCCGCACTCGCCCATCTCGGACGCTCCCGCGACATCGTCATCGCCGGAGTGCGGGCGGCGGCCCAACTCGCCGCGGTCTCCCTGGTCATCGGCGCCGTCGTGCGCTCGCTGCCCCTGCTGCTGTCCTTCGTCGCGCTGATGTACGCCGTCGCCGCACGCACCGCGGGCCGGCGCATCACCGCCAACGGCACCTGGTGGTGGGCCGGGCTGCCGATCGCGGCGGGTGTCTTCCCCGTGGTGGGCGCGCTGCTGCTCACCGGGCTCGTACCGCTGAAGGGGATCGCGCTCATCCCCGTCGCCGGCATCCTGATCGGGGGCGCACTGACGGCGACCGTTCTGGCAGGGCGACGGGCGCTGGACGAGATCGGCCTGCGACACGGCGAGGTCGAGGCGGGCATGGCGCTCGGGCTCCTCGACCGTGACGCCCGGCTGGAAGTCGCCCGCACCCCGGCCGCGGAAGCGCTGCTGCCGGGACTCGACCAGACCCGGACCGTGGGACTCGTCACACTCCCCGGCGCCTTCGTCGGGATGCTCCTGGGTGGCGCATCACCGCTGCTCGCCGGGGCCGTACAGCTGTTCGTCCTGGTGGGACTGATGGCGGTGCAGTCGATCGCCGTCGCAGTGGTGCTGGAACTGGTCGCCCGGGGCGCGGTCCACCGAGACGTACGGGCATGAGCCCGCGCGGGGGCGTGACGTACCCTGGGGGGAGCAGAAGGGGAGTAGCTCTTCGCCGGAACGTCGACATACTGCCGGGCCCTGTGCCTGGCCGGCGCCCGGAGGCGGTTCCCGGTCCATCGGTCCGGTTTCCGCCAGCGAGACCTTCGGCCGCAGTGTCCTATTGACGCTGCCGTGCCGAAGCGACCCCTTGAACGGAGATTGGTCTCTCGGCGCGGGCAGCCCGACCGATAGAGGAACCATCCGTGATCAGCTTCACCATCATGGCGATCACCTTCGGCGTCGTTTTCCTGGCCGAACTCCCCGACAAGACCGCCCTCGCCGGACTGATGCTCGGCACCCGCTACCGGGCCTCCTATGTCTTCGTCGGCGTCGCCGCAGCCTTCGCCGTCCATGTGGCGCTGGCCATCGCCGCCGGCAGTGTGCTCACCCTGCTTCCGCAACGACTGGTCCAGGCCGTCGTCGGCCTCCTGTTCCTGGCAGGGGCACTGATCCTGCTCCTGAAGAAGAGCGACGACGAGGAGGAGACCATCAAGGCTCCCACCGACCAGTCGTTCTGGAAGGTGTCCGGGGCCGGTTTCATGCTGATCCTGGTCGCCGAGTTCGGCGACCTCACCCAGATCATGACGGCCAACCTGGCGGCCCGCTACGACGACCCCGTCTCGGTGGGCCTGGGTGCGGTGCTGGCGCTCTGGGCGGTGGCGGGCATCGGCATCCTGGGCGGGCGGACGCTGATGAAGTACGTGCCGCTGCGGTTGATCACCAAGGTGGCGGCCGGTCTGATGCTGGCGCTGGCCGGATTCAGTCTCTACGAGGCACTCATGGGGTGACGCTTCCTTCAGCGTTTCCTCCGGCGCTCCCTTCGTGCGGAGCTTCGTGGGGTGCCCGGGTGCCATCACGCGGTGATGGCACCCGGGCGCGGGCTCAGCCGGTCGGCGTCGGGAGTCGGTGCGGCATCTTCCAGCCCTCGGCGAGCCTCGACGGATGAACGTTGTCCCCACCGCCGAAGAACTCACAGAACTTCATGATCAACGGGTCCCAGCCGAGCGGGTCCACATAGTGCGTCCCCGGGATCACCAGGTCCTCCTCGACATGCGCACGAAGGACTTCGAGTTCGAACGCGGTGACGCGCGACGCGGTACCGCCGAAGGGGTGCGACGAGACGACACGGCACTCCAACTGGACCGGACACTCCATGACCCTGGGAGCCCGGACCAGGTCCGATGCCTGCTCGGTCAGCTGAGCGGTCGAGAACTTGTCTGGCTCATAGCGGTAGCCCTGCTGCACCTTGTAGTCCGCTACGGCCGGCTTCCCGGTGGTGAGCGCGATGCGGTCGACGGCATCGACCATCGCCGACGAGGGCAGATTGAGCACGCACTCGCCCTCCCTGAGGAGGTTGGCGGTGGTCTGGGCGTTGTTCCCGAGACCGATCATGCAGGATTGGCCCAGCCACCACGCCGAGGACATCGGCGCCAGGTTCGCCGTGCCGTCCTCGTTGAGCGAGCTGATCAGCACCACCGGAGTTCCGAAGTAGAGGACCTTGAGCCCGGGGACGACATGCATGTGCTGTGCCTTTCGCAGGGAACGAGACGGACGGACCCGAGATCAGAAGCCCGGGCCTTCGTCGACCCTCTCCCGAGCGAGGCCACTGGTGCTGGCGGGAAAACGACATCGCGTTTCGGGTGCCGCGGAACGGCCGGAACCATCCGCCGGGTCAACAACCCCGCAGGTCAATGCAGCTGGCTCGCGTCGAGCAGCGCCCGCTCGCGAGGGGCGCTGAGCCCCGCGCGGCGCGGCCGGTCCAGACCCTGTTCCCGCTCCCAGCGCAGTGTGTCGGCCAGTACGTCCGCCCGGGGGCGATGCCGCAACCCCGCTCGGTCCGCCGCCGAACCGCTCCGGGCCGACCACCCTTCCCAGCCCGGTGCGACCAGCCAGAGCGGCAGGGACTCGGGCCCCATGTACTCGGCCACCCCCTGGGCCAGCAGCCAGGCCGAGTCGGCGGCGACCACCGGGCCGGTGTGTCCACCCGCCGCACGGGACAGTGCGATCCACTCCCCGAAGGGCACGATCGGGCCCACCGCGTCGAAGGTGCCGGTCGTCCTCGCCTCCGCGGCGTCGAGCAGCCAGGCCGCCAGGTCCCGTACGTCGACCACCTGGGTCGGCAGGGCGGGGGTGTCCGGCACCAGCATCGGTCCGTGCGGGTCCCGGGCGGCACGGGCCACCCAGTAGCCGGACCGACAGCTGTGATCGCCGGGACCCCCGATCAGTCCGGCGCGTGCCACCAGCAGCCGGTCGCCCACCGCATCGGCCGAGGCCCGCTCACAGGCGACCTTGGCCTCGCCGTACGCGTCCCGATCGACCGTGCTGCGATCGGTGGGTGCGAGCAGCGCCGCGGACTCATCGGCGCCCGGTGCGGCATGTGATGCATAGGCGCTGATCGAAGAGACGTACGTCCAGTGCCGTGCCCGGTCCGCGAGACGGTCGAGTGCGTCGCGGACGAACCCCGGCTGCCACGACACCTCGAAGACCGCATCCCAGGTGCGGTCCAACAGGGCCCGGTACGCCGAGGGGTCACGCCGGTCGGCGCCGATCAGGGTGGCGCCACCGGCGACGGCTCCGCTTTCACCGCGGGCGAGACACGTCACCCGATGCCCGCGCACGAGTGCCTGTCGGGACAACTCCCGCCCCACCCATGCCGTGCCGCCCAGTACGAGGATCTCCATCGCCCCAGTGAAACAGCGTCGGCATCGAACGGGAACGGGAATCTGCTGTCGGCAGACCCGTCATGCGGTGCCACTCCCACCGGACCTGAACCCTCGTCAACGGATGAACACATTCCGGTGCGCTGTCCGCAATCTGTCCGTGACGTGCAGGTTTCCTTACAGCCACAGTGTGCGCCGCGAGGCAACCGCCCACCACCGTTCCCCGTCCTGTGACAACGAGGACCCCGGGCGTTCCCGGGGTGTTCGGGCACGACCGACGAGGAGGAGGACCACCTTGAACCGTGTTTCGCGCAGGGTGACGGCCGCCATTGCGGTGATCACTCTTGCGGTGGGGGTACCGGGGCTGGCGCACGCCGCACCGGGGACGACACAAGCGCAACGACCCACCGGTCTCATATCGTCCGCACCACCGGGCAGTCCGGGGAACCCGCTCCCCGACGGCTGGGAGATAACCGGCACGGGCGCCGAGAAGCAGTTGGTCTGGACGTCGACCGAACCGGTGCCCGTGGGCAACGCCCGTATCGAATTCCACGCCGGGAACCGCTTCCTCGGCAGCCCCGTTCCGACGAAGGACCAGCGCAGCTTCCGGCTCGACCTGGGGGGCATCCGGATCGGAGCGTCCGAGGAGCTCAAGGTGCTGGCCGCCGGTCGCCGCCTCGACGCCGCCGCAGCGCCCGAGGGTGCCGACGCCCGCCGCTCCGCCGCGCCGACGAAGCCGGCCGCGCCCCTCCCGGCGAACCCCGTCGACCCGGGTGTCCCCGGCACGTACCGCACCACGAGCGGCGAGTACGCCCTCAACTCGGTGCGGCTGCCCGGCTACACCAACCCGATCGAGATGCGCGCCACGGTGGTGTCACCCACCGACGCCCCCGGTCGCAGGCCGGTCGCCCTCTTCCTGCACGGCCGTCACTTCACCTGTTACGACGCCAAGGGCGAGATCAGCATGTCCTGGCCGTGCGAGACCGGGTTCAAGGCGGTGCCGAGCTACCGGGGCTACCTCCACGACCAGAAGCTCCTCGCCTCCCAGGGCTATGTGACGGTGTCCATCTCCGCCAACGGCATCAACGCGCAGGACGCGATGGTCGAGGACGCCGGTGCGCAGGCCCGCTCGTCCCTGGTGCGGCTGCACCTCGCCCGCTGGGCCGAGTGGGGTGCTGCCCCGGCCAAGGCGCCGGCGGCGGTACGGGCCGGTGCGCCCGCCGATCTCAACCGGGTGCTGCTGGTCGGTCACTCCCGAGGCGGCGAAGGAGTCAACCGCGCCGCGCTCGACAGCCGCTACAAGCCTCCGGCCGCCGAAGACGGCTACCGGGGTCCGGCGCGCTGGCGCATCCGCGGCACGGTCCTCATCGGCCCCACCGTCTTCGGCCACAACCCGGCCCCCGACGTGCCCTCCATGACGATTCTGCCCGGCTGCGACGGCGATGTGTCCGACCTCCAGGGCCAGATCTACGCGGACGGCACCCGCGGCACCGGCCGGGGCGCCTCCCTCCACAGCTCGGTGTACGTCATCGGCGCCAACCACAACTACTTCAACACCGAGTGGACGCCGGGACAGGCCGAGGCGCCGGCCGACGACGACTTCTATCCTCCGGAGCCCGGCGAGAAGCCGGACGCCGTGTGTGCGCTCGGCACCTCGGCGCACCGGTTGACGCCGACGCAGCAGCAGAAGTCCGGCTCCACCTACATCGCGGCGGCTGCCCGACTGTTCGTGGGGGGTGACGACCGGGTGCGTCCGCTGCTGGACGGCTCGAACCTGCGCGCACCGTCGGCGGATCCCGCACGGGTGCTCACCCACGCGGTCGGCGGCAACCGCACACCGTTCGTCGTGCCGGACTCCTCGATCGCCGTCACCGGTGGCCGACTGTGCAACCAGGTCGACCACCGCGCGAAGACGGCCTGCCTCAGCCCGAACGAGTCCGGGTCGTCACCGCACTTCGCCGAGTTCGTGGTCTCGCCCGAACCCGGTCGCCAGTCCGTCGCCCTCAACTGGTCCAAGGCCGGCACCCCGGTACGGATGACTCCTGCACGTCCGGTCTCCGTGGCCGGCGCCGAGTCGCTGGCGCTGCGTCTGATCGTGCCGCCCAACACCACCGGCACCAAGGTGGACGTCACCGTGACCGACACCGCGGGCCGCAAGGCGACCCTCGGGCGCGCCACCGTCGACGGACTGCCGGGGACGAACCGCACCTCCGCTCACTGGGGGCGCGAGGTCCGCGTACCGCTGACCGCGGCGGTGAAGGCCGGGCTCAACCTGAAGCAGTTGAAGACCCTGGAGCTCACTCCGCGTACCACGTCCGGGCGGGCGTGGCTGGTGGACGCCTGGGGCTGGCGCCCCGGCACCCCGGCCGTGGCGCCGCTCGAACTGCCCCGGGTGGACATCGGGATGCTCCGCGTCAAGGAGGGCAACTCGGGGGAGCGGACCTACCAGATCCCGGCGAAGGTCACCGGCAAGGGCAGCGGACAGATCCGACTGTTCATCAGGGATCTGGCCACCGACAAGCTCACCAGCAAGACGGTGACGGTCACCGCGGGCACCCACTCGATCAACGTCCCGATCAAGGTGAAGGGCAACACCCGTTACGGGTACGACATCTGGAACATGTTGGCGGTCAAGGCAGTGCGGGGCGCCGCCATCGGTTCCTACTTCGGTGGGGTGACGGTGTTGGACGACGACCCGATGCCCAAGATCACGGTCACCCCGGTCGCGCCTCGGGTGACCGAGGGCGGCGTGCTGAAGTGGCGCGTGTCCGCCTCTGCGGTCGCCGACGCCGATGTGGTCACCGGATTCTCCATCCAGCCGGTGACCAGCGGACCGGCCCTCTCCACCCTCGACGTCGACCCCGCGTGGATCGACCGGCAGTTCGGGGGGTCGGCCACCCCGGAACGGCCGTTGGCCAAGGTCGCGGACGATCCATGGTTGGGGGCCATCATCCTCCCGGGGAAGAAGACCGCCGAGGTGACGGTGCCCACCATCACGGACACGGTCAGCGAAGCGGACGAGACCACACGGCTGAGGTTCTTCCAGTACGACCGGAACTGGAACCCGGTGCCCGGCGCGTACTACACCGGCACGGTGAAGAACGCGTCCTAGCAGTCCGACGTGTGACCAGTGGCAGATGACCCGGGGCCGATCCGGGGATCGAGCCGACAGTGCCCCGGGACCGTACGGTCCCGGGGCACTGTGGTCGTACGGGCGAGCCCCCGGCATGGGCTCGATGGGTACGCCGCCAGATTCAGTCGGATTAAGACTGGTTCATCCAGATTCAGCCAGATTCAGCCGGGTTCAGTCCGTGCCGCGGACGCCGACCATGGTGATCACACCGTCCCGGAACGTCACTTCGAGCTGACTCAGATCGGTGACGTGGAGATCAGGGTCCAGCGCCCCGGCTCGTTCGCCCACTCCCACCACCCGCATCCCCGCCGCCCGAGCGGCGAGGATCCCGGCCTCGGAGTCCTCGAAGACCACGCACTGCGCCGCGGTGAATCCCAACTCCGCGGCACCTTTCGCAAAGCCCTCGGGGTCGGGCTTGCTGGCGCTCACGTCCTCGGCCGTCACCCGAACGCTCGGCATCGGCAGCCCGGCGGCGGCCATCCTGGCTTCGGCGAGCGGCCGGTCGGCCGAGGTCACCAGGGCGTGCGGCGCCGCGGCTATCGCCGCGAGGAACGCTCCGGCACCCGGCACCGGCACGACCCCGTCCATGTCGGCGGTCTCGCGCTCCAGCATCACCGCGTTCTCGGCGTGGTTCTCCGCCATCGGCCGGTCCGGCAGCAACTCCGCCATCGTGGCGTACCCCTGCCGACCGTGGACGACCTTCAGCGCCCGCTCCGGGTCCAGACCGTGTTCCAGGGCCCAGATGCGCCAGTAGCGCTCCACCACCGCGTCCGAGTTCACGAGGGTGCCGTCCATGTCGAGCAGGAGGGCCCGGGCGGTGAGGGTGGTGGTTGGTGCCGGCATTCGATGTACTCCGTGCTCCGTGGTGGTGGTGCGGAAAGGGCGCATCGGGGCTCGGTCGCCCCCTCGATCGGGGAGCGGGCCCGCGAACCATTTTGTTTATGCATGGTACAAAACAGCTCCCGCACCCGCCACCCCCGGCCCAACCCCGCAGGCCAGATGCGCACGCACCCACCACGATGGGAAGGACGCGGACCCTGAGGAGAACGGCATGGCTCAGGAAGTGAGCACCACGCCCACGAGCCCCGCCCCCGGCGAGGGCCAGAACCGCCGACAGGTGCTGGTCGCCATCGGCGCGCTCCTGCTCGGTCTGCTGCTGGCTGCACTCGACCAGACCATCGTCTCCACCGCACTGCCTACCATCGTCAGTGAACTCGGCGGCCTCGACCACCTCTCCTGGGTGGTCACCGCCTACATGCTCGCCTCCACCGCGGCGACCCCCCTGTGGGGCAAGCTCGGCGACCAGTACGGCCGCAAGAAGCTCTTCCAATCGGCGATCGTGATCTTCCTCATCGGCTCCGCGCTCTGCGGAGTCGCCCAGAACATGGCCCAGCTCATCGGCTTCCGCGCGCTCCAGGGGCTGGGCGGCGGCGGACTGATCGTCCTCTCGATGGCGATCGTCGGCGACATCGTGTCGCCGCGCGAACGCGGCAAGTACCAGGGACTCTTCGGTGCGGTCTTCGGCACCACCAGCGTGCTCGGCCCGCTCCTCGGCGGCTTCTTCACCCAGCACCTCAGCTGGCGCTGGGTCTTCTACATCAACCTGCCCATCGGCGTGGTGGCGCTCTGCGTCATCGCGGCCGTACTCCACATCCCCGCCCGCCCCACCCGGCACACCATCGACTACCTGGGCACCTTCCTCATCGCCTCCGTGGCCACCTGCCTGGTCCTCGTCGCCTCGCTCGGCGGCACCACCTGGGGCTGGGGCTCACCGCAGATCGTCTCCCTCGCCGTCCTCGGCGCCGTCCTCCTGGTCCTGTTCGTCCTGGTGGAGCGCAGGGCCGCGGAGCCCGTGCTCCCGCTGAAGCTCTTCCACATCCGCACCTTCACACTGGTCGCGGTCATCAGCTTCGTGGTGGGCTTCGCCATGTTCGGCGCGATGACCTATCTGCCGACGTTCCTCCAGATCGTCCAGGGCGTCACCCCCACCATGTCCGGCGTCCATATGCTGCCGATGGTGTTGGGACTGCTGATCGCCTCCACCGCCTCCGGGCAGATCGTCAGCCGCACCGGCCGCTGGAAGGTCTTCCCCATCGCAGGCACCGGCATCACCGCGATCGGACTCCTGCTGCTGCACCGGCTCACCGAATTCAGCTCCACCTGGGAGATGAGCGCGTACTTCTTCGTCTTCGGCACCGGGCTCGGCCTGGTCATGCAGGTGCTGGTCCTCGTGGTGCAGAACTCCGTCCCCTACGAAGACCTGGGGGTTGCCACCTCGGGCGCCACCTTCTTCCGCTCCATCGGTGCGTCCTTCGGCGTCGCCATCTTCGGCACGATCTTCACCAGCCGGCTCGAACGCAACCTCACCGCGGCCCTACGCGGCCAAGACGTCCCACCCGGCGCCCGCGCCGGAGACCTCGCCGCCGACCCGCGCACCATCGCCGAACTCCCCGCCGGACTGCGCGCATCGGCGCTGCACGCCTTCGCGTCCTCCATCACGGACGTCTTCCTGTACGCGGTGCCCGTCGTCCTCGTCGCCTTCATCACCGCCTGGTTCCTCAAGGAGGACCGGCTGCGCGGCTCGGTCACCGCCCCCGAACCCAGCCAGACCCTCGCCTCCAACCCCGTACAGCGCTCCTCCCACGAAGAAGTCGCCCGCGCCCTGTCGGTGCTCGGCTCCCGCGAGGGCAGACGCCATGTGTACGAGAAGATCACCCAACGCGCGGGCTACGATCTCCTGCCCGCCTCCAGTTGGCTGCTGCTGCGCATCCGCCGCCACGGAACCGTCGAACCGGGCGTCCTCGCCGACACCACCCCCGTCCCGTTGACCGTCATCACCGACGCCTCCCGCCAGTTGGAGGAGCGGGAACTCGCCCACCGCGAAGGCGTACAACTACTGCTCACCGAGAAGGGACTGGAGACGGCCGTACGGCTCGCGAAGGCCCGGGAGGAGTCCCTGGCCGATCTGCTCGGGGACTGGTGGGGACCCGACCGGCCCACGGACCTGGTGCAACTGGTCGAGCAGTTGAACGCCGAACTCTGCGGATCGGACGAGGAACGCCCCCAGGGCCCCGGTCCCAAGCGCGACCACCGCGCACCCTGAGCAGGTGCGGACTCACAGCTCCTTGCCGTACCAGACGTCCATATACGGACCGGTGCAGTACGCCGGGATCTCCCGGTAGCCCTGCCGGAGGTAGAGCCTTCGTGCCTCGACGAGATCGAGCCGGGTGTTGAGCACCATGCGCCGTGCCCCCAGCCCCCGCGCCTCCTCCTCCAGCGCCGCCAACAGCAGCCGCCCGCCCTGTCGCCCACGAAGCGCCGGCCGCAGATACACCCGGGTCAGCTCGGCGCGTTCCGCATCCAACATCAACACGCCACCACAGGCCGCCGGCGCCCGGTCGAACCGTCCCACCACGAACTGCCCGGTGGGCGGGGCGAGCAGTTCGACGCCGTCGCCCCTGAGTCCTTCAGCGATCTCCGCAGCGGTCGCGGGCCGCTTCCAGTAACGGCTGGCGACCTCTGTGTAGTAGTCGTGGCGCAGGCTGCCGGCCGCGGGGGAGTCGAAGGCTTCGGGGGTGAAGGACCAAGACGTCATGCCCCTGTGTATCTGCTCTCCTGTGCTGCGGGCCAGCGACTTTCATCGGGACCTGCGGCGAACGCCCCTTTGCCCATCACTGGGCGAACCCTTGCTTCCGTGCGGGCGATGAAGCACCATGGTTCGGCATATAGCGAACGGGGCGCGCCAATGGAATCATGCTCCTTCGCTATTTTCCCTCGCCGAATTTTGCAGGCCAGGAGGATGGCGGATGGATCGAATCCGGCGTCCTTTCCGCAGGAGCGGCGTGAAAAGCGAAGAGCATCGGATTGCGCTGCCGTGGATTACACGTCCCTGCATCGAGGTTTAAACGTCGCGAATGCGATTCTGGGCTTGTGTTGCCGTAGCCATGGCCCACCCCACATCTCTGGGCGACGGCAACGGCAACGGCAGTTCAACAGTGAGCAGTGAAGAGATCCGTTCTCGGGATCGTGAATTCGACCCGACAGTTCTTATCACCGAGTGATTCGGCAAGGGGTGCGGCAGGATCCAGATTGCTTCCGGTTGGTGCCCATCGTGCCTGGCACTGCACGGGGCGACCTCCTGTCCAAGGTCCGAACCCGGCCTTCAGGACATCGTCATGATCCTGTCCGGTGTTGCCTCTGTGCGGATCTCTTCGGCGGCGGGCATTCGATATCGGAGGTCTGCCCGCCGCCACCGATATCAGCCCGCAGCGTCCGTGGAGCGGGGCGCGGCTGTCTGGACCACCTCGAAAGACCACACCGTAGACCCGGTCGCGGCCGGCTTTCGAGCCTCGCCCTCCTGGCCGTGGGCTCCGCGCATCGAGCCTGCCATCCACGCTTCGAAGTCCGCTTCGCTGCGCCAACGGGTGTAGACGAGGTACTGGTCGGTGCCCTCCAGCGGACGCAGCAGTTCGAACCACTCGAAACCATCGGCGTTTTCCACCGCCCCCGCTCGTGCGGCGAACCTCTTCTCCAACACCTCGCGCTGTTCGGTGGGGACGGTCAGAACATTGATCTTTACCACGCTGGCCACAGGACCACCTCTCGGGAGACGCACGGCCGAGCAGCGAGCCCGACCTTTGATCACATGCGTGCAGTCTCCTACATCGGTCGGGCAGGGCGCCGTGAGGGTGGCCCGCGGGTACCGCCACCGCCCTGGCCGACATCCGTGGGTCCGGTGAGCGGCACGACGCTCTGAAGGCACCGGATGTGTAACTCGTGGGATGCCCGGAATGTCGACGGACATGCTCTGCCCTGCGGATGGGTCCTCAAGGGACCGATCGTGGCATGGGAGTTGAGCCCGTCGGACTCGGGCGGCGCTACCGGTGGGGGTGCCACAGCGGATCCGTTTGATCGGCCCCTTCTTCTCGCGCCCAGGTTCCTGGGTAAATGCCGGCGTCGCTGGGCGAGGTGAATTCTGATTCAGCACACGCAATTATCACGCGGACGATTTTGTTCCGTTATGTGGTGCGCGGAACGACTTCTGGCCAAAGGTGTCTGGCCCGGTATTCCGTTCCAGTCATTGGTCGCGTGATTGGTGGCCTTTTGGTGCGTGGCGTGTTCATCTCCTCTCGAGGCCCTCCCCTGGGTCCATCGGGAAAATTCAGTCAGCGCCTTGAACCTCCAGTACGGATTTCATGTGCTGAAGTGCCTGACGTCAAAACGTGAGAGGAACGAAAGAGTGCGATCCAAGACCAGTGCCGCAACGCTCGCCTGCGCCCTCGCCGCAGGCACCATCATGTTCAGCGCGCCTGCCGCATCGGCCAACAGCTACTGCAGTTCATCCGGTTACACTGCTGGCGGCTCACCGTCGCACAGATGTACCAGTCTCTCCAACGGGATCCTGACCCACGGTAAGTGGGACGACTATCCCTACACCGGTATTCGCACCATCTACTACAAGTCCGGCGGATCCGCGGTCAGCATTCGCCTCGGCTACACCATGAGCGGTAGTACCACCTACTCCTCCTACTTCACGATCAGTTCCGGTCAGACCACGACGAAGAACTGGTCTAAGTTCGGGGACTACCGCTGCTACAACAGCACCGGAGTACTTCAGTACAGCGGAGGCACCTACCAGACTCCGGCCGCGCACTGCTGAAGTCCGTAACGCTAGGGGTCCCGTCCTTCGGGTGGGGCCCCTTCGCCGCCCCACGGCCTGACCCCGGCAAGGAAATCACCCGTGTTCACCGCGATCTTCCAGAACCACTACGGATACTTAGCCGCCCTCGTGCTCATAGCCCTGGCCTTGGGAGGGTTCACATGGTGGATCTCCGTCCGATTGGGCAACCCCTGCGCTGGGTGGTGGGCCGGGCTTGTCGCCACGCTCACCGGTGTGCTCGGTGTCACCTTTATGGGCAGCGGCAGGGCCAGCGGTCAATGCGTCATCAACCACGACTTCACGCAGCCCTTCCAGGCGACGCAAGGGTTATGGAATCTCGCCATGACGGTCCCACTCGGGATCTTCGCCCTGCTTGCCTCGCGCCGACCGCTGCCCGCGCTCATAGGCATTGTGACGTTGCCCTTGGCCATCGAGTTCACCCAGGCCGAGGTGAGCGGTCTGGGGCGGGTGTGTGACAGCTCGGACGCGCAGATGAACATCCTCGGCGGCTTAGTGGGACTGGCGGTTGCCGCTTCTGTCCTGGCCAGGCGCATGCCGCTCGACTGGCGTGCCGGTACGAAGGCGTCGTTGATCGCCTCCGCGGTGTTGCTGGTGCTGGGGGTGGGCGTGGCCCGCCCGATGCTGACCTTCTCGCACGTGGACGGCACGGGTCTGTCGGCTGCGGACTCCAGCCAAGTGCGGGCCGTCGAGAAGGTGGTGGAAGAAGCGTTCGGCGATCGGTACGCGCTGGGCCGCGTGCAGGACCAGCCGTGTGTCGGGGCGCCGTGCAGGAACGTTGTTTTCATCCTGCTCAGCCGGGACAAGAGGCACCCGAAGGCGTTCAGTAGTGGCACCCTGTCCTGGCCGGACAAGAGGCACCTGAACGTGCTCCTGAAGGACAGCGACCGTCCCAGCGTCATGGGGTATCCCGTTCCAGGGGCGAAGGCACCGTCCAACGAGCAAGAGGCGTACAACATCGCGCTGTCGTACATGCGTGAGCGCTATCCATGGGGGGCCGACGCGGTTGAGCACAAGACGTATCCGGTGGGCGGGAAGGCGGAGCTGGGGTGGATGACCAGTTGGCGCTGGGTTCACGACGGCGTGCTGATGCCGCGGATGCTGGACGTGCAGATCGACAGGACCGGGCACGTTTCACAGGTGGACGTGACGCTCGGCCCCAAGCGGTTGACGCTCGACAAGGCGAAAGTGAGCGCCGGACAGGCAGAGAAGGCGGCGCGGGCCGCGATGATCTCCCGGCTTGGTCCCCGGGCGGAGGGCATCGCGGACGATCTCCGGGCCAAAGCGTTCACGCTCAAGGGGGTCGAACGGAAGGGCACGTGGCGATCTGAGTGGCTGGTGAACCTGTCGATCGGCGCGCGTGTTCCGAACCCCGATCCGGAGGCGTCGGAGATGACGGAACTGTGGCGCGTAGACGCTGTGACAGGACAGGTGTACGACGGTGCGGATCGGCCGCTGAAAGTCGACTGAGGGGTGTCTGGGCGTCGGACCCGGCTCGGCCTTTGACTGCCAGCCGTTCAGTACTCCGATCCAGCGGCTCGGTCGATGTCGGCGAGCCTTCGGGACTTCAGCATCCGGGCGTTCGATCCTGGCCGGGCGGCGCCGTGGCCACCCCTTCGGTCAGATCGTCGACAAGGCAGGTCATGGCGACCGTCTCCCCTTCATGGTGGCCCGCCCGCACCAGCAGTTCCGTGAGGTGGCGGTGCGCTGCGAGCGGGTTCTCGTTCTGCGGGCTCCGGATGCGCTCCCGGTTCGTTGTCGCGGTCCGGTGCCGTGAGCTCCCTCACCCCGGGGTCCGTACCGTGCCCCGGTGCTCCACGGCCGCACGGGTCAGGAGCAGCAGCTCGCGCTGGTCGGGCGGCAGCGACTGCACCGCGCCCCAGGACGGTTCCAGTTCGGCCGTGGTGAGCGCGGCCAACGGTCGTTCCCAGACGGCGGACGGGTGCAGCAGATCGTGCACGGTGAGTGCCGCACCCTTGTTCTTGCGCCCGAAGCCGCCTCCGGTCGCGTAGGCGAGACGGCGGCCGTCGGATGAGGCGGCGACGGCCAGTGGCGGGCGCGGGCTCGGGCGCGGCAGGTCCCGTGGCGTCAGGGTTGCGGTCTCGTAGCAGTGGGCGCGCTGCTCGCCCGGTGCCCAACCGCCGACCGTGCGCCAGGAGGGCACGGCGAACAGATGGCGCAGCCTTGGCGCCTTCTCCGTCGCTGCGACCACCAGCAGCCGTCCGTCCACCACCTGCCACAGGAAGACGCTGCCGCGATCTCCCACGGAGACCAGTTCATCGCTGGAGACGAACACCAGCTCCTCCACATGTCCGTGGTCGGGGGGCGCGGTTCCGCGGGCCAGCGCCGTGGTCAGGGCGGAGTCGGTGAGCACCACCGACGGGCCGTCCGCGAAGGCCAGCCGGGTTCCGGTCGGGTCCGCCGCCACCACATCGCCGCGGCCCAGGCCGAAGGAGGCCAGATCGACCCTGCGCAGGGGCGCGCCGGGATGGCCGAGCAGCGCGGCCGAGCGCGGACGCAGTCCGATCACATAGCCGTCGTCGATCGCCACGGCGCGTGCTCCGTCGAAGAGCGGCCCGCTGCCGAGGCGCTCGGTGCGACCGGCCGCGTACTGCACGAGCTCCCACGGTCCGTGCCGGGGGGCCTGCACCGCCCTGGCGGCGGAACGGCCGAGCCAGGGTGTGCGGATCGCCACCACTTCGCCCGATGGCAGGGTGGTGAAGGAGCCGTGGCCGGCGGGGCCTGAGTAGAGCAGGGTGCGCTGTCCGGTGGTGGTGTCGAGCAGGTGGACGCGGTCGGTTCCCGCGTCCGGGGCCGTGATCAGGGTGAGCAGCGGGCCCGTCGGAGCGAAGGAGAGCTGGCGGGCGCTGTGGATCGGGTCGTGGGTGCGGACGACGGCCCTACGGCCCGTGGACCGTGCTGCTCCGGCCAGCGCACGCGGTCGTGCGGCGCGCAGCTTGGCGAAGAGCGGCGCCGCGGTCGGGTCCGGTGGGTTCCACCGTCGGGGAAGGCGGCGGGCGATGCGGGCCGCGTCCGCGACGGGCACGGCGATGGTGAGTTCCCACAGGCCCGTCCGGTCGCGTCGCCGGCGCAGTTGTCGTGCCAGTCGGTCGATCTCGCGTCGAGTGCTCCAGGCGACCTGGGCCCGCACGGTGAGGGCCCGGAGGTCGTGCAGGGCCTTGGCCACGTGGGGCAGCCACTGCGAGGGGTCGGACTCGGCGAGTCGTCGGTGGTGTTCCAGCGCCTCGGTCAGGAGGGGTTCGGCGTCCGCGGTGCGCTCGGCGGCTGCGAGCAGCGAGCCGAGTGTGTGGACGGAGGTGGCGAGTCTGGCCCGGGAGGCGGCCGGGGACCGGTACAGGTCGACGGCCTCCTCGGTCACCGTGATGGCCTCCGCGGTGCGTCCGACGTGGTGCAGCCGTCCGCCGAGGGTGAGCAGGGCGGTGGCCAGTCGGGGCGTACGGGCCTGAGGGGCGAAGGGCACCAGCCGCCGCAGGTCGGCCACGGCGTGTTCGGCGACCGTCAGAGCTTCCTGGTGGTTGCCGACCTCCGCGAGGAGCCGGGCGCGGTGATGGGTCAGTTCCGCGTGTTGTGGTGCCGCCTTGACGAAGGCGAGGAGGTCGACCGCCCGCAGCGAGGCGTGGACGTTCTCCGCCTCCTCGGTCACCGCCAGGGCCTCCCGCAGTCGGCCGCCGCGGTGCAGCACGTCCCCGAGCCCGGCGAGGGCCGCCGCGAACTGGGGCAGGAGCGCGGGGTCTTCGGTGATGAGCATGCGGTAGCGCGCCACGGAGTCCTCGCAGCGGGCGATCGCCTCGGCGGGTCGGGGCACGCGGGCCAGCAGTTCCCCGCTCTGGAGCAGCACCGCGGCCAGCATGGTGCGGTACGCGGGGTCGGCAGCGGCCAGCTTGCGGAATCGGGCGATGGCCTCGTCCGCCGCGGCCAGAGCGTCGTCCGTGGTCCGGCCGGCTAGGCCGGGGCTGACGCCGGGACCGGTGTTCAGGGCGGCTTCGTTCACCGGTGGGCCGCGCCACCGTTCGTGGACTGCGGCGGGGCGCTCTGGTGGTGGACGACATTGCCGCCCCGCGCGGCGAACGGGGTGGCGCCGTCGTGGGCGGTGTTGGTCCGATGCCAGCTCGTGATGGTGTTCGGTCGCCCGTCGTGGAGGCGGTCGACCAGCTCCCGCAGGGCCCCTTCGTCGTCCGGGTGCCGTTTCAGCCGCCGGGTCAGCAGGGTCAACTTCTCGCGCACCAGGTCGGCCCGGCGGTGTTCGGCCAGGGTCATCACGGTGTGGGCGTCGCCGTCCAACTGGGCCTCGATCACCGCCGGCCGGTCGGGGGCGTCCCGTTGGAACCAGCGGACGACTCCGTCCCGGGCTTCGCCCCGGACATCGGTGGCCATCGCTCCCGCCCGTGCCGTACCTCCGGCACCTGCGTCAGCCGTGAGCGCCTCCGCCAACATGTTCCATCCCCCGTCGCCAAAGCGATCGCCGACCGGGTCGGCGGTGCGTCCAGCGTAGGACGCACCGGGGGGTGCAGGGCGGCGCTCGCCCGTTCAAGAGGGCTTGGGGCGTGGGCAGTTGCGTTCGACGCTTCCACCGCGCGGGTGGTGATGTGCGTGGCCGTCGAGGAGCTCCGTCAGACGCCGGACCACGGCGGTGTCTCGCTCGGCAGGGGCGAACCCGGTCGGGCAGTGGGGGTCAGTTGGTGTGGCGCACGGCCGACTCCGCCTCCTGGGCGAGCCTCCGCAGTGCCAGGAGCGCCGGCTCCAGCAGGAACGTCAGCAGGATGGCCCGCTCCGCTTTGTCGAGCGGGTCGTCGTGTCCCTGGAGCTGATCGAGGTCCAGAGCGGCGGTGCGGGAGGCGAGTTGCGCATAGGGCAGCAGGTCCTGCCAGTCGTACTCCACCCCGAGCGAGTGCAGGGTCCGCAGCGTCTCGGATATGACTTCGCGGGCGGGGTTTCCTTCGGTGACCCGCCACTCCATTGCGGTGATCAGGGCGTCCACGGACTGACGGTCGGCCGCTTCGCTGGGTGCTTCGGCGCCGGCGGTCGTATCGGGCGGTGCGGATTCGGCCCGACCGGCGGGGGTCGGCCAGATACCGAAGACGAGTCCGAGCAGGCCGTGGGTGTCGGTCTCGACTCCGGACAGGGCGTCGAGCACCTCCTTGGCGCCGCTGACGGACAACCCGCGCACTCCGACCAGCGCACGTATCAGCCGGAGTCGTCGAACGTGCGAGTCGTCGTACTCCGCCTGGGTCGCGGCAGTGGCCCGCCCGGGTGGTAGGAGCCCCTCGCGCAGATAGAACTTGATCGTCGCGGTGGGCACCGCACTGCGCCGGCTCAGCTCGGAGATCCTCATCGACCCCACCCTTCCTGCGGCGCTGGCTTCGTTTGGTGATGGCTTTCCTGTGGCACTGGAGAGTGGAACTATCTATTATGGATAGTGTCACTCTCCAACTGGGAAAGAGGATACCCGTGCCCGCTCTCCCCTGGGTGAAGCCCCACCCGGCCCGTCCCGGCACCCGCGCCTATGTCATGGCCTCGCGCTTCGAAGTGCGGTCCCTCAAGGACGTCCCGCGCTTCCTCCTCAAGACCGTCTCCGCCTGGCAGCAAGTGCGCAAAGCACCCGGCGCCCTCGGTGTCTCCCTGGATGCCCACCCGTTCCAGCGCGTCTTCTGCACCCTCTCCGCCTGGGAGGACCGTGATGCGCTCTACACCTTCGCGCAGACCGAACCCCACCGGGGCGTGATGAGCGCCATCCGTCCGGTGATGCGGACGTCGACGTTCACCTTCTGGGAGGCTCCGGTGGCCGACCTGCCCATCGACTGGGCGGACGCCAGAAGGCGCCTCGACGAGCAGGCGGCCTCCGACGCCCGCGGCTGACGACCCCGCCGCCCCGATGCCGGCGGGTCCTACGATCACTCCCCATGGCACACATCACGGGACTGCGGACCTACGGCGTCGCGATACGGGACCTGGCGGAACGCTGGATCGAACGGATCGAACTCTCCGCGCAGGAGCGGAATCCCGACGACGGCGGATTCGTCTGCTCGCCCACCGGACTCTGGCTGGCCCTCGCGGCCGTCGCATCGGGCGCCCGGGGCAGGACCGCCGACGAACTCGCCGCACTTCTCGGCGTCGCCGCAGCACCAGCGGCCACCGCGGCCACCGACGCCGCCGCCGAACTGGCCGCGACCGACTCGCTCGCCACGGCCACCCATGTGTGGAGCACCGTTCCGCTCCATGAGGACTTCCGCGCCGGCCTGCCCGACATCGGGTTCTCCACCACGATCGACCCCGCGCAGATCAACGCCTGGGTACGGGAGGCCACCGACGGGATCATCGAACGGCTGCCCGTCCCTCTCGATCCGTCCATCGTGCTGGCCCTGGTCAACGCACTGGTCCTGCAAGCGCGCTGGGCCACGCCCTTCAACGCCGCCCGCACCCTGCCACGGCCCTTCCGTGATGCGCTCGGAGGACTCCACACCGTCCCGACCATGCACCGGGAGCTGAGGCGCGACGAGGCATGGATGTTCGAAGGGTCGTACGTCGTGGAACTCGCGTGTGCCCCGGTCCACGGCGGCCGACCGGCCCGGGTGCGACTCGTCCTCGGTGCCGAAGGGCGGTCCGCGGCCGAAGTGCTCCCCGCGGCCTGGGCCCCACGGGCCGGGGCCGCCCCGATCGCCGCCGATCAGTTGGTGGTCGCGCTGCCCCGGTTCGCGCTGCGCACCACCCACGACGTCACGGGGGAACTCGCGGCGCTCGGTGTGCACGAGGCGACCTCGGCGACCGCGGACTTCTCCGCACTGTCACCCGAACCGCTCATGATCAGCCAGGTCGTCCAGGAGGCGGTCGTCGAGGCCGCCGAACTCGGGGTGCGGGCCGCGGCCGTCACCGCCGTACTGATGGCGCGGGGCGCGGCCCGGCCCCCTGCGCGCACGACCGTCACGATCGCCTTCGACCGCCCCTTCGGCATCGCGGTCATGGACGGCAGCGGCGAGGTCCCGCTGTTCGCCGGCTGGCAGTCGGGCGCCCCCAAGGGCCCCGAGGAGCCGCTGTCCGACGCGCCCTGACCGTGGGCGGACCGTCCCTGAAGTCGCGCCAGCCCCCGTGAGGAGCGGCCGGCGCGACCCCCGGAATCCGTCCGTCAGGAGAGGACCCGGGCCAGCAGGAAACCGTCGTACCCCTTCACCCCGACCGTCTGTACCGCCGTCGCGTCCAACCGCGGCTCCCGGGCCACCCATGCGTACATCTCCCGGGTGCCGACCACCGACGGGTCCGTGCTGTCCCGGTCCACCACGGCTCCGCCGCGCACGGTGTTGTCGACGACGATCAGGCTGCCGGGTCGGGAGAGCTTGAGCGCCCACTGGACGTACTGCGGGTTGTTCTTCTTGTCGGCGTCGATGAAGAACAGGTCGAAGGGGCCCGCTCCGGGTTCGGCGGCCAGCTTCGGCAGCGTCTCCAATGCCGCACCCGTGCGCACCTCCGCGATGTGGTCGAGCCCCGCCCTGGCCAGGTTCCCCCGTGCCACATCGGCATGCTCCGGGCTGTACTCCAGCGAGATCAGCCGGCCCCCGTCGGGCAGCGCCCGCGCCAGCCAGATCGTGCTGTAGCCGCCCAGGGTGCCGATCTCCAAGACGGTGCGCGCGCCCATCGAGGCGGCCAGCAGGTGCAACAGCTTGCCCTGGTTGCCGGCGACCGCGATCGACGGCAACCCCGCCGCCTCGCTCGCCGTGAGCGCGGTCGTCAAGGCGTCGTCGTCGGGGGCCAGCAGATCGGTGAGATAGCGGTCCACCGCCTCCCAACGCTCCTGTGCCGCGTCCTCGGTGGTGTGGTCCGCTCGCTGTGATCCCGTAGGCAACTTTTCCGTCATGACACAAACGTAGGCGAGACCCCGAATTCGGGCCCGTATCAGAGCCGACCTGGCAATCCGTACGTCCGACGTCTTGTATGTTCCCCCGCGTACCTCTTTCGCGCCCGACCTGGCGCCCGCCGATGGAAATCCGAGCAAAACGGGATGACTGTCAGGCAAAGAGGGGGTTGCCGCAGTCTCTTGGGACGGGCAATGCAAGGCTCTGTGAGCCAAATGACCACGATGGTAACGGAACGTAGGGGAGGCGCGGCGCGACGTGGCGAACGCGGAGCACAGCGTGCGCGGGAGTGCAACGACGGACTCAAGAATGGGCGCGGCCAGGCTCGCCCTGTGGCTTGTGGCCGCCGTCCTCGCCATACGACAGACGACGGTGGTCCTGCGGCAACCGCCCGGTGAGCGGTTCCTGGACCTGGAGACCTGGATCGGCCCGGACGGCGGCCTCCACCTGGACGGCTCGCTCTACGCGGACGACCGGTTCACGGGCACCCCGTTCGCGGGCCTGGTGTTCAATCCGCTCACCCGGACCGCCGAGCAGGCACTCGGCATCGTGTGGACCATCGGCACGCTCCTGCTGGTCGTGGGCATAGGACTGCTGGTGGCGCGCTCCCTGCCGGGGCCGGTGTCCCGGCGCAGCAGTCTGCTGGCCGCCCCCCTGGCCGTCTGTCTGCTGCTGGTCTCGTTGCCGGTGCGCAACAGCTTCCACCTCGGGCAGACCAGCATCATCCCCGTGCTGCTGGTCCTCCTGGGCGCGCTCGCCGTGCGCGAGGAACGGGTGGCGGGGCTGCTGATCGGAGTGGCCGCCGCGCTGCAACCCGCGGTGCTCGTCTTCGTACCGCTGTTGTGGTTCACCGGCCGCAGACGGGCGGCGATCACCTCCGCCGCCACCTTCGCCGGCAGCACGGCCCTGGCCTGGGCCGCCCTGCCGGGCGACTCCGTCACCTACTGGTTCGACCACGTCGCCGGTGCCGGACTGGGCAGCCACCCCGACGGACTGGCCAACCAGTCCCTGCACGGCGCACTGCTGCGCTTCGGCCTCGAAGGCCCGCTGGAGATAGCGCTCTACCTCGCCCTGGCCGCCGTGGTCGCGTGGTTCGGTGTGCGCAGGGCGGTGCGGTACGCCCAGGACGGCCAGCTGCTGCTCGCCGTGGCCGTGACCGGGTGCGTGGCGATCGCCATAGCGCCCACCACCTGGCAGCACCAGTTGCTGTGGCTGCTGCTCGCGGCCGTCGGCCGGGTCGGCAAGCGGGCGTCCGACCGGATGCTGTGGCCCGTGCTGATCGTGCTGACGGTCACCCTCCCCAGCAAGATGCTGCTGCCGAACATGGTGGTGCTGGAGCCGATCCGCCACAACGCCGTGCTGATCGCCGCGCTCGCCGCGGCCTGTGCGGTGCCCTTCCTGCCCAGGACCTCCCCGCACTTCCGGCGTCCCGTACCCACCGAGTACGTGAAGCCGGCGCCGTCGCGCTGGAGCCGGGTGCCGCTGCTGCCGTTCTGGCGGCGCGTGGTGACCCGGCCCAATCTGCTGCTGGAACTGATGGTCATCCGGGCCGGCTACTCCATCTACTCCAGGATCAGGCTGGAGGCAACCGGCAGTGTGGACGAGGCCAGGGCGCACGGCCGTCAGATCAACTCCATCGAGCAGGCGCTCGGCTTCGACATCGAGCACTGGTTCAACCACGCCGTGGTGAAGGTGGAGTGGTTGGAGTCCTTCTTCAACTTCTACTACACCTCGTTCCACTTCCCCATCCCGTTGATCATCCTTGCCCTGCTCTACATCCGCCGCCCCGGCGACTACCGCTGGGCGCGTTCCGCGCTCGCCTTCGCGACCCTGCTGGCGCTCGTGGGCTTCTGGCTCTACCCGCTCTCACCGCCGCGGCTGATGCCGGGGATGGGCTTCATCGACACCGTCCACAAGACGGCGGACCTGAGCAAGCCCGAGTTCGGTGCGATGACGGCGGTCACCAACCAGTACGCGGCGATGCCATCGCTCCACTTCGGCTGGTCGCTGTGGTGCGGTGTGGTCGCCGTGATGCTGGCGCCCAAGCTGTGGATGAAGCTGCTGGGCCTGATCCATCCGTTCATCACGCTCTGCGTGATCGTCGGTACCGCGAACCACTGGATCCTCGATGCGGTCGGCGGCGCGGCGGTGGTGGGCATCGGCTTCGCGCTCACCTATGTGCTCTCCGGCCGGCGCAAGCTGCTGCCGCCCCCGGTGCCGGTGGTGCTGCCGAGTGCGCGCGAACCGGAACCCGCGCGGGCTTCCGTGCCCGCCGCCCGTGGGCGAGGGGACGCGGCGCAGGAGCCGGCCATGGCCGGTGGGGGGCACGAGGACCCGGAGGGCGAAGCGCGCCCCGAGCCCGCGGTGCCGCAGTAGTCGCTGAGCTGACGAGGCCCCCGGGGGTCAAGGGAGGTCCCATGACCCCCGGGGTGGATCGCCGCTCCCGCCAGCATCCGACGACGGCCCGTTTCCCGCCACCGGGAAGCGGGCCGTCGGGGATCCGGGGCGTACGCGCGGTTCGACGGTCCACACAGAAACGACCGTGGGCCCCCCCCCCAGGCAGGGGGGCC